>CANQJB010000001.1 GCA_947624155.1 uncultured Clostridia bacterium
TCCGGTTGGTGTCAAATGTTGGTGTCAAAGAATCCGAAAACAGCGGTTTTTAAGCAAAAAGAAAACCGCTTGATTGCCGTAAGCTGGCTCTACAAGCGGTTTTGTGTTTGGTTGCGGGGGAAGGACTTGAACCAACGACCTCCGGGTTATGAGCCCGACGAGCTACCAACTGCTCTACCCCGCGATATGAGTGCTGTTCATCAGCGCTCAATTATAATATCATAAACGGGGCGTTTTGTCAAGCGGTTTTGAAAATTTCTTTTCGACAAAGCGCTTGTCCCGCCCTCTGTCTTGCCTCAAAGCATTATATTCCCAAGTCTTGAGAGGCTTTGTGCCGAAGCTATTGCATTATGAATACTCCGCATCGGTAAGCTGCTCAAAGCATTTTCGATATAGCTTTGCGGTGTCATTCAGTACCTCCTGCGGCACGCTGTCAAAAGGCAAAACGCCGTTTTCGGAATGCTTTAGCAGCCAGTCTCTTAAAAGCTGCTTGTCATAAGAGCGCGGAGACGTCCCGACCGAATATTCATTCAGATCCCAGAATCTGCTTGAATCCGGCGTAAAAAGCTCATCTGCCAGGGTGAGTTCACCCTCGCTATCAATTCCAAACTCGAATTTTGTGTCGGCGATGATTATCCCTTTTGATAATGCGTATTCCGCACAGCTTTCATACAGTCGGAGGCATATTTCGGATATCCTCTGCGCCGTTTCCATGCCAAGCTGTTTTTCAAGATCGGATTGGGTAATATACTCGTCATGGCCGATGTCATTCTTGAGCGCAGGCGTCAGAATCGGTTCATTGAGCCTCTGCGCCTCGCAGTATCCGCGCGGCAGGCGGTATCCGCAGAAGTCCGCTCCCTCCGAGTATGCCTTCCACATGCTCCCAAAGATATACCCGCGCACCACAAACTCAAACGGAAGCATATTCAGTTTTTTGACAAGCACAGTTCTGTCTCTGAACTCCTCCGTGCCGAAAAACTCCGGCATATCCTCGACGTTCTCCGAAAGAATGTGATTTTGAACGATGTAAGCCGTCCTTTTGAACCAGAAGCAGGACAGCCTGTTGAGAATGACGCCTTTGTCCTTTACCGTCTGCGGCAGAATCCTGTCAAAGGCTGATATTCTGTCGGTGGTTACAATTACCAGTCGGCCGTCCGAAAGGTCATATATTTCCCTCACCTTTCCGCTATAACCCGGCTTCACAGAATTTCTCCCTCTCCGAGCTTCTGAGCGATCAGGCTGTCCATGCAGTGTTTATGCGGTGTTCCGCCGCTTCGGCAGTCAAAAACATCCTCGCGGCAGGAGTGAAACAGCCAGTCGTGGTAATAGCCTAAGAGCTCGCCGGAGAGCCAGGGGTGGCGCAGAGACTCGTCTCTCGAGCTGTCGGGCGCGCGGACGATAAACGGCTTTTGGACAAACACGTTGAGGGCGTTGAAGCCGTTCGGCGCAGTATGCGCTTTAAGCCTCGCGCATATCTCCTCGCGGTATGAAGGGCGCAAAAAATGCAGCACGCCGCTCGAAAAGATGATGTCGTAATCCCTGTCAAACCGGAAGTCCATTATATCCGCCTTGATAAATTCAACATTGACACGGTTGTGCTCGGCGAGCCGCTTTGATTTTTCGATGCCGTTCTCCGAGATGTCAAACGCCGTGACGAGATAGCCGCATTTAGCGAAAAAGACGGCGTCCTTTCCCTCACCGCAGCCGATGTCGAGCAGGCGATAGGGCTTGATCGGCGGCAGCAGGCTCATTATTTCGTAGCACATTCTGTTCGGCTTCAGCCCCCAATAATATCCCTCTGCGGCATATCTGCTGTCATAGTCCGCCGTGGCGCCTTTGTATCCCAAAAGGACGTCAACGTTCGTTTTAAGCGCTGCGGCGAGCTCCGTCAGCTTCTCAATGTCGGGATAAGCGGTGCTGTTCTCCCATTTGCTCACCGACTGAAACGAGACATTCAGCACGCTCGCGAGCTGCGCCTGAGTCAGCCCCAGCTCCGTCCTCTTTTTGTAGATGATCTCTCCGATATTGTTCATCTTTGCGCCTTCCTTTCTGATTTTGTCCTCGCCGTAATTATATCATGCTGTCGGAACGATTACAATAACGCACTCTGCGAGTTTTGAGGACAAACTCTACCGGCGGGTGAAGACGAGATTGGGAAATAAATGAAACATCCGGATTTTCTCCGACATCCATCATAAAAACCCGGGAAGCCGATGTTTCGGCTTCCCGTAAATTTTTTACCAATAATGATATGCACTCGGGCAGTAATTCTTTTTCGCCGCGGCGCGGAGCTCGACAAAGCAGCCGCACTCACGGCAGATGCCGTTTTCAAGGCCGGGGCAGCTTCGGCAGATCTTGAGCCTGCGGTCATATTCCTCCGCGCTCGCCCTGATGTCCTCCGGCATTACCGCTATCAGATCGCTGACCTTTTTATAGAGCCCCTCGGGGTCGATCTCGCTGAGCAGACAGCGCTTGCAGACCGGTCTTCCCTCGATCAGCACAGTTCGATCGAAATGACCGAGCAGGCGGGCAGCCTGATCGCGAGCTTTTCGCCGTCGAGCTTTATTCCGTCATAAGCCTTAGGAGAGACGGCGTCGGGGTCGTCAAAGGTGTTGATCGCGTTGAACTTCGCGGTGAGGATTCTTGCGCTTGCGCTCTTGAATTCCGCTCTCGGAATGACGCAGTCGATGTCGAAGTCCTGATCCAGCGAGGCGTTGGAGATTGTGATGTGCATTTTTCCCTCGCCGTCAACAGAGACCGACTGCGAAACCGCGGGGAGATGCTCCGTGTCGCGCGGCGGGAAGCGGTGCTCGGGCTGAGGCATCAGCTCGACATTCTCGCAGTTGGAGTAGACAAGAGTCGCCTCCATGTGCTCCTTATACATATCGAAGACGTGATAGGTCGGGGTCTTGACCATTTTCTCGCCCTCGGTGAGAAGAACCGACTGCAAAACGTTGATCATCTGGGCGATGTTCGCCATCTTGACGCGATCGGAGTTCTCGTTGAAGAGGTTGAGGTTGATAGAGGCGAGGATCGCGTCGCGCATCGAGTTCTGCTGATAGAGGAAGCCGGGGTTGGTGCCTTCGATGACGTCGGTCCAGATTCCCCACTCGTCGACGATCAGGCCGATGAACTTGCGGTCGTCATATCGCTGCATAATGCCCTTCTGGTCCTTTAGGATGCGCTCCATGTGCCAGGTGTGGGCGAGAGTGTCATAATATTCCTTTTCGTCGAAGTTGACCGAATCGCCCTTGCGGTGCCACTGGTTTGTCGGAATGGTGTAGTTGTGAAGCGAAAGACCTCTCATCTGACCGGGGTGAATATTTTTCATCAGCGTCTCGGTCCAGTTGCAGTCGTTTCCGTTCGGGCCGCAGGCGATCTGCTGTTCGGCACCGCGGACAAAGGAGTGGAACTGCTTATAGAGGCTTGAGTAGTATTCGGCGGTCATATTTCCGCCGCAGCCCCAGTTTTCGTTGCCGATTCCGACATACTTTACCTTCCAGGGCTCCTCGCGGCCGTTTTTCTTTCTGAGCTCGGTCATCGGGCTTTCGTTAGACGAGGTCATATATTCGACCCATTCCGAAGCTTCCTGAACGGTTCCGCTGCCGACGTTCAGAGAGACATAAGCCTCGCAGCCGATCAGCTCGCAGAAGTCTAAAAATTCGTGGGTGCCGAAGGAGTTGTCCTCGGTGACTCCGCCCCAGTTGACGTTGACGATCTTTCTGCGGGTCTCCTTCGGGCCGATTCCGTCGCGCCAGTGATATGTATCGGCGAAGCAGCCGCCCGGCCAGCGGACTACAGGCACCTTAATTGCTTTAAGAGCCTCGACGACGTCCTTGCGGAATCCCTTGATATTCGGGATAGGGGAGTCCTCGCCGACATAAATTCCGCCATAGATGCAGCGGCCGAGGTGTTCGGCGAAATGGCCGTAAATTTCCTTGTTGATCTTGGATATTCTGTTGGTTTGGTCGATTGTCATTTTTAATGTAGCCATAAATTTTCCTCCGATCTGTGTTTTTGTTGTTATTTTACACTTTCAGAGGCATTATGTCAACCTCTTTTTTGAGGATTTTTTTGATAAATCACATGATTTGAGTCGGAATCGTTGAAATATTTTCGTCAAAAATTTTCGGAAAAAACTGTTGACAAAGCCGCGGGCGGGTGATATAATCCGATAAAGAAAAGCGATGACGAAGACGGAACGCTTATTTAAGAGTCCTTCAGAGAGCCGGCGATCGGTGCGAGCCGGCGGATTCAGAAGCTGTTCACATCACTTCCGAGCTGAGAGCCCGAGCCCGTTTTGTGGGGGTAGGCGTTCTCCGTGTCTGCGCGTTAAAGCAGCAGGCTTGTCAGAGCCGTTGAGCGGCGCATTTTATGCGCAATTTGAGTGGTACCGCGGGTAAGTAATAGCTTTAGGTTATTCGGCTCGTCTCAAAGAAATTTGAGACGGCCTTTTTTTATCCGACGGACGTCCGAATACACTATAAATTTATAAACAGGAGTGAAAGCAATGAGCACAAACACGGCATCTACTACGCTTATGGAGGTGGCAGAGCGAATCCGTGAAATGCGCGAGATAATGGGCTGGACTACCGCCGAAATGGCGGAAAAGGCCGAGGTCACCGAGGAAGAATACCTCGACTATGAAAACGCGCGCGCGGACCTTCCGTTTACTTTTATCCATAAATGCGCCCTCGCTTTCGAGATCGACCTGACCGATCTTCTCGAAGGCCGCAGCGCCGCAAGGCTTTCAAGCTATACCCTGACGAGAAAGGGAATGGGCCAGGTGACTGCAAGGGAAAAGGGGATCGACATCGCCAATCTCGCGCCGAAATTCCGCGACAAGATCGCCGAGCCCTATTGGGTAAAGTATGAATACAGCGAGGCGCAGCAGAACGTCCCGATCCACCTCACCAAGCACAGCGGCCAGGAATTTGACCTGATCATCTCAGGCAGCCTGAAGGTTCAGGTCGGAAGCCACATCGAGGTTCTCCGCGAGGGCGACAGCATCTATTACAACTCTTCGACTCCTCACGGAATGATCGCCGTCGACGGCGCCGACTGCGTGTTCGTCGCGGTAGTTCTCCCCGGCGAGGACACCTCGGAGGAAACTGTCAGAACCAGCGTTATCGCCGCGAACCGCCCCCAGAAGGACACCCTTATCTGCGAGGAATTTGTCGACACCGTCGAGGACGACGCCGGCCACCTCAAGAGCATCAAATTCAAGAACACCGAGCGCTTCAACTTCGGCTTTGACTGCGTCGACAGGATCGCCGACAAATATCCAGAAAAGCTCGCGATGATACATGTCGACAAGCACAAGGTCGAGCGCCGTTTCACCTTTAAGGACATCAAGCGCGCTTCTAACCAGACCGCAAACTATCTTCGCTCGCTCGGGGTAAAGCGCGGCGACAAGGTTATGCTAGTCCTTAAGCGCCACTATCAGTTCTGGTTCGCAATGACCGCTCTCCACAAGCTCGGCGCAGTCGCGATCCCTGCGACAAATCAGCTCAAGGAGCACGACTTTGAATACCGCTTCAACAGCGCGAGCGTCTCTGCGATCCTCTGCACCGCCGACGGCGACGTCGCCGAGATCGCCGACAGAGCCGCCGAAAAATGCCCGACCGTCAAGACAAAGATCCTTGTCGGCGGGGCGAGAGAGGGTTGGCACGACTTCGACAACGAATATCAGCTCTTCACCGGAAAGTTCGACCGCCCCGAGGACTGCTCCGCGGGCAGCGACATGGCGCTGATGTTCTTTACCTCCGGCACCACCGGCAACCCGAAGATGGCCGCCCACGCCCACACCTACGCCCTCGGCCACTTCGTCACCGCAAAATACTGGCACTGCTGCGAGCGCGACGGCCTTCACCTGACGATTTCCGACACCGGCTGGGGCAAATCGCTCTGGGGCAAGCTCTACGGCCAGTGGCTCTGCGAGGGCGCGGTCTTTGTCTACGACTTCGATAAATTCGACGCCTCCGATATTCTCCCGATGTTCGCGAAATACAACATCACCACCTTCTGCGCGCCGCCGACAATGCTCAGAATGATGATAAAGGAAGACCTTTCGGTATATGATCTGAGTTCTATCCACCACATGACCACCGCCGGCGAGGCGCTCAACCCCGAGGTCGCGAAGCAGTTTAAGCAGGCGACCGGCCTCGAGATAATGGAGGGCTTCGGTCAGACCGAAACGACCCTCGTGATCGGCAACCTCTACGGAGACACCCCGAAATACGGCTCGATGGGCAAGGCTTCTCCGCAGTATGACATCGACATCCTAGACCCCGACGGAAATCCCTGCGCCAACGGCGAGGTCGGCGAGATCGTTATCCGCACCTCGGAGGAGGTCCCGATCGGACTTTATAAGGAATATTACCTCAACGAAGGTCTCACCCGCGAGGCGTGGCACGACGGCTATTACCACACCGGCGACACCGCCTGGCGCGACGAGGACGGCTATTTCTGGTATGTCTCCCGCGTCGACGACGTCATCAAATCCTCCGGCTACCGCATCGGCCCGTTCGAGATCGAGAGCGTTATCATGGAGCTTCCCTATGTCCTCGAGTGCGGCGTCTCTGCCGTGCCGGACGAGATCAGAGGCCAGATCGTCAAGGCCAGCATCGTTCTGACAAAGGGAACGGTCGGCAGCGACGAGCTCAAAAAAGAGATCCAGAACTATGTAAAGAGCCATACCGCTCCCTATAAATACCCTAGAGTTATCGTCTTCCGCGACGAGCTTCCGAAGACGATAAGCGGAAAGATTCAGAGGAACAAGCTTTAATGAACACTATCCTTAGATATGCCTGCCCCGAGGACGCCGAAGCGGTCGGGAGGCTTCACTACACCTGTTGGCAGGAGACCTACCGCGGTCTTCTGCCCGACAGCTATCTCGACAGAATGAGCCCCGAAAAGAGCGCGAGGATGTTTCAATCGTCTGGCTGCCGCAACCTGATCGTCGCGGTCTGCGGCGGAGAGATCGTCGGCGAATGCGGCTTCGGCGGTTCACGCGACGGCGGACTTGAAAACTGCGGCGAGATTCAGGGAATATATGTCCTGAAAAAATTTCAGCGCCTCGGCATCGGCCGAAGGCTGATGTCGCTCGCTCTTGACAGGCTGAGCTCCAGAGGATATGATAAGGCGTGTCTTTGGGTGCTTAAAAGCAACGAAAACGCAAAGGCGTTCTACGGCGCGCTCGGCTTTTCGCCCGACGGCGCCGAAAAGACGCAGCCGTTCAACGAGATAAGATATATAACCGATATCGAGAGGTGAATATGCACAGGGTAACTCTTTTTGCCGGACATTACGGCAGCGGCAAGACAAATCTCGCCGTGAACTGGGCGATGATGCTCAAAAAAGATCATGAGCGGGTCGTGATCGCCGACCTCGACATCGTCAACCCCTATTTTCGGACTAAGGATTCTTCCGAGCTTTTAAAAAGCCTCGGAATAGAACTGGTCTCGCCGGAATACGCCAACTCCAACGTCGACCTTCCGGCGCTGCCGTCCGAGCTCTACGGCGTTGTTCAGAACCGCCAAAGATTCGCAGTTCTCGACATCGGCGGCGACGACAGGGGAGCCTACGCTCTCGGAAGATATGCGCCCTATATCCTCGAGGAAAACGACTATGAGATGATTTTTACCGCGAATTTCATGCGCCCGCTGACCCAGACTCCCGAGGACGCGCTTGAGGTGATGCGCGAGATCGAATCCGCCGGAGGAATACCCTTCACCGCGATAATCAACAACACAAATCTCGGCAGACTGACCGACGAAGCCGTCGTCAGAATCGGCATCGAAAGGGCGGAGCGGCTCTCGAAGCTCTGCGGGCTTCCGATTCTTTGCACCGCCGTTGAAAAAAGCCTCGCCGAGACTCTCGGTATCGAGGGAATAATGCCGATAGAATTGCAGAAGAAATATTACGATATAATTTAAATCAGGAGGATAATTTATGGCAAAGCTAACTTTCGCAACTGATATCTGCAAGGGCTGCGGGCTGTGCGTAAACGCCTGCCCCCGCCATCTGATCGTCCTCGCAAAGGACAAGATCAACAAAAAGGGACATTCTCCCGCCGAGATCACCGACGAGTCGGCCTGCATCGGCTGCGCCTGCTGCGCAATAATGTGTCCCGACTGTGTAATAACCGTTGAAAAGGAGTGAGAATATGGCCAAGGTACTGATGAAAGGAAACGAAGCGATCGCTGAGGCGGCGATAAGAGCGGGCTGCCGCCACTATTTCGGCTATCCGATAACCCCCCAGACCGAGATCGCGGCCTATATGGCAAAACGTATGCCAAAGATCGGCGGAACGTTTTTGCAGGCCGAGAGCGAGATCTCGGCGATAAATATGGTCTACGGCGTATCCTCGGCGGGTCTTCGGGTGATGACCTCGAGCTCCAGCCCCGGAGTTTCGCTCAAACAGGAGGGAATCTCCTATCTCGCCGGCTCCGACCTCCCTGCGCTGATCGTCAATGTTCAGCGCGGCGGCCCCGGTCTCGGCGGAATCCAGCCCTCCCAGTCTGACTACTTCCAGGCGACAAAGGGCGGCGGCCACGGCGACTATCACCTGATCGTCCTTGCGCCCGCGTCGGTCCAGGAAATGGCCGATCTGACCGTAAAGGCGTTTGACCTGTCAGACAAATACCGTATGCCTGCGATGCTTCTAGCCGACGGCACGATGGGTCAGATGATGGAGCCGGTCGAGCTTCCGCCCGAGTCGGACGGAAAGGCGGTCGAAAAGCCCTGGGCGGTCACCGGCACCGAAAACCGCCGCGAACACAACATCATCAACTCGCTCTACCTCGTCCCCGAGCAGCTCGAGGTCAAGAACTTCGAACGCTACGAGAGATATAAAGAGGTTGAAAAGAACGAGACCTTATTCGAGGAATACATGACCGACGACGCCGACGTGATCGTCGTCGCCTTCGGGATTGCGGCGCGCGTCTCGAAAAACGCGATAACCGCCGCCCGCGAAAAGGGAATTAAGGCGGGTCTTATCCGCCCGATAACCCTTTGGCCCTTCCCGTCCGAAGCGATTGCAAAGGCTGCCGACAGAGTAAAGGGCTTTGTCTCGGTCGAGCTCTCAATGGGTCAGATGATCGAGGATATCCGCCTCGCCGAAAGCTGCAAAAAGCCGGTTTCGCTCTGCAACCGCACCGGCGGAATGATACCCTCGCCCGAGCAGGTCTTAAAGGCCATCGAAGACATGGAAGGAGGACGCTTCTGATGAAAACGGTATTTTCAAAGCCCAAGGCGCTGACAGACGCGCCGCTTCACTACTGCCCCGGCTGCACCCACGGAATAATCCACCGCCTTGTCGCCGAGGCGATCGACGACCTCGGGATAATCGGCAAGACCGTCGGAATCGCGCCGGTCGGCTGCGCCGTCATGGCTTATGACTACTTCGCCTGCGACATGGTCGAGGCCGCCCACGGCCGCGCCCCTGCTGTCGCAACGGGACTTAAAAGGGCGATGCCCGACCGCGTCATCTTCACCTATCAGGGCGACGGAGACCTCGCCTCAATCGGCATGGCCGAGACGGTCCACGCCGCGACCCGAAACGAGAACATCACTGTCATCTTTGTCAACAACGCGATCTACGGAATGACCGGCGGCCAGATGGCCCCGACCTCGCTCCCCGGCCAGGTCACCCAGACCTCTCCCTACGGCCGCGATGTAAAGACGGTCGGCTACCCGATAAAGGTCTGCGAGTTGCTTTCGGCGCTCGACGCTCCCGAATATATCGAGCGCGTCGCGGTCAACAACGTCAAGAACGTAATGAACGCCAAGCGCGCGATCAAAAAGGCGTTTCAGAATCAGCTCGACGGAAAGGGCTTTTCGCTCGTCGAAGTCGTTTCAAGCTGCCCGACAAACTGGGGAATGACCCCCCAGAAGGCTCTCGACTGGGTCGAAAGCGACATGATCCCCTATTACCCGCTCGGCGTCTACCGCGACAAGTCAGCAAAGGAGGCAAAGTGAGATGTATACACAGATTCTTATTGCCGGCTTCGGCGGCCAGGGAGTTCTCTTTGCCGGAAAGGTGCTCGCATATAAGGGTCTCGAGGAGGAAAAGCAGATAAGCTGGCTCCCGTCCTACGGACCCGAGATGCGCGGCGGCACTGCCAACTGCTCGGTGATAATCAGCGACACTCCGGTCGGTTCGCCGATCGTCTCCGAGCCGGATATACTGATCGTCATGAACCTCCCCTCACTCGACAAATATGAGAGCGCGGTGAAATCGGGCGGAAGCGTCTTTATCGACTCCACGCTGATCGAGCGCAGAGTCGAAAGAACCGACATAAGCGCCCACTATATCCCCGCGACAAAAATGGCCCGCGACCTCGGAATCCCGACCCTTGCCAATATGATAATGACCGGAAAGGTGATCCGCGAGACCGAAGTTATCGGAATGGACGGCCTGCGCGACGCGCTCGCAAAAACCGTCTCTGCGAAGCATCAGGACCTTATCGACGCCAATCTCAGAGCAATCGAGGCCGGTTTTAACTATTCGGAGTAATTTTTTGCGTTAAAGGGTTGCATTGCCGGACAATCGGCTGTATAATAGGTTCAGATTTATTCTGACAGGAGGATAACAGTTATGCTTGACATTAAAATTCAGAAAACCGAAAACCCGAAGAGGATTCCCGGAAAGGGCGAGCCCCTCGGTTTCGGCCATATTTTCACCGACCATATGTTCATTATGAACTACACCGAGGGAAAGGGCTGGCACGACCCGCGCATCGTTCCCTTCGGCGACATCACCCTCAGCCCCGCCGCGATGGTTCTCCATTACGGTCAGGAGATGTTCGAGGGCTTGAAGGCATATCGCGGCGACAGCGGTGACGTCTATCTCTTCCGCCCCGATATGAACGCTAAGCGCGCAAACGCCTCAAACGACCGCCTCTGCATTCCGAGGATACCCGAGGACGACTTCGTTCAGGCAATCAAGGCCGTCGTCGACGTCGACCGCGCATGGGTTCCTTATGAAGAGGGGACTTCGCTCTATATCAGGCCGTTCGTGATCTCGACCGACCCCCATCTCGGCGTCGCTCCGTCGAAGACTTATATGTTCATCATCATTCTCTCTCCCTCCGGGGCCTATTACGAGAGCGGCCTCGCGCCGGTAGGAATCTGGATCGAGGACGAATATGTCCGCGCCGTCCGCGGGGGAATGGGCTTTGCAAAGACCGGCGGAAACTACGCCGCTTCTTTGGCAGCTCAGGTCAAGGCTCATGACGGCGGCTATTCCCAGGCGCTCTGGCTCGACGGCGTCGAGAGAAAGTATATCGAGGAAGTCGGCTCGATGAACATCGCGTTTAAGATCAGCGGAAAGGTCGTCACCCCGATGCTCAACGGCTCGATCCTCCCCGGAATCACCCGCAACTCGATCCTTCATCTCTGCCGCGAGTGGGGATATGAGGTCGAGGAGCGCAAGATCTCGGTCGACGAGCTTATCGAGGCTGCGCATTCCGGCGCTCTCGAAGAGGTCTTCGGAACCGGAACCGCCGCGGTCGTTTCGCCTGTCGGCAAGCTCAGATATAAAGACGAGGTCATCGACATCGGAAACGGCGAGATCGGCGAACTGACCCAGCGCCTTTACGACGAGCTGACCGGAATCCAGTGGGGCCGCAAAGAGGACCCCTACGGCTGGAGAGTCAAGGTCTGACAAATGATTTAAAGCGGTGCCTTTGCACCGCTTTTTCCATTTCACCCAGAAGCTCCGACCTCTGACAGTCTGATTTCTGCTTTCTGAGCTGTGTCAGAAACGGACACAGCTTATTGACATATCCTGAAATTTAGTGTATCATATAACCGCCAAGGCAAAATCTAACGAAACGGAGAACATTATGAAAAAACTGCTTGCAATAATCCTCGCGCTCGCGATAACTCTCGGCGCAATGACCTGCTTCGCCGGCGCCGCCGGAACCGTCAAGGGCTTCTCTGCCTCTGCCAGCGACGGAAAAATCAGGCTTTCCTGGAGCTCCTTCGGCTCCGGCGTCTCCTATGACGTAATGTGGAAGCGCACCGGCGCGGAAAGCTGGAAAAAGGCGATAACAACCAAAAAGACCGGAATGACCGTCAGCGGCCTCGTCAACGGCAGAGATTACGATTTCATTATCAGAACCGACGGCGCGGAGTCGCCGGTGATAACCGCCTCGCCCTCCGCCTCCGGCTCAAAGACGGTCTACGCCGCCTATCCCGACAGCGGAACGGTCGAGTCCGCCGCTGACGCCGTCGCAAACATGGGCGCGGGCTGGAATCTCGGCAACTCCCTCGACTCCTGGGGCGACTGGATCGGCGAAAACCGCCCGGTCAAAAACTATGAGACCGCCTGGGGCAACCCTCAGAGCACCGACGGCCTGATGAAAGCGCTTAAAAAGGCCGGTATCGGCGCGATCCGCGTGCCTGTGACCTGGAGACAGCATATCGACTCAAAGGGCAACGTAAAAAAAGAGTGGCTCGACAGAGTTCAGGAGGTCGTCGACTATGTCGTGTCTAACGGTATGTACTGCATAATCAACGTACACCACGACACCGGAACCGACGGCTGGGTGATCGCCTCACAGAGCGGCTACAACAACGCAAAGGACAAGTTCAGAAATATCTGGGAGGACGTCGCGGAGCGCTTTAAGGACTACGACGGCAAACTGATCTTTGAGTGCATGAACGAGACCCTCAACGACGCCGACCAGTGGAGCACCGACGACAAATCGGCTTTCAGCGCGATCAAGAGCTATCAGCAGCTCTTTGTCGACACCGTCCGCAAATCGGGCGGCAACAACGAGACCCGCAACCTCGTCGTCTCGACCTATGCCGCGTCTAGCAACCCGAGCATCATCAACTCCTTCACCCTGCCCAAAGACACCGTTTCCGGCCACCTGATACTCGAAGTCCACAACTACGACCCGCAGGGCTTTACCTGGAAGAATGTCGGTTACGACACAGAGCGCAGCACCTGGGGAACCGATCAGGACAAGCGGAATATGGACAGCTTCATAAGCACCCTTGCCGCCCGCGCCGAAAAGCTCGGAGTCCCCGCAATCGTCGGCGAATTCAGCTCGGACAACAAGAACAACGAGGGCGAGCGCGCAAAGCACGCCGCATATATGTACTCCGCGGCGGCGAAAAAGGGGATCAGAGTATTTTGGTGGGACAACGGCGACCCGAACGGCTGTAAGATAATCGACCGCTCGACCTATGAGATCACCATGCCCAAAATTATGGACGTGATAGTCGAAAACGGCAAATAGTTTTCAAATTTGAATATGTTTCGGCAAAATGAACTGAATCGGGATTATGATTAACTAAGAATATTTGTATAAATGTCAAAATTCAGCCGTTCAAATTTGTGCAACTCGCTATAATTCAAAAATCACTTGACAAAAGGTCATAAAAGTGGCAAAATAATCTTGTAATACTGCGGAAACAGTATTAAACAAAAAATTTTTTGGAGGAATTGTTATGAAGAAAATTCTTGCAATCGCCGTAGCTCTTGTTATGGCTATGGCACTCTCTGTCACAGCTTTTGCTGATGAGGTTCTCTTCGATTCCGGTGAGCTTTCCTATTCTGCAAGCTGGACGACCATTTATGCAAACGGCACTGATGAGGCTCTCAATTTCTTTGAAGCTCTTAAAACCGAAGGTGCTGTTGTTACCATGACGTCCAATCTTACCGAGGCCGATATTGCTGATGCGTCTAACTATTGGCTCGAACTTGCTGTTCAGGATACAGTTGGTTGGAACGGAGACGCTACTCAGTCCATTCATTTCACTCAGGAAGGTACTGCCTCTACTGCTGATGACGGAACACTGGTTTATACTTTCCCCGCTCCTGAAGCTAGCGCTCTTATTGACAGTGGTGTAGTTGACACAGGTAATCTGAGCCTTATCATCAATTACGGTGGTTGGACTCCTACTGATGTAACTGTTCACTTCACAGTCAGCATCCCCGACGCTGCCGCCGAAGAGCCCGCAGCTGAGGAACCCGCTGCCGAGGAGCCTGCCGCTTCCGAGCCTGCTGCCGAAGAGCCCGCCGCTCCCGCTGAGACTCCCGCTGCTCCTGCAACCGGCCTTGCCCTCGCAGTAATCCCTGCGATCGTCGCTATGGCTGCCGCGGTTGTTTCCAAGAAGCACTGATTAGGCAAATAACTCTAAAAGCGTCCTCATTCCGAGGGCGCTTTCTTTATTCAATTGAATTTGACAAAACTATATATTGTATTACTGCACAAAATCTGATTCATAATATTGTGCTTTGTGCTATTAGCGCAGCTATTGACAAATCGGCGAAAATGTGCGAAAATATATATGAGCTGTGGTTATTCGCGGCCAAAACCTATTTACAGGAGGAATAAACATGAAAAGAATTTTAGCTGTTGCCATGGCGCTCGTCATGGTCGTAGCAATGTGCGTGAGCGTTTCCGCTCTCGACGAAAGCAAGAAGAGCCTCAACATTCAGGTCTTTGCTCAGGACACCTCTACATGGACATGGCAGTCTGCCGGTAGTGTAGTAGTTGCTCTTGGCGAGACAGTTGAGTGCAAGTTCACTGATTTCAGCGCTTTTGCCGGTTGTGCAACTTCCGCTGACATCAACTTCGGTATGCAGAACGATGATATGACATTCAATGCCGACGGCGATACCTCGACAATTGTTGTCACCACCTCTGATATCGTTATGAAGGCTAACGGTTATGATGACATCGTCGTCCCTGTTGCAGGCACCGTTACCTATGACATCGGTCCCTGCGTTATGGAAAGCTGGGGCCCGAGTCAGCACAACTTCAACTTCAACGATCAGATGAAGTCCGCTGTTCAGGCTGTTGTCGGAACCGACGTTCAGGCTCTCTATGACTACATCAACGCCCTCACCGAGGTCACTATCACCGTTACTTACAATCAGTATAACGATGAAGTCGGTGTTGCCGCTGAAGATCCCGCTGCCGAAGATCCCGCCGCCGAGGAACCCGCTGCCGAAGAGCCTGCTGCCGAGGAGCCTGCCGCTTCCGAGCCTGCTGCCGAGGAGCCTGCCGCTCCCGCTGAGACTCCCGCCGCTCCTTCGACCGGCCTTGCCCTCGCAGTTATCCCTGCGATCGTCGCTATGGCTGCCGCGGTTGTTTCCAAGAAGCACTGATTAGGCAAATAACTCTAAAAGCGTCCTCATTCCGAGGGCGCTTTTGTTTTTGTCGGGCATTCAAAAACAATAAAAATCGGGGCTTCGCCGTGAATTTTCATATTATTAGCGGGCGCGTTTTTCTTGCGTGAAGTCATTTAGCTGACAAATCGGCAAATTGGGAAAATAATATGAAAAATTTACTTGACATTTTCCTCGAAATGTGGCACTATAATAAATAGAGTTTCTCATTTAAGAGTTACTTGGAAAAATGTATTAGGAGGTCATTTAAAATGACAAAGAAAATTCTTGCAGCTGTCGTAGCAGTTATGATGGTTGCAGCTCTGACTGTAAGCGCATTTGCTAACGTTGACCTGACCAGCAATGCAACAGGTACTCTCAACGAAAACCTGAGCTTTGACATCCCTGCTGATATCGACGTTTCCGATGGCGCTACCGTCACTCTTCATTTAAAGGGTACTTCTGACAACACCACCGTTAGAGCTTATCTGACTGATGCTAACGATGTCGGCCGCGTTACCGATGTTGGTTACTTCGAAGTTGTCAACGGCGCTTTTGATGCTACCGTTGATCTTCTCATTGACTACGAGGGCGGCTTTGGCGGAACTACTGCTCCTACCCGTATCATGATCAAGGGTCAGGATTCCAGCACTCCTCTTGCCAACACCACTTTCGAAGTTATCGAAGTTGTCACCGCTGATGCTGCTGCTGAAGAGCCTGCTGCCGAAGAGCCCGCTGCTGAAGAGCCTGCCGCTGAGGAGCCCGCTGCCGAGGAGCCTGCTGCCGAAGAGCCCGCCGCTCCCGCTGAGGAACCCGCTCCTGCTCCCGCTGAGACTCCCGCTGCTCCTGCTACCGGCCTTGCACTCGCGGTTGTTCCCGCTGTCATCGCCCTCGCAGCTGCCGCTGTCTCTAAGAAGCACTAATTTCTGAAACCGAAAAAGAGCCCCTCGGGGCTCTTTTTTGTTAGCCTTTTGCAAGAAGCTTTGACTTTGCTTCGCAGGCTCTTGCCGCCTCGGCGATTATCTCCCCGAACCCGCGCGCGTCAAGCACCTTGACCGCCTCGATTGTCGTTCCGCCCGGCGAGCAGACCCGCTCTTTCAGAATCTTCGGGCTTTCTTCGCTCAGAAGCGTCATCTTTGCCGCGCCGAGAACCGTCTGCGCGGCGAAAATTTTTGCCTGCTCCGGCGTCATGCCGCTCTCGGCGGCATATCCCGCGAGCCCTTCTATGAACGCATAGACATACGCCGGTCCCGAGCCGCTGACTGCGGTCACAACGTCGAAAAGCTCCTCGGGGAGTATCTCCGCCCGGCCGAAGCTTTCAAAAATCGCCCTGACCGCTCCGAGCTCACTGTCGCTGACCGCCTCGCTTCTGCAAAGCGCCGCCATTCCCTCGCCGACCTGAGCCGGAGTGTTCGGCATCACCCTGACTATCTTTTCTGTGCCGAAAAGCTCCGCGATAGCGGCGATCCGCTTTCCCGCGCAGATTGAGACCAAAACCGCGCTTTTCGGCAGAGCTCCGCCGAGTTTTTCGGCGAGCGCCGCGAGATCGTTCGGCTTGACTGCCAAAATCACGACTTCTGCGCCCCTGACAGCCTCGGCGCTGTCCGAAACGGCGTTCACTCCCAGCTTCGCAGCCCGTTCCAGTCCGGCGGGGAGAAGGTCTGAGACGGTGACATCCCTGGCCTTGAGAACTCCGGCTTTGAGCGCGCCTTCGATCATCGCCGAGCCCATGTGTCCGAAACCTATAACTGTTAATTTCATTAAATCACGTCCTTTATTGCTTTGTCGCTTTATTTTACCACAACGCCGCGCCGATTTCAACCGTCAGATTTGATTTAACGCAAATTTTTCTGTAAAAATCTGCGCTTAAGGATTGATTTTTGACAAAAGTTTTAGTACAATGTATACGGAAGATTATATTATATTGTATGGAGGTAAATATGGAAATTTACAAGGACAAAACAAAATCTTTTGAAGAGAGAGCAAAGGATCTCGTTTCGAGAATGACGCTTGAGGAGCGCTGCGAGCAGCTCAAATTCGGCGCCCCCGCGATCGAGCGTCTCGGCGTTCAGGCTTATAACTGGTGGAACGAAGGGCTCCACGGAGTCGCGCGCGCCGGCGTTGCGACAATGTTCCCGCAGGCCGTCGGCCTTGCCGCCTCCTTCGACGACGAGCTTCTGCGCTCCGTTGCCGAGGTCATTTCGATCGAGACAAGAGCGAAGTACAACGAATATTCCAAACACGGCGACCGCGACATCTATAAGGGCCTGACCCTTTGGTCTCCTAACATCAACATCTTCCGCGACCCACGCTGGGGCAGGGGACACGAGACCTACGGCGAGGACCCCTATCTCACCTCCCGCCTCGGCTGTGCCTTTGTAAGAGGCATTCAGGGCGACGGCGAATATATGCGCGCCGCTGCCTGCGCGAAGCACTTTGCGGTCCATTCCGGCCCCGAGGCTCTGCGCCACGAATTTGACGCCATCGCCACCCCGAAGGATCTCGAGGAAACCTATCTCCCTGCGTTCAGAGCGCTTGTCAAAGAGGCGAAGGTCGAGGGCGTAATGGGAGCCTATAACCGCACCAACGGCGAGCCCTGCTGCGGCAGTAAATTCCTTTATGATGCCCTTTGCGACTGGGGCTTCAACGGCTACTTTGTCTCCGACTGCTGGGCAATCAAGGACTTCCACGAAAACCACCATGTCACCGCCACCGCCGAGGAATCGGTCGCGCTCGCGCTCAAAAACGGCTGCGACGTCAACTGTGGCAGCACCTACATACTTGTCTACAAGGCTTATCAGGACGGCATGATCACCGAGGAGGAGATCACCTCCGCCTGCGAGCACCTTATGCGCACCAGAATGAGACTCGGAATGTTCGACGAGACCGAGTTTGACAGCCTTAACTATAACGACGTCGAAAACGAGGCACATAAAGAGGTGAATCTCGAAGCAGCGAGAAACGCCTGCGTTCTCCTTAAAAACGACGGCATACTCCCGCTCGACAGATCGAAGATCAAAACGATTGGCGTTGTCGGCCCGAACGCCCAGAGCCAGCGCGCGCTGATGGGCAACTACCACGGCACCGCCTCCCGCTATGAGACTATCCTTCGCGGCATTCAGGACAGCTTCGACGGCAGAGTTCTCTTCTCCGAGGGCTGCCACCTGTTCAGGGGCAGAGTCGAGGGGCTCGGCCTTCCCGGCGACAGAATCGCCGAGGCTGTGATCGTCGCCGAGCACTCCGATGTCGTGATACTCTGCGTCGGCCTTGATGAAACTCTCGAGGGCGAGCAAGGCGACGCCTCCAACACCGACGCTTCGGGCGACAAGATCACCCTTGCGCTTCCCGAGCCTCAGAGACTTCTTGTCAAAAAGGTTCTCGAAGTCGGAAAGCCGACCGTCGTCGTAGTCGTCAGCGGCTCTTCGCTCAACATCGAATCCGACAAGGAAAACGCGCTTTTGCAGGTCTTCTATCCCGGCTCGACCGGCGGCAAGGCAGTCGCCGAGGTTCTCTTCGGCGAGACCTCTCCTTCCGGCAAGCTGCCCGTCACCTTCTATAAAGACGTTCACAAGCTCCCCGACTTCACCGACTACTCGATGCGCTACCGCACCTACCGCAACGAGCGCACCGAAGACGACAACGTTCTGTTCCCGTTCGGCTATGGCCTCAGCTACGGCGATATAAGAGTCACCGGCGCTTCGGCTGTCTGTGAAAACGGCGTTGTAAAGGCAACGGCGTCCCTTAAAAACTTCGGCCGCGCAACTAAAGACGTCCTGCAGGTCTACTTTAAGTCGGAATCCGCCGACGCTGTCAGAAATCATTCGCTCTGCGCTTTTAAAAAGGTCAGCCTCGGCGAGGGCGAGACTGCCGAGGTCGAGCTTTCGATCCCCGAAGCGGATATCAGCGTCGTCAACGAGTTCGGCACAAGATACCTCGACAGAAACGCCAAGACCACCCTTTATTTCGGCACCTCTCAGCCCGACGCCCAGAGCGAAGCACTGACCGGCAAAAAGTGTGTCGCGGTCGATCTGAAACTTTGATTTAAACGGAGAATGTTATGGATATAATAAAAGGAACTAACCCCCTTATCAGGCAGGACTATCCCGACCCGGACGTAATTCGTGTCGGAGATACCTACTATATGTGCTCGACAACGATGTATTTCATGCCGGGCTGCGCCGTTCTGCGCTCCTATGACCTGATAAACTGGGAGCTTTGCTGCCATGTTTATGACAGCCTCGAGGACACCCCGCGCGAAAATCTCGACGGCGCTCACGCCTACGGCTGCGGAATGTGGGCTCCGACAATTCGCTACCACGACGGAGTGTTCCACATTGTTTTCATCGCGAACGACACCCACAAGACCTATCACTACACCGCGACCGACATCACCGGCCCCTGGAAGAAGAGCTATATCGAGGGCTTTTATCACGACACCTCGCTTTTGTTCGACGACGACGGCAGAGTCTATCTGATGTACGGCAACCGCGAGATCTGGATCACCGAGCTGAAAAGCGACCTTTCGGGGCCGAAGCCCGGAGGTCTCCACAAAAACGTCATTTCGGACAGAACCGGCGCCGGGCTCGGATATGAGGGCTGCCACCTCTATAAGCTCAACAGCCGCTACTACGCCTTCTTTATCCACTCCCTGCCCGACAGATGGCTGAGAGTCGAAGCCTGCTTCGTCTCCGACCGCCTCGATGAGGGCTGGCACGGCGGCAACGTAATTGTCGACGACTTCGAGGGAACCTCCGGAGTCGCTCAGGGCGGAATTGTCGATACTCCGGACGGAAAGTGGTACGGCGTTATATTTGCCGACCGCGGAGCCGTCGGAAGAATACCGAACCTCGTTCCGATGCACTTTGACGAGACCGGCTTCCCGGTCTTCGACAAGCCCGCGAAGGTCGTCGAGACAAAATCCACCCGCCCGGGCTACCGCTATGCTCCGCTTTGGGTCAGCGACAGCTTCGATTCTGATAAACTCAGCGAGGTCTGGGAGTTCAACCACAATCCGGTTAAAGATCACTGGCGTCTTTCCGGCGGGCTTGAGATCGACGCGCTTCCCGCGCCGACTCTTGAACTCGCGAAAAATACCCTCACCCAGCGCACGCTCTGGCCCGCCTGCGCGGCGGAGGTCACCGTCGACGGCTCCAAGCTTTCCGACGGCGGCTTTGCCGGAATGGCGGCGCTCCAGTTCCGCTACGGCGCGCTCGGAATCTCAAAATCGGGGGACAAGTATTTCCTGAAGCTGATTCTTCGCGGCGACGACGGCTCCGAGACAGTCGCCGAATGCCTTGAGCTGAACGCCGGCTCGCTTCGGGTGAAAATCGCGTTTGAATTCGGCCACGGCAAGGACTACTGCGAATTTTACGCCCTGACCGGCGGCGAATGGCGAAAGCTCGGCGAAAAGCACCACCTTCGCTTTGACCTGCGGCACTTCACCGGCTGCCGCTTCGGGCTGTTCAGCTTCGCCGAGGGCAGAGAAACCGCCTGCGGCACCGCTAAATTCACCGATTTCAGATACATCGACTATGCTGACAACTGAGAAAAAGCTCAGAGAGCTCGCCGACCCCGCCTACCGCGACTTTCAGAAAAAGCTGGTCCCGACCGTTGCGGAAAATTCCGTGCTCGGCGTCAGAATACCTGATATCCGCAGGCTCGCTAAGGAGCTGAGCGCAGAGGAAAGAGCGGAATTTCTGAGCGGTCTTCCCCACCGCTTCTACGACGAAAATATCCTTCATTCCGCGATTCTCTGCAATATCCGCGTCTATTCCGAAGCCGTTTTCGAGACCGAGCGCTTTCTGCCCTTTGTTGACAACTGGGCGGTCTGCGACACACTCTCGCCGAAGTGCTTTTCAAAGCACAGAGCCGAGCTTATTCAAAATATCAAGAGCTGGATAGATTCGGGCGAGACCTACACCGTCAGATTCGGCTTGGGAATGCTGATGCGCCACTATCTCGACGACGGTTTCCGCCCCGAATATCTCGACTGGGCCGCGGGGATAAAGACAGAGGAATACTATGTCAGCATGATGATCGCGTGGTATTTCGCGACCGCGCTCGCAAAGCAATATGATTTTGCGGTAAAATTCATTGAAGAACACAGACTTGACCGCCTGACAAATAACAGAACAATCCAAAAGGCCGTCGAAAGCTTCCGCATCACCGACGAACGGAAGCAGTATTTAAAATCGTTTAAACTTTGAAACGGAGGTATATAAAATGAAAAAACTCGGATTCGGACTTATGAGGCTTCCCCTCAAAAGCGGCGACGGAAAGGACATCGACCTTGAAAAGGTAAAGGAAATGGTCGATCTCTTTATGGCCCACGGTTATACATACTACGACACAGCGTATGTATATCACGGCGGATTCAGCGAGGTTGCGTTCCGCGAGTGTGTTGTAAAGAGGTATCCCCGCGACAGCTACACAATAACCACCAAGCTCCCGCTTTTCGGAAAGCCCGACCGCGCCGGAATGGAGAAGATTTTCGAGGAGTCGATGACCCGCCTCGGCGTCGACTATATCGACTATTACTGGCTCCACGCAATGGGTAAGGACAATTACGCCCACGCCCAGAAGGTCCACGCTTTTGAATATCTTCAGGAGCTCAAGGCCGCCGGAAAGATCAGACACATCGGCTTCTCGTTCCACGACAGCCCCGAGCTTCTCGAACAGATGATGACCGAGCACCCCGAGGTCGAATATGTCCAGCTCCAGCTCAACTATCTCGACTGGGAGGACGGCTGGGTCAGAGCGCATAAGTGCTATGACGTCGCGACAAAGTTCGGCAAGCCGGTAATCGTAATGGAGCCTATCAAGGGCGGAAGCCTTGCAAACCCGCCTAAGCAGGCCGAGAAGATTCTCAAAGACTACAACCCCGACGCCTCCTGCGCAAGCTGGGCGATCAGATTCGCGGCTTCGTTGCCGAATGTAATGGTCGTTCTGAGCGGAATGTCGGCGCTCTGGCAGGTCGAGGACAACGTCTCCTATATGGACGACTTCAAGCCGCTGACCGACGAGGAATACGAAGTCATCGCGAAAGCAACCGAGAACATCAAGTTCGCGATACCCTGCACCGCCTGCCGCTACTGCACCGACGGCTGCCCGATGTCGATAAACATTCCCGAGGTTTTCGCGCTCTATAACAACCTCAAACGCGATCTCGGCAGAAGATGGCAGTATAAGGACAAATACAAGGAGCTCTTAAAGACCTCCGGCAATCCCGACAGCTGCATCGGCTGTGAACAGTGCATGAATATCTGCCCGCAGCACCTCGAAATCCCGAAGCTTCTCGCCGAGGCTTCTGCCGATCTGGTGTAATATCATGACTGACAGGAAAATCTGGCTGTCCTCTCCCGCGCCGACAGGGGAGGACAAAGCCTTCCGCTTCGGCTGGAACGAAGCTCTGCCGATCGGCAACGGCAGCATCGGCGGAATGGTCTACGGCGACCCGTCCGACGACATCGTTCAGCTAAATGAGGACACCATCTGGTACGGCTGCGGCGGCAGAAACCGCGTTAATCCTCTCGCAAAGGACAACTGGCAAAAATGCCGCGAGCTGCTCTTAGAGGGCAGGATCAAAGAGGCCGAGGAGCTCTGCGAAAAGGCGCTCTACGCGATCCCCGATCAGGAGCGCTTCTACGATACCTGCGGCCATGTCAGCCTCAAATTTGACCACGGCGAATATTCCGGCTACCGCCGCGAATTAGACCTCGAAAACGCGGTATGCAGAGTCGAGTTCACCTCCGGCGGCAACAGATTCGAGCGCGAGTATTTCGTCAGCTTCCCCGATCAGGTGTTGATAGTTCACCAGCGCTCTGTCGACGGCGCGCCGTTCAGCGGCAGGCTGGAGCTTGTTCCCTCCTGCGTCGAAGCCCTGCGCGATGTCTGCGAGGCAGGGAATTTCGTCGAGGTCAAGGAGCCGGAGGACGGCTGCCGCTACTGTGTGATGGCTGCCGCCGACTGGAAGGGCTTCGGCTGGTCCGACGGGAGCGCGACTGTCTTTGAAAACGTGACCGAGCTGACCGTATATCTTACGATACGCAGCGATTTTCACGGCGGCGACCCGAGAAAATGGTGCTCCGAAAAGCTCGAAGCTGCCCAGGCTCTCGGCTATGAGGCGGTCAGAGCGAGACATATCGAGGACTACAAGGGCTGTTTCGACCGCGTCTCGATCGAGCTTGACGGCGAGGATCGAAGCGGCGTTCCGACAAACGAGCGCCTTAAAGACGCAGAAAACGATCCGCAGCTCGTTCAGCTTTACTTTGATTTCGGCAGATACCTGCTGATCTCCTGCTCCCGCCCCGGAACCCGCCCCGCGAATCTCCAAGGAATCTGGAACAAAGACCGCAACCCCGCCTGGGGCTCGAAATACACAATAAACATCAACACCGAGATGAACTACTGGCCGGCCGGTGTCTGCGACCTCTCCGACTGCGAAATGCCGCTGTTTGAACATCTCAAAACGATGCTTCCCTACGGCCAAAAGGTCGCGCAGGATATGTACGGCCTTGAGGGCTTCTGCGCCCACCACAACACCGACCTCTTCGGCGACTGCGCTCCCCAGGACCGCTGGCTGCCCGCGACCGTCTGGCCGATGGGCGCCGCCTGGCTCTGCACCCACATCAAGTCACACTATGAATTTACCGGCGACAAAGCGTTTCTGCGCGAATATATCGGCATTTTAAAGGAAGCCTGCCGCTTCTTTACCGGCTATCTCTTTGAATATAGCGGCCTCCTCTTGACCGGCCCCTCTATCTCTCCGGAGAACACCTATATCCACCCCTCCGGCGAAAAGGGCTGCCTCTGCGTCGGCCCGACAATGGATTCAATGATAGTCCGCGAGATATTCGAGAGCTGCCTCGAATATTCAAAGCTCCTCGGAGTTGAAGACGAGCTCTGCGATAAAATCCGCGAGATGCTCCCGAAGCTCCCGAAGCCCTCAGTCGGCAAGCACGGCCAGATCATGGAGTGGTTTGAGGACTATGACGAGGTCGAGCTCGGACACCGCCACATCTCCCACCTTTGGGGGCTCCACCCCTCGAATCAGCTCACCTACGAAAAAACTCCCGAGCTGATGAAGGCCGCGAGAGTAACCCTCGAACGCCGCCTTGCCAACGGCGGAGGCCACACCGGCTGGTCGCGCGCATGGATAATCAATATGTGGGCTCGCCTGAGAGACGGCGAAAAGGCAGGGGAGAACGTCAACGCGCTTCTTTCCCGCTCGACCTATCCGAATATGTTCGATATGCACCCGCCGTTCCAGATCGACGGCAACTTCGGCGGAGCCGCTGGAATCGCCGAGATGCTTCTCCAGAGCCAGAGCGGAGTGATAACGCTTCTCCCCGCGCTCCCGAAGAAATGGGCCTCCGGCAGCGCTCACGGCCTTAAGGCGAGGGGAAATGTCAGCGTCGACCTCGAATGGCATGACGGAAGGCTGACCCGCGCGGTTCTGAGATCAAATCTCGGCGGCAGCTTCAGCGTTGCGCTCCCCGACGGCGCGAAATTCAGCACCGACGGCGATCTGAAATCCCGCACCGAAAACACCCTCGAATTTTGCGGCGAAAAGGGATTCAGGGTGGAGATAAGCGTGTGACGGTAATGAATCTTTTAATAGAAACCAATGCGCGAAAGGTCCCGAATTTGCATATTTGAAACCGTATATAACCCCGCTCCGTGCTCAAACGAAGCGGGGTTTATAACATATATTCCCATTTATCGAACTGAAATCCGATGTCCTCCGGCCGGTGGGCGTCGCTTGAAAGAATCAGCTTCCCGCCCCGGCTTTTGATATATTCCGCTATCTCAGGCGACGGATACGGCTCACTTAGATACCCTCTGCATATCCCGCCGGTGTTGATCTCAAAAGGCACACCGAGCTTTAAGAGCGCGTCAGCCGCGCATTTCCACGCATTTACATATCGCGAGCTGCCAGAATCAAACCTGACGCTTTTTTGAAACTTTTTCAGAAGGTCAAAATGCCCGATTATGTCCGGCTTGACCTTCCCTAGCCGCCCGACCAACTCGAAATAGTCCTCCGCGAGGGAATAAAAATCCCCGCCGTAAAGCCGCTCGACCGCATCACCCAGCATTTCCGGCGTATCGTCGACCGAAAAGACCTGCCCGTTCTTTTTTAGATAATGCACCGATCCGATCACATAGTCGAAGCCGCCAGACTGCCGCTCCGACATCAGGTCTGCCTCTATTCCGCAGAGAATCTCGATCTTCCCGCGATATTTCTCTTTGAGCCTTCGCAGTTCTTCCTGAAATTCTCCGACCCGCTCCGGCCTGATGCAGCAGCCGTCAAACGGCTGATAGGAGTGGGCGAGAAGCCCGATTTTCCTGAACCCGAGCCGAATCGCCGCTCTGACGTTTTCCTCCGGCGAGGCCTTTCCGTCGCAAAAATCGGTATGAATGTGAAGATCCTCGCGAATCATACCATTTTCTCCTGCTTGACCTTTTTGTCGATAACATGGCGCGAGGAGAGCTCCGCAGTTATCTCCTCCGGCTTGATGCCCATTTCGCCGAGCATCACCATGACGTGATACATAAGATCTGCGGTTTCATAGATCACCTCGCGGCGGTCGCCGCCCTTTGCCGCGATAATTACCTCCGTCGATTCCTCGCCGACCTTTTTGAGAATCTTGTCGAGCCCCTTTTCAAAGAGATAGCTTGTGTACGACCCGTCCTTCGGGTCGGTCTTCCGCCCGAGAATCAGCCGGTAAAGCCCGTCTACCGAGAACGGCTCCTTTGCGTCCTCAATCTCGAAAATCGGATTTTCAAAGCATGATTCGTTTCCGAAATGGCAGGCAGGGCCGTCCTTGATGACCTTTATTAGAAGCGCGTCGCCGTCGCAGTCGGCGATTATCGACTGAATGTGCTGATAATTCCCGCTTGTCTCGCCCTTTAGCCAAAGCTCGTTTCTCGACCGGCTCCAGAAGCAGGTCAGCCGCTTTTCCATTGAAATTTCAAGGCTCTCGCGGTTCATATATGCGAGGGTCAGAACCTCTCCGCTGTTAAAATCGGCGACTATCGCCGGAATCAGCCCGTTTGAGTCGAATTTAAGATCGGATATATTCATATAATCTCCTTTATAATCTGACAGGTATTCCGCTCTCCCGAAGCCTCTTTTTGAGCTCCGGAACGGCGATTTCTTTGTAATGGAAAACCGACGCCGCCAGCCCCGCGTCGACCTTCGGCAGCGTTTTGAACAGCTCGATGAAGTCCTCACACGACCCTGCGCCGCCCGAAGCGACGACCGGAACCGATACCGCCTCGCAGACCGTCTCCAGCATTTTAAGGTCAAATCCCTTTTTAACGCCGTCGGTGTCGATCGAGTTGACGACTACCTCTCCCGCGCCTTCACCGACACAGAACCTGATCCATTCGATCGCGTCCATTCCGGTGTCGTCCCGTCCGCCCCGCCCGAAAACGGTGTATTTTCCGCCGATCAGCGAAACGTCCGCCGAGATCACAACACACTGACTTCCGTATCTCTCTGCCGCCCTGCGGATAAGCGTTTTGTCGGAGATTGCGCCGGAATTGACGCTGACCTTGTCTGCGCCGCATTTTAAAACTCTGTCGAAGTCGCCGAGCGTTCTGATCCCTCCGCCGACCGTCAGCGGAATGAATACAGTCGAAGCGACCACGCTCAGAACGTCGGTGAAAAGCTTTCTTCCCTCCGCCGAAGCGGTGATGTCATAGAAAACCAACTCATCGGCCCCGTTGTCGCTATAAAATTTAGCGAGCTCGACCGGGTCGGCGATGTCGCGGTTCCCCGCAAAATTGATTCCCTTTGTGACCTTTCCGTCCCTGACGTCGAGGCAGGGGATTATCCTTTTTCTGAGCATCGCTTCACTCCCTCGCGGCCTCGATCGCCTCTTCGAGCGAAATCAGCCCCTCATAATACGCCTTGCCGATGATCGCGCCGGCCGCGCCGCAGTCCTTGAGCGCCCTGATCTCCCCGATTCCGGTTATTCCCCCCGAGGCAACGATTTCCATGTTGAGCTCACCGGTCAGCAGTTTATACATTTCAAGGTTCGCGCCCCTCATTTCGCCGTCGCGGCTGATGTCGGTGCAGATAAGTGTGCCGACTCCGGCGTCCTGCATCGATTTTGCAAAATCGATGAGCGCCAGCCCAGAGCTTTCGAGCCAGCCCCGCACCGCGACAAAGCCGTCCTTAATGTCCGCCCCGACAGCGATTTTGCTGCCAGAGAGCCTGACAGCTTCCTTTAAAAACTCCGGGTCCTCGACCGCCGCCGTCCCGAGTATCACCCGTGAAGCTCCCGCGTCGAGATATTTTTCGACCGCGCCGAGGCTTCTGATCCCTCCGCCGACCTCGCAAAACAGCCCGCCGACCGAGAGGATTTCCCTGATTTTTTCAAAGTTCGGCGTTCCGCCGGTCTTTGCGCCGTCTAGATCGACGATGTGGACGCATTCCGCGCCGCGCGCCTTAAATTCAAGCGCGACCGCCGCCGGATCGCCGTTATAAACGGTCATCTGCGAAAAATCGCCCTTTCTTAGCCGAACGGCCTTGCCTCCGCAGATGTCAATTGCAGGAAAAATTTTCATATAAATCTCCTTATTCAAAGCTCGCAGAAAGCTCTCAAAATCGAAAGCCCGACCTTTCCGCTCTTTTCTGGGTGGAACTGGCAGCCCATAACGTTCCCGTCCGCGACCGCCGCGGTCAGCTCAGCGCCGTAATCAGTCGTCGCAATGACGCTCGGGCAGTCAGCGCCGTAAAACGAGTGGACAAAATAGACGCAGTCGCCCTCTCTGAGCTCTTTAAAGAGCGGGTGAGGCTTGAATCTGAGCTCGTTCCAGCCGATGTGCGGGATCTTGAACCCCTCCGGGATCACCTCTGCGATCGGCCTGACCTCGCCCTTTATCAGCCCGAGGCCGTCAAATTCGCCGAATTCAAAGCTCTTTTCAAACAAAAGCTGCATTCCGAGGCAGATTCCGAGTATCGGCTTCCCCGCCGCGGCCTCCCGCCTTATCGCGTCGAAGAGCCCGCTTTCGCGCAGCTTCGCAGCCGCGTCGCCGAACGCCCCGACCCCGGGCAGAATTATTTTCTCCGCCTCTCTGAGCGCGTCGCAGTCTGAGGTGAGAACGGTCTGCGTGCCGACTGCTTTGAGCGAGCATTGAAGCGAAAAGAGGTTCCCGACGCCGTAGTCGACGACCGCGACCATCAGAGAGCCCCCTTGGTCGAAGGAATTGAGTCCTTGAATCGCGGGTCTTCCTCGGCCGCCGCTCTGAGAGCCCTCGCCGCCGCCTTGAACGCCCCCTCGATGATGTGGTGCGAATTTTTTCCGGCGAGCTGTCTGAGATGCAGAGTTATTCCCGCCGAGCGGGTCAGCGCTGCGAAAAATTCCTCGACCAGCTCGGTGTCAAAGCACCCGACCTTTTCTGTCGGAATTTCAAGCCCGAAGCCGAGATATCCTCTGCCCGAAATATCAACAGCCGCCTGAATCAGCGCCTCGTCCATCGGTATCAGCACGTCGCCATAGCGCCTGATGCCGGTCTTATCGCCGAGCGCCTTTAAAAGCGCGAGCCCGAGAGCGATCCCGATGTCCTCAACTGAGTGGTGGTCGTCGACAAATCTGTCGCCGTCGCAGCGAATTTTCAGGTCAAACCCGGAATGCTTTGAAAACAGCGTCATCATGTGGTCTAAAAACCCGACGCCGGTATTGATCTCGCTCTCGCCTCTGCCGTCGAGATTGATATATAATTCGATATCGGTTTCATTGGTTTTACGCTTGATTTCAGCAGCTCTCATCATTTTCCTCCAAAATCTTCTTAACTTTTTCTATCAGTATATCCATGTCGCTCTCCGACCCGACCGTAATCCTGAGATAGTCAGAAATTCGCGGCCTGTCGAAGTGCCGAACCAAAATTCCCTCTGCCTTCAGCCGCTCGTAGAGCGCCTTCCCGCCGATCTTCGGGTGCCTGACAAACAGAAAATTCGCCTTTGAGTCGGTTGCCTCAAACCCGATTTTTCCGAGCGCTTCGGCGGTCTTCTCCCTGACCCTGATTATCTCCGCGCAGTTTCGGCGCGTCCGCTCCGAGTCGTCGAGCGCCGCCAACCCCGCCGCCATATTCAGCCGACTGAGATTATAGGGGTTGGTCGAGTAGATCAGCCGATAAAGGTCGGCAATCAGCTCCTCGTTCGCAACGCCGAAGCCGAGCCGCGCTCCGGCCATCGAGCGCGATTTTGAAAATGTCTGGGTGACGATCAGATTCGGGAACTCTCTTATCAGCGGCAGGGCGCTCTCGCCGCCGAAGTCGATATACGCCTCGTCGATTACGACGACGTTGTCGGGGTTCGATGCCGCTATCCGCTCAATGCTTTCAAGCGGCAGCAGCAGGCCGGTAGGGGCGTTCGGGTTCGCGATAAATACTGTCTTTTTGATGCCGCAGTAATCGCCCGGGTCGATTGAAAAATCCTCTTTCAGCGGAATTATTTCATAAGGCACGCCGTTATACTCCGCAAAAACCGAATAAAAGCCGTAGGTGATATCCGCGAACGCGGCAGGGGACTTATCGGAGCAAAACGCCTTGAAGCAAAGGTTCAGGACTTCGTCCGAGCCGTTAGTGACGACAACCTCCTCCGGCCTGACGCCGACAGCTTCGGCGATCGCTGCCCTGAGATGCCCGCCGTCAAGCTCGGGGTAGAGCTGCAAGCTTCTCGCTGCCTCGGCCGCAGCCTCCACGACCCGTTCCGAGGGAGGGAAGGGGGATTCGTTTGTGTTGAGCTTGATATATTTGCGCTCCGATGGCTGTTCGCCCGGCGTATATGGCGCGAGCGACTCCAAATTTTTGCTCAGAAATCGCGACATGATCTCACCTCTTTAAAATCTATACGAAAAGCGGTATAGCTTTACATAGCTTCTTATGCAGCCTGCAAATAACGTATTACTGCGCTTTTGCCTCAAATTCGGTATTACGGAACCGGCAAAAATATGTAAAGTCAAATATCTTCACGCTTTGATTCTTGCCAATGCGCTTCTCGCGTGGGCGCTCAGCCCCTCTTTTTCGGCGAAGACCGCGATTTTCTCCGCGACCTCGCCGAACGCCTCGGCGGTGTAATATGTGAACTGCATTTTTTTGACAAAATCGTCGACCGAAAGCGGGCTTGAGAACCGCGCTGTGCCGCTTGTCGGCAAGGTGTGGTTCGGCCCTGCGAAGTAGTCGCCGAGCGGCTCGGGGCAGCTGTGTCCCAAAAAGACCGAGCCCGCGTTTTTGATTTCGGCGAGCAGGTCAAACGGCCTGTCGGTGCAGATTTCGAGGTGCTCCGGAGCGATCTCGTTTGAAAGCCTGACCGCCTCCGAAATGCTCTCCGCGACAATGATTTTGCCGTTCCGCTCGATCGAAGCTTCCGCGATCTCTCTGCGCGGCAGGCAGGCGAGCTGCTTTTCGAGTTCAATTGCCGTTTTCTCGGCGATATCGCTGTCGTCTGTGACCAAAACCGCCGTCGCCAAGCGGTCGTGTTCGGCCTGTGAAATAAGATCGGCCGCGAGCAGCCGGGGTTCGGCGCTTTTGTCGGCGATAATCAGTATCTCGCTCGGCCCCGCGATCATGTCGATCGCGACCCGCCCGAATACCTGGCGCTTCGCCTCCGCGACATACTGGTTCCCCGGGCCGACGATCTTGTCGACCTTTGGCACGCTCTCGGTGCCGTAAGCAAGCGCGGCGATCGCCTGTGCGCCTCCGAGCCTGAAGATCCGCGTCACGCCCGCGATCTTCGCGGCCGCGAGCATTTCGGGGAGCACGCTGCCGTCCGGCGCGCAGGGCGTTGTCATCACTATTTCGCGGCAGCCTGCAAGCTTTGCGGGTATTGCGTTCATCAGAACCGTCGACGCAAGCGCCGCGGTCCCTCCGGGAACATAGATCCCGACCTTTTCGATCGGCAGAACTCTCTGCCCGACTACCGTACCGGGCTTGTCTGCGATCGCAAACCCGCTTCTGAGCTGGTTTTTGTGGAACGCGCGGATATTTTCCGCTGCTTCCTCCATTACGGCCAGCATCTTCGGCTCAACCGCCCAAAGCGCGGCGTCGATCTCCTCGGCGCTGACCTCTAAGCTCGCGGGCTTTGCCCTGTCGAACCTTTCGGTATATTCAAACAGCGCTCTGTCGCCGTCCGCCCTGACCGTCTCGATTATGTTCCTGACGACCTCCGAAACGTCCGCCGACTGGGTTGTTCTGTCGAACAGCTTCTCGGGTGAGGTTTCCGAGGCTTTGAGAATTTTAATCATCTGATTTCTCCTTTTGCGGCGTTAAGGCCGCTTTTTATAAGGTTGATGCTCCCGCCCTTGAAGCGGTAGCTTGATTTATTCGCGATCAGCCTCGCGCTGATCTCAAACAGCGTTTCAACGACTTCGAGGTTGTTCTGTCGAAGTGTCGAGCCTGTTTCAACTATGTCGACGATAACGTCCGAAAGCCCGAGAATGGGCGCGAGCTCGATCGAGCCGTTCAGCTTGATTATTTCGATCTCTCTGCCTGCGGAGGAGTAGTGGCCCTTTGCGACAGATGGAAACTTCGTCGCGACTCGGAGCGTCTTTCGCGGATCGTCCCGAAAGCTCTTCGGCGCGGCGACCGCCATTCTGCACTTTCCGAGTCCGGTGTCCAAAAGCTCATAGACGTCCGGCCGGTATTCCAAAAGTATGTCTTTTCCAGCGACGCCGATGTCCGCCGCCCCTTTTTCGACATATATCGCAACGTCCGACGGCTTGACCCAGAAATAGCGTATTCCCACTTCGGGGTTTTCAAATGTCAGCCGCCGTCCCGGGTTTTCGAGCTCCTCGCAGCGATACCCCGCCTTCGCGAACATCTCATAAACCCTGTCCCCGAGCCTGCCCTTCGGCAGCGCGACGTTAATCATTTCTTTCAAGGATAACCCCGCCCTTTCGGTCAAGTCTGAAGATTTCGCGGAATCTTCCGTCCTCCGGAATTTTCGGCAGAACCGCGACGCTCCTTCCGCCCTCCGAGAGCTTTTTAGCGGCTTCATAGATCGCCTCGGCGCTGTCGGTTTGTGAATAAACGAGAAGCGCGTCGGCGTCGAAATCCTCGCCGATTTCGAGAATCGGTTCGAGAAGGTCTAAATATATCGCGAACCCGATCGCCCGCGAATGGCGGTTGAGCTTTTTCATCAGTCCGTCATACTGCCCGCCGCTCAGAACGCTCGCCGGAATCCCGTCGATAAATCCCTTGAAGATTATCCCGCTGTAATAGCCAAGATCGCCGACGACCGAGAAATCGACTCTGACCCTTTCGCCGAATTCTTTCCCGAGAAACCGGCAGGTGTTGCAGAATCTGTCGAGCATTTCATCTGCGACAAATCCCCTGAGCAGCGCCGTCAGCTTTTTCGGAGCGTCGGCGGCGTTTTCTTCGAGCTCAGAAAGCCCGATGACCCTCTCGGCGGCCTCTCTGTCGGCGCCCTCGCGCTCCAAAAGCGCGGCGAGCCCGTCTCTGTTCTTATCTCCGAAAAGCCCGACCGCCTCGCCGACGGCAGGTGAGCTCAGCCCCGCACCCGAGAGCAGCCCGCAGAGGATGCCTAGGTGCGAAACCGCGAGCTCGCAGCGCGGGCCGATCGCCGAAAGGCTCTTCGCCGCAAGGCTCAGAACCTCGCAGACGCTGTATTCATCTACCGCGCCGATACATTCGAGCCCGGCCTGCGAAATCTCGCGAAATCCGAGCGAGCCTTTTTCGGCGCGATAGACGTTTTCACGGTAATAGACCTTTCTGAGCTGCTGTCCGTCGCTGTTTTTGACTATCGAAAGCGTCACGTCCGGCTTCAGCGCCATCAGCTTTCCGTCGAGGTCGGTAAATGTCAGGACGTTTTCGGAAATCAAAAAGTCCTTGTGTCGGGCATAAAGGTCATATTCCTCAAATTTGCTCATCTTGTAGCGCCGATATCCTGCGCGCTCAAAAATTTCGCTCAAAGCCGAATTAAGTTCGTCTTGCGGTGTTTTCATATCGTTCTCCGTCATTATTGTTTTTGTTATGCTATCACATTATCAGGCTAAAGTCAAGCAAAAATATTGATTTTAAAAAACTTTGTAGGAATAGACAAAATGCGCAGGGCGCCTCCCCGCGCATTTTTGCCTATCGCTGATATTAAAGTTTTATTTAAAATATTCAACAGCCGAGCGGAACATACCGATATCGTAGTTTCCGGGAACGTTGCGATAAAGTCCGCTGCCCCAGCGCTCCGAGTGTCCCATCTTTCCGAATACTCTGCCGTCGGGCGAGGTAATACCCTCGATCGCATACATCGAGTTGTTCGGGTTGAACCTGATGTCCGAAGTCGCGTTTCCGTCGAGGTCGACATACTGAGTCGCGACCTGTCCGTTTTCGATCAGCTTTTTGATCAGCTCGTCGCTCGCGATAAATCTGCCTTCGCCGTGAGAGATCGGAACGCTGATAATGTCGCCGACATTGACGTTTTTGAGCCACGGCGATTTGTTTGAAGCGATCCTTGTGCGGACTATTCTCGACTGGTGGCGTGAAATTGTGTTGAAGGTGAGCGTCGGGAAGCTCGGGTCGGAATCGAGAATTTCGCCGTAGGGGACAAGCCCGAGCTTTATCAGTGCCTGGAATCCGTTGCAGATTCCGCAGATAAGGCCGTCACGCTTATTCAGAAGCTCGGTGACTCCCTCGCGTATATCCTTGTTTCTGAAGAACGCGCAGATAAACTTTCCCGAGCCGTCCGGCTCGTCGCCTCCAGAGAATCCTCCGGGAATGAAGATCATCTGAGCCGATCTGAGCTTGTCGGCGAATCTTTCAACGCTCGACTGAATCCCCGCGGCGCTGAGGTTGTTGACGACGACTATCTCGGGACCTGCACCCGCGTCGCTCATCGCCTTCGCGCTGTCATATTCGCAGTTGGTGCCGGGGAACGCCGGAATCAGCACCTTCGGCCTAGCGGTTTTGACCGCCGGAGCGGCAGGGCTTCTGCCGTCGAAGCTGATATTTTCGACCTTTCCGGTCTGGCTGATATTGCAGCTGTAAACGCCTTCGAGCTTGTCCTCGTAAACTCCGAGAAGCTTGCCGAGGTCGACAGTTTCTCCGCCAAAGGAAATTTCAGCCTCGGGAATCGTCTCGCCGATCTCGGTCAGACCCTCCTTGTCGAAGCAGTTTCCGCAGCTCCCGCAGGACATTTCGAGCACAAACGCACCGCATTTCAGCTCAAACAGCTCGTTTAGGCTGAGAGTGTCGTTAAACTTGAATCCGATCGAATTGCCGAGCGACATTTTTAGCACCGCTTCCGCAATTCCGCCCATACAGGGTGTATATGCCGCAATGATCTTGCCCTCGCGGATAAGCTTTGTGATCCGCTCATAAATCGAGACAAGCGACGAGGTCACCGGCAGTCCGTTTGAGTCATACTCCGGCTGAATGAACATCACCTTGTGATAGGGTTCCTTGAATTCCGGCGAGATAACGTCGCCGGTCTTGCCTGTCGTAACCGCAAAGGAGACGAGCGTCGGCGGAACGTCGAGGTCCTCAAAGCTTCCGCTCATCGAGTCCTTGCCGCCGATCGAGCCGATTCCGAGATCGAGCTGAGCCTTAAACGCTCCGAGAAGCGCCGCGAGGGGCTTGCCCCAGCGCTTTCCGTCCCGCCCGGGGTGCTCAAAGTATTCCTGGAATGTCAGATAAACGTCCTCGAAGCTCGCGCCGGTCGCGATAAGCTTTGAAACCGACTCGACGACCGCGCTGTATGCGCCGTGATAGGGGCTCTGCTCGGTCAGATACGGGTTGTAGCCCCACGACATAAACGAGCAGTCGTCGGTGTGCTTTTTCTCGACCGAGATCTTCTGCACCATCGCCTGAATAGGGGTCAGCTGGTTCTTTCCTCCGAAGGGCATCAGAACCGTTCCCGCGCCGATAGTCGAGTCAAAGCGCTCCGAAAGTCCACGCTTCGAGCAGATATTGAGGTCTCCTGCCATAGATGTGATATTTTCCGCAAAGCCGCCGCTGATGACTCTCGGCTTGATTGCAGGCGCGGCAGGGGTGACGTCGATATGCTTGTCGGCGCCGTTTGAATTTAAGAATTCGCGGCTGAGGTTGACGATCTTTTTGCCGTTCCAGTTCATAACCAGCCTCGGTTCTTCCTGAACCTTTGCGACCGGGCAGGCCTGGAGATTTTCCTCGCCTGCGAGGCTGAGGAATTTGTCGACGTCTTCCGGCGCAACGACTACCGCCATTCTCTCCTGCGATTCCGAGATCGCGAGCTCGGTGCCGTCGAGGCCGTCATATTTTTTCGGGACAGCGTTGAGGTCGATTTCAAGCCCGTCGGCGAGCTCGCCGATCGCGACCGAAACGCCTCCTGCGCCGAAGTCGTTGCAGCGCTTGATAAGCTTTGAGGCCTCGGGGTTGCGGAACAGCCTTTGCAGCTTGCGCTCCTCGGGTGCGTTGCCCTTCTGGACTTCCGCGCCGCAGGTCTCGACCGAGTGGGCGTTATGCGCCTTAGATGAGCCTGTCGCGCCGCCGATACCGTCGCGGCCGGTCGCGCCGCCGAGCAGAATCACAACGTCTCCCGGGGCGGGAACCTCTCTGCGTACATTTTCCTGCGGAGCCGCCGCGATTACCGCGCCGATCTCCATTCTCTTTGCCGCATATCCGGGGTGATAGATCTCGTCGACAATTCCTGTCGCGAGGCCGATCTGGTTGCCGTAAGAGGAATATCCCGCTGCGGCGGTGGTGACTATCTTTCTCTGCGGGAGCTTTCCGGGAATCGTTTCCGAAACTGGGACGGTCGGGTCAGCGGCGCCGGTGACTCTCATCGCGCCGTAAACATAAGCTCTGCCCGAAAGCGGGTCGCGGATCGCTCCGCCGATGCAGGTTGCCGCGCCGCCGAAAGGCTCGATCTCGGTCGGGTGGTTGTGGGTTTCGTTTTTAAACAGAAGCAGCCAGGGCTCCTTTTTGCCGTCCGCCTCGATCTCGATCTTGACGGTGCAGGCGTTAATCTCCTCCGACTCGTCGAGCTTCGGCAGTTTTCGCATTTTTTTGAGATATTTTGCCGCGACAGTCGCGAGATCCATAAGGCAGATCGGCTTTTTGTCGCCGATTCTGCGCCTGACCTCGAGATATTCTTCATAAGCCGACTGCAACAGCTCGTCCTCGAACTTAACGCCGTCGATTATGGTCAGGAAAGTTGTGTGGCGGCAGTGATCCGACCAATAGGTGTCGATCATTCTGATTTCGGTGACGGTCGGGTCGCGGTGCTCCGATTTGAAATAGGTCTGGCAGAACTCGATGTCGTCGGCGTCCATCGCGAGACCGTAGTCCTCAACAAACTTTTCAAGCCCGGCCCTGTCGAGCTCGCAGAAGCCCTCGAGTGTCTTGACTTCGGTCGGTATCACATAGTTGACGACCAGCGTCTCCGGCTTTTCAAGAGCTGCCTCTCTTGCCTCGACCGGGTTGATTACATATTTCTTGATCTCCGAAATCTCCGCTTCGGTGAGATTTCCATAGAGGCAATAGACCTTTGCCGAGCGGATCAGCGGGCGCTCGCCCTGCGAGATTATCTGAATGCACTGTGCCGCCGAATCAGCTCTCTGGTCAAACTGACCGGGCAGATATTCGACCGCGAAAACTGTCGCGCCCTCGGTGTCGAGCGTTTCGGAGGCGATGTCGAGCTGAGGCTCCGAGAATACGTTTCTGACCGAATAGTCGAACAGCTCGCGGGTGATATTTTCGGCGTCATATCTGTTGATGACCCTGACGTCTTCGAGCGCGCCGATCATCAAAAGACTGCGTATGTCGTTTTTGAGAGCCTTTGCCTCGTTTGCGAGCTCCGGCTTCTTTTCAACGTAGATTCTGTATACCATTTTTCCTCCTATTTATTCAGCGCCTCAATGGCCTTTTTGCCGATGTCGGAGCGGTAATATGCGTTGCCAAAGCTGATATCCCTGCAATATTCATAAGCCTTCGCGACTGCCGACGGCAGGTTTTCAGCGACTGCGGTGACTCCGAGGACTCTCCCGCCGCTTGTCAGAAGCTTGCCGTTTTCAAGCTTTGCACCCGCGACATAAACCTTGTCTTTGAGCGCTTCGGGAATGTTGATCTCAAATCCCTTTTTATAGCTCTGAGGATACCCCTCTGAAGCCATGATGACGCAGCAGGCCGCGCAGTCAGAGAATTCGACCGGAATCTTGTCGAGCCCGCCGTTTGTCGTCGCAAGCATAATGTCAAGCAGGTCGGATTTTAAAAGCGGCAGAACGACCTGAGTCTCCGGGTCGCCGAAGCGGCAGTTATATTCGACCACCTTCGGCCCCTCGGGGGTAATCATCAGTCCGAAGTAGAGGCAGCCCCTGAACGGCCGCCCCTCCGCCTTCATCGCTCTGACGGTCGGAAGAATGATTTTTTCCATCGCTTCCTTAGCGGCTTTTTCGGTGTAATAGGGGCTCGGCGCAACCGTTCCCATTCCGCCGGTGTTGAGTCCCTTGTCGCCGGTCAGCGCGCGCTTGTGGTCGGTAGACGGAACCATCGGAACAACCGTCTCGCCGTCGGTAAAGGAGAGAACCGAGACCTCCGGGCCGGTCATAAATTCCTCTACGACGATCCTGTCGCCGCTCGAACCGAATTTTTTGTCCTCCATTATCTCCCTGACCGCCGCGAACGCTTCGTCGCGGGTCATGCAGACCAAAGCGCCCTTTCCGAGAGCGGGGCCGTCGGCCTTGACGACCGTCGGTATCTTCGCGGTTTTAAGGTATTCGAGCGCCTTTTCCGCGCTGTCGAATACCTCGTATTCCGCGGTCGGGATATTGTATTTTTTCATGAAGTTTTTGGAGAAGACCTTTGAGCCCTCGATTATCGCGGCCTTTTTGTCCGGCCCGAAGCAGGGTACGCCGATCTTATTCAGCTCGTCGACGCAGCCGAGGATAAGCGGGTCGTCCTGAGCGACGACGGCGTAGTCGATACCCTCTTTTTTTGCAAATTCGACGATCGCCGGAATGTCTGTCGAGGCGATCGGGACACACTCGGCGTCCGCTGCGATACCGCCGTTTCCGGGCAGACAGAAGATCTTTTCAACGCGCCTGTTTTCCAGAAGCTTTTTGATTATAGCGTGCTCGCGGCCTCCGCCGCCAACAACCATTATTTTCATTCTGTTCAGTCCTTTTTCGCTTTAATAGCAGTCAGAGTAGATCGGGAAGCTTTCGCAGAGCGCCTGAACCTCGCCTGATACGCGCTCCTTATTTCCCTCGAAATCGGTGACAATGTCATATATCCAGCCGGCGATCTTTTCCATTTCCGGCTCCTTGAATCCGTGCGAGGTGACCGCGGGTGTGCCGATCCTGATCCCGCTGGTGATAAATGGGCTCTGAGGGTCGTTCGGAACCGCATTCTTGTTGACGGTGATATGAACCTCGTCGAGGTTGTGTTCAAGCTGCTTGCCGGTGATTCCGAAATTCTGGAGGTCGATCAGCATCAGGTGGTTGTCGGTGCCGCCCGAAACAAGGTTAAAGCCGCGTTTTGTGAGCTCCTCGGCGAGCTTCGCAGCGTTTTTGACTATCTGCTGCTGATATTCCCTGAATTCGGGCTGCAAGGCCTCTTTGAAGGCGACGGCCTTTGCCGCGATAATGTGCATCAGCGGGCCGCCCTGAACACCCGGGAATATCGCTTTGTCGATCGTCTTCGCAAGCTCCTCTTTGCAAAGGATCATTCCTCCGCGCGGGCCTCTGAGCGTCTTGTGGGTGGTGGTGGTGACAACGTCGGCATAGGGTACGGGGTTCTGGTGGAGCCCCGCCGCGACAAGTCCCGCGATATGCGCCATGTCGACCATCAGATAAGCGCCGACCTTCTTCGCAATTTCCGAGAAGCGCTTGAAGTCGATCTCTCTTGGGTAAGCCGATGCGCCCGCGAGTATCAGCTTCGGCTTGCATTCAAGCGCCTTTCTCTCGACCTCGTCATAGTCGATCCTGCCGTCGGCGTCGCATACGCCGTAGGGGACGATATTGAAGTATTTTCCCGAGATGTTGACCGGCGAGCCGTGCGAAAGATGTCCGCCGTGAGCAAGGCTCATCGAGAGAACGGTGTCGCCGGGCTGCAGCAGCGCGAAGAATACCGCGAGGTTGGCGGATGCTCCGCTGTGGGGCTGAACGTTCGCGTGGTCCGCCCCGAAAAGCTCGCAGGCGCGCTTGCGGGCGATCTCCTCGACCTCGTCGACATACTGACAGCCGCCGTAATAGCGGTGCGCGGGGTATCCCTCGGCATACTTGTTTGTGAGAACGGTTCCCGCCGCGAGTAAAACTCCCTTTGAGACTATGTTCTCCGAGGCGATCAGCTCGATATTGTGCTGCTGGCGCCTGAGCTCCCGCTCCGTTGCCGCATAGATTTCCTCGTCATACTGTCTTAATTCCTTGAAATCCATTATTAAGGCTCCTTTCAATCAATGGTGGAAGAGTCTCATGCCGGTAAACGCCATGACCATGTTGTATTTGTCCGCCGTTCTGATAACGTCCTCGTCCCTGACCGAGCCGCCCGGCTCCGCGACATAGCTGACTCCCGAGCGGTGGGCTCTTTCGATGTTGTCGTCAAACGGGAAGAATGCGTCCGACCCGAGAGCTACGCCGGTGATCGAGCTGAGATATTCCTTAGCTTCGGTTTCGGTGAGAGGCTCGGGGCGCTCGGTAAAGTAGCGCTGCCAGACTCCGTCGGCGCAGACGTCCTCCTCGTTCTTGTTGATATATCCGTCGATGACGTTGTCGCGGTCGGGGCGCTTGATCTCAGGCTTAAAGGGCAGGTTGAGGACTTTGTCGTGCTGCCGGAGGAACCATGTGTCCGCCTTTGTTCCGGCGAGGCGGGTGCAGTGGATTCTCGACTGCTGCCCCGCGCCGACTCCGATCGCCTGCCCGCCGTATGCGAAGCAGACCGAGTTGGACTGAGTGTATTTAAGAGTAATCAGCGAGATGATGAGGTCTCTTGCGGCCTCATCGCTGAGATCCCTGTTTTCGGTGACAATGTTGCCGAGAAGCTCTCGGTCGATTCTGAAGTTGTTGCGGCCCTGCTCAAATGTGATTCCGAACACCTGCTTGTGCTCGATCGGCTCGGGGACATAGTCGGGGTCAATTTGCAAAATAGTGTAGTTGCCGCTCTTCTTGGATTTGAGAATTTCGAGCGCCTCCGGCTCATACCCGGGGGCGATGATGCCGTCCGAGACCTCGCGCTTGATCATTGAAGCGGTCGTAACGTCGCAGATATCCGAAAGCGCGACCCAGTCCCCGAAGGAACACATTCTGTCGGTACCTCTTGCTCTTGCATAAGCGCAGGCGAGAGGGGAGTCGTCAAGCCCCTTGATGTCGTCGACAAAGCAGGCTTTTTTGAGCTTTTCCGGAAGAGGGATCCCGACAGCCGCAGAGGTCGGGCTGACGTGCTTGAAAGAGGTGACGGCCGGAAGACCGAGCGCCTCCTTGAGCTCCTTGACAAGCTGCCAGGAGTTGAAAGCGTCGAGCAGGTTGATATATCCCGGCTTGCCGTTTAAAATCTCAAACGGAAGCTCTCCGCCGTTCTCCATAAAAACTCTCGAGGGCTTCTGGTTGGGGTTGCAGCCGTATTTTAACAGCACTTCGTTTGCCATAGTTTTTGACCTCCTATTTTGTATATTTATTGATTATCTTCTGCCTGATTTCGCCGCTCGCGATATCGGTATATCTGACGAACAGCGAGATCTTGTTGTCTTCGTTAAGCGAGCTCCAGATCTCAGAGGCAAATTCTTCAATGCCGTTCGGGATCGCTGTGCGTTCCGGCTCGCCCTGGAATGTCGGCAGCGGGTTTCCGTCGCCGACATAGGTGTGAATGAAATGCCCCAGCCCCGCAATCGGGGAGTATTCAAAGGTATATCTTGCGCACTGTGAGCCCTCGGCGTCCTCGCTCTTTAAAATGGACATCTTATAATTGAATCCGTCGGAAAAATCAAGCTCCGCGCTGATTCTCGGAGTGAGGTTCGGCGCGTCGGGCTCAAATTCGCGGGTTCTCAGAGCTCCCGAAAAGTCGCTTCCGAGCCGTATTCCTTCAACGACGGTGTCGGTCTGGTCGCCGTTTGTGACGATCAGCTTCTTTCCGATCTCGCGGACTGCCGCGTAGATAATCAGGCTCGGGTCCTCGACCTTTGAAGCGTCAAACGGCTCGGTGAAAACCGCTCCGTCGTGCTCGGCGAAAACGCGGTTGCGGCTGTTTGCCGACCTTCCCATAATGAAATACGCCGAGACCGCGCTCTTTCCGTCCTCCGAAAGCCCGACGATAATTCCCCTCCCGACATAAGGGTCGCGGGTCAGTTCTTCAATTTTGTTGATCTTGTAAATGTCCATTTCAATCTCCTTTTACCAATCCGTAAATACATTCGTTATAAAGCTTGCCGTTTTTGCAGAATGAGTTCTTTAAAACGCCCTCTAACTCAAATCCCGCCTTTTCGAGCACTCTGCGCGAGCCGATATTCGGCTCAAAAACCGTTCCCTCAATGCGCGAAATATCAAGCTTTTCAAAGGCTTCGGCGCATATCATCTTCGCCGCGGCGGTCATAATGCCTCTGCCGTAAAACTCGGGTATCAGGTAGTAGCCGATAACTCCGACGTTCGAGCGCAGCCCGCTCAGTTTTTCAACCGAGATATTGCCGACCGCCTTGCCGTCAACAACTATCCCGCAAAAAACTCCGGTATTTTCCGCCTCGCCCTTTTGCGCCATTTCGGTGATAAACCACTCGGCGTCCTTTTCGGTATACGGATCAGGCATACGTTCGGAAAGATATTTCCTGTCGATTTTGCCTATGCTTTCCGCAAGCGCCTTGGCGTCCGAAAGCTCCCATTTTCTGAGAGTAAAGCTCGGAGTTTCCGGCTTCTTTTCGTTTAAAATCCTGCGGCAGAGCTTCTCTGCGGCTTCGGGCAGCAGCTTCCATTCAGCCTGCTCCATAATTCTGCGCTGAAGCGTTTCGGGTGTGTCGCTGTCCTTGACCTCGACGGCCTTCTGAGCCAAAATCTCTCCGCCGTCGCAGATCTCATTGACAAGGTGAACGGTCGCGCCCGAGACCTTAACGCCCTTTTTGAGCGCTTCCTCGTGGACCTTCAGCCCGTAATATCCCTTTCCGCAAAAGCTCGGAATCAGCGCCGGGTGGACATTGATTATCCTGTTTGCGTAACGCCTTGTGAAGTCCTCCGAGAGTATCGACATAAATCCCGCAAGAATAATTATCTCGGCTTTGTGTTCTTCGAGCGCCGCGATAATTCCCGCCTCAAATTCGGCAAGGTCCCTGCAGTCCTTCCGCGAGACTGTCACCGCGTCGATACCCGCTTTTTTGGCGCGCTCCAGAGCATAAGCCCCTGCCTTTGAGGAAATGACGCAGACAATTTCGCCGCTGACAAGGATTCCCGAGCTTTGCGCGTCGATAAGCGCCTGGAGATTAGTCCCGCCGCCCGAGACGAGCACCGCGATTTTCACCTTTTTTTGCATATCACACCTCGGTCATTCGATGATAATTTTGTCCTCAGCCCTGATTATGTCTCCGATCGGATAGGCGTCCTCGCCGTTTTCGCGGAGGATTTTGAGCGCCTTTTCCGCCTCGTCGGCCGGAACGACAATGCTCATTCCGACTCCCATATTATAGGTGTTGAACATATCCCGCTCCGGAATATTCCCCTCGCTCTGAATCAGTTTAAATATCGGCGGAATTTTAAGCGATGATTTTTTAATCCTCGCGCAAAGTCCGTCCGGCACCGAGCGCGGAATGTTTTCATAGAATCCGCCGCCGGTGATATGTGAGATCCCCCTGACGCTGACCTCTTCGAGAAGCTTAAGAACCGGCTTGACATAAATTCTTGTCGGTTCGAGAAGCGCCTCGCCGAGACTCTTTCCGCCGAGCTCTTCTCTCGGCGAGCCGAGATCGGCGTTCTCAATGTCGAAGACCTTTCTTATCAGCGAGAAGCCGTTTGAATGAACTCCCGAAGAGGGGAGCGCGATAATAACGTCTCCCTCGCGCATCGTCGACGGGTCGATTATCTTCGCGCGGTCGACGATTCCTGTGCAGTATCCCGCGAGGTCATATTCCTCCTCCGGCATCATTCCGGGGTGCTCGGCGGTCTCGCCGCCGATAAGCGAAGCGCCCGCCATAATGCAGCCGTCGCATACTCCCTTTACTATCGCCGCGATCTTTTCGGGAATATTCCTGCCGCAGGCGATATAGTCGAGGAAGAACAGCGGCTTTGCGCCGCAGCAGATTATGTCGTTCACGCACATCGCGACACAGTCGATTCCGATCGTGTCGTGCTTGTTCATCAAAAACGCGAGCTTCAGCTTTGTGCCGACTCCGTCGGTCCCGCTGACTAAAACCGGGTCGGAATATCCGCCGAGGTCTGGTGCAAACAGCCCGCCGAATCCGCCGATTCCGCTGACCTCGCCGCCGGTTGCCGTGCGCTTGATGTCGGCCTTCATCAGCTCGACCGAGCGGTAGCCCGCAGTGATGTCGACTCCGGCCTGCTTATAGCTTTCAGAAAAACTTTTTTCCATATCAAATACTCCAGATCAGTCTTTTTTAGCAAATTTGGGGTTGGTGCTGATTTTTCTTTCAAACCGGCTCTTATCGGCCTTTGTCGGAATCTGCGTCGGATAATTCCCGTCGAAGCAGGCATAGCAGAAGCCCTCTCCGTCGGTTCCAGCGATCTTTTTGACGTCCTCGATGCTGAGGAAGTTGACCGAATCCGCGCCGATTATCTCCGCAATCTCCTTATTTGTGTGGTTAGCGGCGATAAGGTTTTCGCGGGAGTCGATATCGACTCCGTAGTAGCAGGGGTTCATGAACGGGGGAGCCGATGAGAGCATATGGACTTCTGTCGCGCCGCCTTCGCGCAGCCTCTTTACTATCTTCGCGCTTGTAGTGCCTCTGACAATCGAGTCGTCGACCAGAATAACTCTCTTTCCCCTGACGACCGACCGGACGACGTTGAGCTTGATCGAGACCATCTCCTCGCGCACTCCCTGCCCCGGCACGATAAAGGTTCTGCCGATATATTTGTTCTTGATAAGTCCGATGTCATAAGGTATCCCCGAGCGGCGAGCATAACCGATCGCGGCGTCGGTGCCGCTGTCCGGCACTCCGACGACAATATCCGCGTCGATCGGATAAGCCTCCGCCAGAAGCTCGCCGACTCTGAGCCTCGCCGCGTGGACCGAGCAGCCCTCGCAGACCGAGTCGGGGCGGGCGATATAGAGATATTCAAATACGCAGAACGATCTCTTTCCGCCGCAGTGATCCTTGATCGACTTGATCCCGTCCTTGGTGAAAACTACCACCTCGCCCGGCTCGACGTCGCGGACAAATTTCGCGTTGACCGCTTCGAGCGCGCAGGTCTCCGAGGCGACGATATATGTGCCGTCATCTCGAACGCCGTAGCATAAAGGGCGGAAGCCGTGGGGGTCTCTGACCGCGATCAGCTTCGAGGGGGACATTACCACCAGCGAGAACGCGCCGTCGATCTTTCCGACCGCCTCGTTGACAGCGTCCTCGATGTTTTTGGTGTGGAGCCTCTCTTTGGTGATTGTGTAGGCGATAACCTCGGTGTCCGAGGTCGAGTGGAAGATGCTTCCCTGTTCCTCGAGCGCGGTTCTCAGCTCATAGGAGTTGACGAGGTTTCCGTTGTGTGCGAGAGCCATATTGCCCTTGAGGTGGTTGACGACGACCGGCTGTGCGTTTCTGCGCTCGCCGCCGCCGGTTGTGCCGTATCTGACATGGCCGAGCGCCATATTCCCTTTGCCGAGCTTTTCGAGGCTTTCGCTGTCGAATATCTCTCCGACCAGTCCGACGTCCTTGCGGTATGTAAACACGCCGTCGTCGTTGACGACTATTCCCGCCGACTCCTGTCCGCGGTGCTGCAAAGCGAAGAGACCGGAATAGGTCAGACTTGCGACGTCGCAGGTGTTCGGCGCGAATACGCCGAAAACGCCGCATTCCTCATGAATATGATTGTCCATAAAATTCCTCCGGTTCGGATTATTCGCCGAATACGCGGCGCATCATTTCCTTATAAGCGTCCTCTACTCCGCCCATATCGCGGCGGAAGCGGTCCTTGTCGAGCTTTTCGTTGGTCTTTGAATCCCAGAAGCGGCAGGTGTCGGGTGAGATCTCGTCCGCGAGGACAATTGTTCCGTCGGGGAGCCTTCCGAATTCGAGCTTGAAATCGACAAGCGTAACTCCGAGGCCCTTGAAGTATTCCTTCATTACTTCGTTGACCTTAAACGCCATCTTCTTGATCGTCTCGATCTCCTCTTTTGTCGCGAGCCCGAGGGCGAGAGCGTGATAGCTGTTGATCAGCGGGTCGTGGAGATCGTCGTTTTTGTAGGAAAATTCGATCGTCGGCTCCGCGAAGACTATTCCTTCCTCAACTCCGTAGCGCTTTGCGAAGGAGCCTGCCGAGATGTTTCTGATTATGACCTCGAGCGGAACGATCGAGACCTTTTTGACGACCGTTTCGCGGTCGCTGAGCTCCTCGACAAAGTGGGTCTTGACTCCCTGCTTTTCAAGAAGCTGCATGATATAGTTTGACATACGGTTGTTGATCGCGCCCTTTCCGACGATCGTTCCCTTCTTTAAGCCGTCGAGAGCGGTCGCGTCGTCCTTATAAGAGACGATGACGTAATCGGGGTTATCTGTCGCGAATACCTTTTTTGCCTTTCCTTCGTAGAGCTGAACTGTTTTTTCCATTTTGATTTCCTCCTGTAAAGTTTCGTGTATTTTAAACTGTTATTCTTCGATCCTTGCCGCGATCCCCGCGTCCTTTTCGAGTACTGCCGCGGCGTCCTTTGCGCGCTTTTCGTCGAGCTTTTTGGCAAGCTCTGGGTCGGAGACCGCGAGTATCTGCGCCGAAAGAAGCGCGGCATTGACTCCGCCGTCTATCGCGACGGTCGCCACCGGTATTCCGGAGGGCATCATAACCGTTGCAAGAAGTGCGTCAATGCCGTCGAGTGTATTTGATTTGCAGGGTATCCCGATAACGGGCAGCGTTGTGTTCGCCGCAATGGCGCCGGCGAGGTGCGCGGCCATTCCTGCGGCGCATATCAGAACGCCGAAGCCGTTTTCGCGCGCGGCGAGCGCAAAATCTCTTGCCTCCGCGGGAGTTCTGTGTGCCGAATAAACGTGTGTTTCATAAGGTATGCCCAATGAGCGCAGAGTTGCCGCAGTCTTTTTAAGAATCGGAAGATCGCTGTCGCTCCCCATAATGATGCCGACCTTTTTCATAGTGAACCTCCTGAAAGAAATCCCGTCTGTTAAAAACTAGAATCGGGCGCTCTTAGACAAAGTTTAAGTGCGCCCGGACAGTTTGAACGGCTGGATTTTACCTTAAATAATAAGGGGTGATTTACATATAGAGTATATCACCGACACGCATCAAAGTCAAACCAAAAAAAGCGGTAATAATTGCTTTGAAATTGGCGTTTATGACAAAAACAGGCGTAAATTTTTGGATAGTATCAATATATGTCGGTTTATTCCGAATCGGCTGCCGCCTTTGTTTCGCAGTAAACGCAGCGATAAACCTTTTCCTCCGCGTTTTCCAGCCTGAAAAGGTGGTCGAGCTCCTGCTCGGTCGAGGTGATGCAGCGCGGATTCTTGCACTTTATCACATTTTTAAGAAGCTTCGGCAGCCCGATTGACTTCTTTTCGGCCAACACTCCGTCGCGGATAATGTTGATGGTTACATTCGGCGAGACATATCCGATTATGTCGAGATTGACCTCGATATCCGCGTCGATCTTGATTATATCCTTTCTGCCCATCGCCGAGCTGACCGCGTTTTTGATTATCGCAACGGGGCAGTCGAGCTTTTCGAGCCCCAAAAGCGCATAGAGCTTCATTCCGCTTCCGGCGGGAATGTGGTCGATTACAATGCCGTTTTTGATCGAATCAATATTCATTTGCTAATTCCTCCGTCGGTATCGTTCCGGCTTCCTGCAAGAGTTTCAGGATAAGCGCCATTCTGATGTATTTTCCGTTCAGCACCTGCTTGAAATAGCAGGCTCTCGGATCCTTGTCGATCTCAACGCTGATCTCGTTCACTCTCGGCAGAGGGTGCATGATCGTAAGATCCGGCTTCGCGGTTTTCAGCTTCTGCGGAGTGAGGATATAGCTGTCCTTGAGTCTTAAATAATCCTCCTCGTTGAAGAAGCGCTCACGCTGCACTCTTGTCATATAGAGAATGTCGAGCTGCGGCATAACCTCTTCGAGGTTAGTGGTCTGGATATATTCGATGTTGTTCGGCTTAAGGTGCTCGCTCTTGACATAGCTCGGCAGCTTCAGCTCGACCGGCGAGATCAAGACCACTTTAAGCCCCTTATATCTCGACAGCGCACCGATCAGCGAGTGAACGGTCCTGCCGAATTTGAGGTCTCCGCAAAAGCCGACCGTCAGGTTCTCGAAGCTCCCTTTTTCGCGCTGGATTGTCAGAAGATCGGCGAGCGTCTGTGTCGGGTGGAAGTGTCCTCCGTCGCCCGCGTTGATGACCGGAACCGTCGCATTCAGCGAAGCGACAAGCGGGGCGCCCTCCTTCGGGTGGCGCATCGCGATTATGTCCGCATAGCAGTTTACCACCTTTGTCGTGTCGGCGACGCTTTCGCCCTTCGATGCCGATGATGACTGCGCCTCAGAGAATCCGAGGACGTTTCCCCCGAGCTCATACATCGCCGCCTCAAAGCTCAGCCTTGTGCGCGTCGAAGGCTCAAAGAAGAGCGTCGCGAGCTTTTTTCCCCTGCACTTTTCGGAATATTTTGCCGGGTTTTCAATGATGTCGTTTGCGACCCTGATAAGGTCGTCGATCTCCTCAACCGAGAGATCAAGTATGTCGATCAGATGTTTAAGCTGGCTCATATCTTCGCTCCGTTCACTGAAAGATAGTTTCTGATTCTTGCGACGTTCTCCGCGTTTTCGGGATTTCCCTCGAGATATTCGATGATGTCGTAAACGTCGACGACAGGGTATATCGGGAACCCGAACTCCTGCTCGATCTCCTTCATCGCCGATAGCTCGCTCCTGCCCTTTTCTCGCCTGTCGACCATAATCAGACAGGCCGCGACCTTTACTCCTTCGAGCTTTCCGAGAAGCTCCATGCTCTCGCGGATCGCCGTCCCCGCGGTGATTACGTCCTCAACGATAACGACCTCGTCTCCCGGCTTGGGGCTGTATCCGACAATAACGCCGCCCTCGCCGTGGTCCTTAGCCTCCTTGCGGTTGAAGAAGAACGGCAGATCGAGTCCGTTTTCGGCGAGCGCCGAAGCGACCGAGACCGCTATCGGGATTCCCTTATATGCCGGGCCGAATAGCGCGGCCTTTTTGTTGCCTAGGTGCTCGGCGTAAGATTTTGCGTAAAATCTGCCGAGATTTCTGATCTGAGCTCCGGTCTTGATGTCACCGGCGTTGATGAAATAGGGGATCTTCCGCCCCGATTTCGCGGTGAAATCGCCGAATTTGAGAACTCCGGCGCTTTCGAGAAAGCTTATGAATTCCTTTTTGTAGCCTTCCATTTATATTTTACCTCCTGAATTTAATCGACAAATTCCCTGACGCATCTCTCATAAGCTGCAGCCGGGTCCTCCGAAGCGGTGATCGGCCGCCCGACAACGATATAGTCCGAGCCGGCCTTTTTGGCCTCCGCAGGCGTCATGACCCTTTTCTGGTCTCCGACCTCTCCGTCGGCAAATCTGACCCCCGGGGTGACGGTCAGAAATCCCGCGCCGCATCTTTCATGCACCGCCGCGGCTTCGAGAGGCGAGCAGACCACGCCGTCGAGCCCGGAACGCTTCGCATTGGCCGCATAGCTCATGACCGTCTCCTCCATCGGAGTATTTATCAAAAGCTCGTTTTTGAGAGTCTCAGAGTCGGTCGAGGTGAGCTGAGTGACCGCGATTAGAATCGGCCTTCTGCCGTCCGGCCTAGTGAGCCCTTCGAGAGCCGCCTGCATCATCTTCGAGCCGCCCGCGGCGTGAAGGTTAGTCATGTCGACGTCTAGCCCCGACAGCACGTTCATGCTTTTTTTGACGGTGTTGGGAATGTCGTGGAGCTTCAAATCTAGGAAAATTTTATGTCCCCGCTCCTTGACCTGTCTGACGATCTGCGGCCCTTCGGAATAAAACAGCTCCATTCCGATCTTTACAAACGGCTTTTTTTCGCCGAACTGCCCGAGAAATTCGAGCGTCTGCTGCCCGCTCGCAAAGTCGCAGGCAATGATAACGTCTTTACCCATTAAAGAGCACCTCCGATTATATCTGATAATTTATCAATTTTATACTTCTCCATTGTCTCGGGCAAAGCCTCGATAATCTCCTTTGAGGCGAACGGATTGACTAGGTTTTCCGCCCCGATCTCAACAGCCGTCGCCCCCGCGAGCATCATCTCGATCACGTCCTCGGAGCTAGAAACGCCTCCCATTCCGACGATCGGAATTTTTACCGCCTTCGCGCACTGATAGACCATTCTGACCGCGACCGGGAATATCGCCGGCCCCGAGAGCCCGCCGGTGGTGTTTTTGAGCAGCGGTCTGCGCGTTTTTAGATTTATTCTCATCGCGAGCAGCGTGTTGATCAGGCTGATCCCGTCGGCGCCCGCGTCCTCACAGGCTTTCGCGATCGAGGCGATGTCGGTCACATTCGGCGAAAGCTTGATAATAACAGGCTTTTTAACCGCCTTTTTGACCGCCGACGCGACCTGATAGGCAGATTCCGGGCTTGTCCCGAAGCTCATTCCGCCGCCGTGGACATTCGGGCAGCTGATATTGACCTCCAGCCAGCCGACCTCCTCGCAGCCGTCGAGCCGCTCGCAGGTGCAGACATAGTCGTCGAGCGAGAACCCGCTGACATTTGCCATGACCTTTTTATGAAACACCTTTTTCATCTTGACGAGCTCTTCCGAAATCACCTTTTCGACTCCGGGGTTCTGAAGCCCGACCGCGTTGAGCATACCAGAGGCGGTTTCCGCAATCCTCGGCGTGGGATTTCCGAAGCGGGGTTCGCGCGTTGTGCCTTTAAAGGAAAATGTCCCGAGAATGTTGATATCGAACAGCTCCGCGAACTCATATCCGTAGCCGAATGTTCCGCTCGCCGGAATAATTGGGTTGTCGAGCCAAATTCCGCAGAGATTTACTCTTGTGTCTGCCATTTAATCTCCTCCTTCAAAAGCACCGGCCCGTCCCGGCAGATTCTCTTATATCCCGCGACCGTTTCGCAGGTGCAGCCCATGCAGGCGCCGAAGCCGCAGCCCATTCTCTCCTCAAAGCTGAACTGCCCCGAGGTTTTGATGCTCCGCCAGACCGCTTTTAACATCGGCTCCGGCCCGCAGGTGTAAACGTGTGTATAATCTATCCCGCCGAGCGCGTCGGTGACAAATCCCTTGATTCCGTAAGACCCGTCGACCGTCGTCACCCTGGCCTCGCAGCCGAGAGAACTGAACTCGTTCTCATAAAATACCTCTTTTTCGGTGTTGAAGCCGAGAATGACCGAAACGCTCTTTCCCTCGGTTCTGAGCCGCTTTGCGAGAAGATACAGCGGCGGGACCCCGACTCCGCCTCCGATAAGAAGGGGAGAGCAGCCCGAAACCGTAAGGTCATAGCCGTTTCCGAGCCCCGAGAGCAGATCAAGCCTGCCGGCGCTCATCTTCGACATCATCTCGGTGCCTTTTCCGACTGCCTTATATATAATGGTGAGGATATCGCCCTCAACGTCGCAGACCGAGATCGGCCGCCTGAGATAAAGTCCGTCCAGCTTGATGTTGACAAACTGCCCCGGCCGCTCGATCGCCGAGCAGTCGCCGCGCAGCTTCATTTTAAAGACGTTTTCGGTCAGCGCCGAATTTTCGGCGATCTCAAAAATTCCCTGTTTCATATAAACCTCTTTTCATCAAGGAAGACTTCTCTTCCGTTATATACAGTAACCAAGCATCTTCCGAACAGCTCCTCGCCCTCAAAGGGCGTCGCCCTGCCGAGGCTCAAAAACTCTGACGGGTCGACCTTAAAGCTCTCGCCCAGCCGCCAGACCGAAAAGCTTTCGCCGAGCGGCAGTCCGAAGCGCTCTCTCGGGTTTATGCACATCAGCTCGATCGCGCGCTCGAGGGTTATTATCCCTGTTCTGACCAGCTTTGAATATATGACCGGAAATGCCGTTTCCAGCCCGACGATGCCGAACGCGCTCTTTTCCAGCCCGCGCGACTTTTCCTCAGCCGAGTGCGGCGCGTGGTCCGTCGCAATCATGTCGATAGTGCCGTCGCAAAGCCCTTCGAGAAGAGCCTCGCGGTCGCGCTTCGAGCGGAGCGGGGGATTCATCTTGAATCTTCCGTCCTCTCTGAGATTCGATTCGTCCATCACAAGGTAGTGCGGCCCCGTCTCGCAGGTTATGTCGACTCCCTCCGCCTTCGCCCGCCTTATCAGACCGACGCTTTCTGCGGTCGAAATGTGGCAGACATGATATTTGCAGCCGGTCTTTTTTGCGAGCCAGATGTCCCGTTCGATCTGCTTCCATTCGCTTTCCGAGCAGATTCCGCGGTGGCCGTGAGCTCTCGAATATTCGCCGTCATGGATATATCCACCGTTCAGCAGTCCGTTGACCTCGCAGTGCGCCGCGACGATTTTCCCGAGCCGTTTTGCCTCGGTCATCGCCGCCTCCATCATCTCGCCGCTCTGGACTCCCTTTCCGTCGTCTGAAAAAGCGACGGCGTTTTCGGCCATAGCCGCCATATCGCTGAGCCTTTGTCCCTGCTCGCGCTCGGTGATCGCGCCGTAAGGGTGAACGCCGATTACAGCGTCCCGCGCGATTATATCGAGCTGAGCTTTGAGATTTTCTGCCGAGTCTGGGACAGGGTCGAGGTTAGGCATAGTGCAGACGTCGGTGAAGCCGCCGTGAGCCGCGGCAAGGCTGCCGGTTTTAATTGTCTCTTTATAAGAAAAGCCCGGCTCGCGAAAATGAACATGGACATCGCAGAAGCCGGGTAAAAATGTAAAATTATCGCTGTCGAAAAGAAAGCCGCCTCCGAGGGCTTCGGAGAGCTCTTTTGAATGGCATTTTTTCAGAAACGCGGGATCGAAGCAGTTTTTCATCGTCTTTCTCCTCACTTTAAAGCGTTCGGGCATAAAAACAGCCCGCCGGAACCGGCAGGACAGGTCGACACAGAATATTTCCGACTTTTCGACCTCGCCGGGCCGCATTTAAAACTCGTTGCCGACATTATAACACATAATGGCTGATATGTCAACTATAAAATATCGGAAGCGGGCGGTGAATATAAAAGGTTTCGGATCCCTTCCCCACCCCGCCCCCGCCGCAAAAAATAAAGTTGACAAATTTCCCGCAATTTGTTATACTATCGCGCGTAGGATTTTTTCCGAGAAAGGACATTTTTAATCATGTGGTTCGTTTTTACACTCTTGACAACGTTTCTCTGGGGCGCGGCCGACCTCTTCTATAAAAAGGGCGCGCGCGGCGGCGAAGAAAAATACAGTCATCTGCTGACCGGAATCACCGTCGGCTTCGTGATGGGCGCTCAGGCGATCTTTATGCTCCTGTTCACCGACGTCGGCTATAACCCGATCAACATTCTGATCTATCTCCCTGTCTCGCTGTTTTACATTATCTCGATGGTAGTCGGCTACCTCGGCCTGAAATACCTCGAGCTCTCGATCTCGTCGCCTGTTCAGAACAGCTCCGGCGCAGTCGTCTGCATTCTCTGCCTGATCTTTCTGGGCGAGAGGCTCGACCTCCTCTCCGCCGGCGCGGTGATCGTCATCACCGTCGGTATCTTCCTCCTCGGCTGGACCGAGCGCACAAAGCCCTCCGAAGTCGCGAAGGAGGACAAGAAGTATTCAAAGAGCGCCTTTGCGCTGATCTTTCCGCTGATCTACTGCGTGCTCGACGCCCTCGGAACCTACTTCGACGCTTATTATCTCGACGACATCGAAAGAACACCTCTTGTCGGCGTGACAGAAGAGAACTTCGAGAATGTCGCGAACATCTCCTATGAGCTGACATTCCTGATCGCTGCGGTAATCATGCTGTTCTACATTCTCGTCATCAAGCGTGATAAAATCGAGATCCCGAAGCAGGGCAGCAAGCTCGTCGCCGCCGTCTTCGAGACCGCCGGTCAGTATTTCTACGTCTTCGCGATGAGCGGAAACGCCGTAGTCGCCGCCCCGACTATCGCCGCCTACTGCGTCGTCTCAGCACTTCTCGCCGGAATCTTCCTGAAGGAAAAGCTGAAGCCGCTCCAATACGCCGCGATCGTCCTCGTTGTGATCGGAATAATCTTCCTCGGTATTTCAGAGGGCTTGGCCGAAGCGTAAAACTTCTTTGCTTTACATATCCGCTCTCTTATGAGGGCGGATTTTTCACGCTCAAAAACTCGTAATGCAAAACAGCTTTACAGACTGTCAGGCGAATTTTACGGCTAAATCCGCCGTAAAGCTGGGACGGTTCCGGAAAGCCCACATACTTTACAAAACACAAAATTTTGTGTTAAAATCTCGCTTTAACCACAATATTTTGTGTTTTACCCCTTGACAAATGCAAAAGCTTGGGTTATAATCAGACTCGTAGCCGCTCGGTGCGGCTGCGGGAGGTTCAAAAAATGCAGATACACGGTTTTCAGAAAATGACCCTGCTCGACTATCCCGGCAAGGTTGCCGCAACCATCTTTCTTCCCGGCTGCAATCTTCGCTGCCCCTTCTGTCACAACGCCCCTTTAGTGACAAAAATCAACCTCGCCGACAGAATGGATAAAGCCGACATCTTTGAATATCTTAAAAAGCGAAAGGGAATCCTCGACGGCGTCTGTGTGACCGGCGGCGAGCCGCTTTTAAGTGACGAAGTCTTCGATCTTTTAAAAGAGCTCCGCGAGCTCGGCTATCTTATAAAGCTTGACACCAACGGCACCTTCCCCGAGCGTCTTCGCAGAGCAGTTTTCGGCGGCCTTGTCGATTCGGTCGCGATGGACATTAAAAACTCAAAGGAGCGCTACGCCGAAACCGTCGGGGTCGAAGACCTCGACCTCGCACCGATTGAGGAAAGCGTCAGCTTCCTGAAAAGCGGAGCGGTCGACTTTGAGTTCAGAACCACCGTCGTGAAGGAGCTCCACACCGAGCACGATATCGAGCGTATCGGCGAGTGGATTCGCGGCGCGCCTAGATACTATCTCCAGCGCTTTAAGGACTCCGGCGACCTGATTAAAGGCGGTTTTACCGAGCCGGAAATCAGCTTTATGGAAAATCTACAAAAAATCGCGCTGAAATATGTTGATAAAGTAGAATTGCGCGGGATTTGAAATTTTGACCACAATATGTTGTATTTGATACTTGACAATTGACAATATATGCGGTATATTAGTAACTGTGCCGCGTGAAAGGGCTGTGAAAATTCCGCCCCGAAAGCGGCCGAACCCATGTAATAAGAGCAAATTTATATAAAAAAGCACCGAAAAAGAAAAGGAGACAGAAAAAATGTATAACGTAATCAAAAGAGACGGAAAGATCGTTGACTTCAATATCTCGAAGATCTCAAACGCCATCGTGCTCGCCTTTAAGGCCTGCGAAAAGCAGTATAACCAGGACGTCATCGACTTCCTCGCGCTTAAGGTCACCGCCGACTTCGAGCCCAAGATCAAGGACGAAAAGATCGCTGTTGAAGATATTCAGGACAGCGTCGAAAGCGTTCTCATCAAATCCGGCTACGACAGCGTCGCGAAGGCATATATCCTCTACCGCAAGCAGCGTGAAAAGATCCGCAACCTCAACCAGACCGTAGTCAACTATAAAGAGGTCGTCGACAACTATCTCCAGATCAACGACTGGCGCGTCAAGGAAAATTCCACTGTCACCTATTCCGTCGGCGGTCTGATTCTCTCCAACTCCGGCGCGATTACCGCCAACTACTGGCTCTCCGAGATCTATGACCAGGAGATCGCCGACGCTCACCGCAACTGCGATATCCACCTCCACGACCTTTCGATGCTGACCGGCTACTGCGCCGGCTGGAGCCTCAAGCAGCTCATCAAAGAGGGTCTCGGCGGAATCGAAGGAAAGATCACCTCGAGTCCCGCGAGCCATCTCTCGACCCTCTGCAACCAGATGGTCAACTTCCTCGGAATAATGCAGAACGAATGGGCGGGCGCTCAGGCCTTCTCCAGCTTCGACACCTATCTCGCCCCGTTCGTCAAGATCGACAACCTCAGCTATAAAGAGGTCAAGCAGTGCATTCAGTCCTTTGTCTACGGCGTCAACACCCCCTCACGCTGGGGTACTCAGGCTCCTTTCTCAAACATCACCCTTGACTGGACGGTTCCCGCCGACCTCGCCGAGCTGCCCTGCATCGTCGGCGGCAAGGAGCAGGACTTCTGCTATAAGGACTGCAAGAAGGAAATGGACATGGTCAACAAGGCGTTCATCGAGATAATGATCGAGGGCGACGCCAACGGCCGCGGCTTCCAGTATCCTATCCCGACCTATTCTATCACCCGCGATTTCGACTGGTCCGAGACCGAGAACAACAAGCTCCTCTTCGAGATGACCGCGAAATACGGTACTCCTTATTTCTCCAACTACATCAACTCCGATATGGAGCCCTCCGATGTCAGAAGTATGTGCTGCCGCCTGAGACTCGACCTAAGAGAGCTCAGAAAGAAATCCGGCGGCTTCTTCGGAAGCGGCGAGTCGACCGGCTCTGTCGGCGTCGTGACCATCAATATGCCGAGAATCGCCTATCTTTCGAAGGACATAAAAGAATTTTATGAGCGCCTCGACAAGCTGATGGATCTCGCCGCCCGCTCCTTAAAGACCAAGAGAACCGTAATCACCAAGCTCCTCGACAACGGCCTCTATCCCTATACCAAGCGCTATCTCGGCAATCTCGACAACCACTTCTCGACCATCGGCCTCGTAGGAATGAACGAAGCCTGCCTCAACGCAAAGTGGCTCAGATGCGACCTGACCGACGAAAGAGGCCAGAGATTCGCTAAAGATGTCCTGAACCATATGCGCGAGCGCCTCTCCGACTATCAGGAGCTCTACGGCGACCTCTATAACCTCGAGGCGACTCCTGCCGAGTCCACCGCCTATCGCCTTGCAAAGCACGACGTCGAGAAGTATCCCGACATCATCACCGCTTCGGACGGCACTCCTTACTACACCAACTCATCTCACCTCCCTGTCGGATATACCGACGACATCTTCTCCGCCCTCGACATTCAGGACGAGCTCCAGACCCTCTATACCTCCGGAACCGTCTTCCACGCCTTCCTCGGCGAGAAGCTGCCCGACTGGAAGTCCGCGGCTAACCTTGTCCGCAAGATTGCCGAAAATTACAGACTTCCTTATTACACCCTCAGCCCGACCTATTCCGTCTGCCGCAACCACGGCTATCTGACCGGCGAGCAGAAGCTCTGCCCGCATTGCGGCGAGCCCACCGAGACATACAGCCGCATCACCGGCTACTACCGCCCCGTCAAGGCATGGAACGACGGCAAGGCTCAGGAATTTAAAGACCGCAGAACCTATGACATCGCGAACTCGGTTCTCCGCAGAGACGGCGTCGAGTCGAAGGTCGAAATGGGCGAGGCAAAGAGCGATGTCTGCCTTTCCGACGGCGCATACCTCTTCACCACCGCCACCTGCCCGAACTGCAAGGTCGTCAAGTCGCTTTTAGACAAGCAGGGCTATCAGTATGAAACTCTTCTTGCCCCCGACAACCGCGAGCTCTGCGAGGCGTTCGATATCCGTCAGGCTCCGACCCTTGTCGTAGTCAACGGCGGCGAATTTGAAAAGTTTGTCGGCGTCTCCGACATCAAGAAGCACGCCACAGTCAGCGCATAAATAACGGTATCATCTCAGGGAGCCTGAACATCGGGCTCCCTGAGAAAGCTGTCATAAAACATTGGATTAAGGTGAGCGAATGTACGATATAATCATAATCGGCGGAGGCCCCGCCGGTCTGACCGCCGCGCTCTATGCTCTCAGGGCAAATAAAAGCGTGCTGGTGATCGAAAAGGCCGCTTTCGGCGGGCAGATAACCTTTTCGCCGAAGGTTGAGAATATCCCCGGGCTTCCCGCACTTTCGGGGAACGATTTTGCGGCAGCCCTTGTCGACCAGGTGCTTGAGCTCGGCGCTGAGTTAGAACCCGCCGAGGTCACAGGCCTGAAAACAGACGGGGGAGTCAAAACAGTCGTCACCGACGACGGGGATTATTCCGCAAAAGCGGTCATAATCGCAACCGGCGCCCGCCACCGCAGACTCGGCGTCCCCGGCGAAGAGGAGCTTATCGGCAGCGGAATATCCTTCTGCGCCGTTTGCGACGGAGCCTTTTATCAGGGAAAGAGGGTCGGCGTTGTCGGCGGAGGAAACTCCGCTCTCCAAGAGGCGCTTCTGCTCTCAGACCTCGCCGAAAAGGTGATGGTGATCCAGAATCTCGATTTTCTGACCGGTGAAAAGAAGCTCTGCGACGCACTTTCCGAGCGCAAAAACGTCGAGGTGATCCTCGGCCACACCGTCGCCGGATTTATGGGCGAAGGCTCGCTCAGCGGCGTCGTGATCGAAAACGCTTCGGGAGAAAAGCGCGAGGTCCCGCTTGAGGGACTTTTCGTTGCGATCGGACTTCTGCCCCAAAACGAGATCTTCTCGGATATAATTGAGCTCGACCCTGCCGGCTATGCCAAGTCCGGCGAAAACTGCCTGACCGCCGCCGAGGGGATCTTTGTCGCCGGCGACTGCCGCACAAAGAACGTCCGTCAGGTGACAACCGCCGCCGCCGACGGCGCCGTCGCCGCCCTCGCCGCCTGTGCCTATATCGACGGCAGGTAATAACTCAGCCACCCCGCTTCATTTACTATATTGGAAATTCGCTTGTTCTCAGGAGCAGGCGATTTTCTTTTTGAGGAGGGCGAGTTACGTCCCAGCGCAGTCTTGTGCATAACCCTGCCGCTTAAATAATGCGTGCAGAATAGACACATCAAACAAAAATCCCCTTATTCAGGGGGGTTTTTCATTTTATGACCGATTTTCGCTTAACAAGCTTAGTTGAAATCTCAATTTTTAAGGGGTGCGCTCCCTTATCCGCGATTATCTGCGCGAGCCGCTCGACCGCGATTTTTCCGAGATAATCTTTAGGAACATTTACCGTCGAAAGCGGCGGGTTCAGATAGGTGCAGAACGGCATATCGTCGAATCCGACTATCGATACGTCCTCGGGGATTTTATACCCCTTTTCGAGCAACGCTTTCATAGCCCCTGCGGCGATGTTGTCGTTGTCCGCAAAGTAGCCTGCGACGGGCTTTTCGCCCTGCTCCAGAAAGTCGAGCATATCGCGGTAAGCGCCGTTCAAAGACGGGGTCAGGCGAATGACCGGCGAGCGCGAAGCACTCAGTCCGGCTGCCCGAACCGCGCTGAAAAATCCGTCGGCGCGCTCATCGAAATTGCCAATCTGATAGGACGATTTCAGGTAGCCCGGCTGCCCTTTAATGCGCTTTATCAGGTGCTCGGTGGCGGTGAATGTACCCTGAAAATTGTTGATGATAACGCAGTCATAAGGTATCACGTGAAAGTAGGTGTCAAGGACGACGATAGGCGCGTTGATCCTCTCAAACGGCGCAAAATCGGCGCTTTTCATCTCCGTGCCGAGCAGGATCATGCCGTCGTAGATCGGCAGGGCGTCGATTTGTTTTTCTATCTCGCCGTCGTCGTAAAGGTAGCTGATATGCAGACGATATTTCAGCGTTTTACAAGCGCTCTCGATGCCCTCGGTGAGTTGGTTGAAAAACGGCGTGTCCGCGACAATCGCGCCGTGTTTTTTGTAGATTGCAAAGGTGATGCTGCCGCGAGGCGGGATTGCCGAGGCCTTTTCGGCGATCCTTGAAAAGTCGTAACCATGCGCTTTTGCGGTCTCAATCACACGATTTTTTGTTGCAGTGCTGACCCCCGGTTTTCAGTTGAGAGCCATAGAAACCGCCGCCTCCGAGATGCCCAAAAGATTGGCCAACTCCTTGGAAGTTATTGACATAAAATCGCCCCTTTCAAGGATTATTATATACCGTGAGGTGAATTTAGTCAAGAATTTCTTAAAATCGCTGAATTAGTTCTTGAAATTCAGCTCCGTGCGGGTTATAATACAGAAAAACCTTTGGAGGTGCTGCAATGAAATACACTGAAAGAGTTGAAAAATGGGGCGTTTTGAGGCATCTTTTGCCGGAAAGACCGTCGGCAACCCCTTTACCGATTACCGCATAACCGCCGAATTTGAATGCGGCGGCGATAAAAAAACCGTCGCCGGGTTCTATGACGGCGGGGGAGTTTATAAAGTGCGGTTTATGCCGCCGCGTGAGGGCAAATACCGCTTTTCGGTCTCCGGCGATTTTTCCGACGAAAAGTATTCCGGCGAATTTTTGGTGACGTCCCCCGCGGCCGAAAACCACGGCCCGGTCAGCGTTCATAACACCTTCCATTTCGCCTACGCTGACGGCACGCCTTACTACCCGATCGGTACGACCTGCTACGTCTGGGAGCTTCAGAGTGACGAACTCATCGCCCAAACGCTCGAATCTCTTAAAAATTCGCCGTTCAACAAAATCCGCTTCTGCATTTTCCCGAAGAGCTATTGCTATAATTCCCGCGAGCCGCGCTCCTACCCATACGAAGGAACGCCGGTCGACGGAAGCCTAGTAAACGAGGACAATGTCTGGGGTTTCGGCCCCGATTCAAAGGGCAATTGCTGGAATTTTTCGCGTTTCAATCCCGAGCATTTTGAACATATAGAAGGCTGCATACTCGCGCTCCAAAAGCTCGGCATCGAGGCCGATATAATCCTTTTCCACCCCTATGACCGCTGGGGCTTCTCTACTATGACCGCCGAACAGAACGAACTCTATCTGCGCTATGCCGCCGCGCGGTTTTCAGCTTTCCGAAATGTCTGGTGGTCCTTTGCAAACGAGTATGATTTCATAAAGAGCAAGACTGTTGACGACTGGGAGCGCTTTGCGGAAATAATCGTCGAGAGCGACCCATATAACCACCTGCGCTCGATACATAACGGCGTGCAGTTTTATGACCACACCCGCCCGTGGGTGACGCATTGCAGCGTTCAGCGCTCGCCGGAGGGTACCGCCGACTGGCGCAGAACATACCGCAAGCCGATAGTGATAGACGAAATGCAGTACGAGGGCAACATTCAGTACGCCTGGGGCAACATCTCCGCACAGGAGCTTGTAAAACGGCACTGGGAGGCTCTTTGCCGAGGCGGCTACGGCGGACACGGCGAGACCTATGTCGGCGAAAATCTCTGGTGGGCTCACGGCGGAGAGCTTAAAGGCGAAAGCACTGCTAGAATCGCATTCATGCGGAAAATTCTTGAAGATACTCCCGCAGGCGGCTTAAAGCCCAAGCAGATGGAGTGGGACGAGATCTGCGCCGTTCCGGAGGACGAAAAGCTCGAAAAAGAGAGTGGCTACCACCTGTTTTACTACGGAATCAACCGCCCGTCCTTCAGGTGGTATCGCATCGACGATGAGAACCGGTACAGCGTTGAAGTTATTGACACCTGGAACATGACCGTCACAAAACTCGGCGAGTTTAAGGGGAGATTCAGGGTAGACCTCCCGGGCAGGGAATACATGGCGGTGAGGGTGAGAAAGGTGTAATAGTTTTGAACGTATAAAGTTTTATGCAAGAATTTAAAATAAAGCCGTAGTATGGGTGACATACTACGGCATATTTTATAATTTTTATGACTTTACTTCCCACTATCTCCATAGTTAGAAAGCACCCTTGCCGACGGGTCGTCGACGTCGCAGCCCTGCCATTCTTTGTTCGGCATCCAGAACCCGACGATCATTTGCGACTGCCCGGGGTAATACTTTTCAAAGATCTCGCGGTATAAAAGCGACTCCTTTGTGAACGGCTGAGCGTGGCGATATTTTTCCCTGAGCCGCTCAAATTCCTCATCGGTGTAGCAATTCTCGGCATATTCCTTGAGATAATCTACCATCGAGTGGCCGACAGCGTCCGAAAACGCCGCCTTTTCGCGATACAGAATATCATGCGGCAAATAGTCTCCTTCCTCAAACGCCTTGCGGAGAAGATATTTTCCCTTGTTATATTTATTGAGCTTCAGCTCGGGGTCTATCGACATCACATATTCTACAAACGCAATATCCCCGAAAGGAACTCTCGCTTCGAGGGAGTTGACCGAAATGCAGCGGTCTGCGCGCAGAACGTCATACATATTCAGCTCTCTGATCCTCTTTTGCGCCTCTTTCTGGAACGCCTCCGCCGAGGGCGCAAAATCGGTGTATTTATACCCGAAAAGCTCGTCCGAGATCTCGCCGGTCAGAATTACTCTGATGTCTGTCTGCTCGTGGATCGCCTTGCAGACAAGATACATTCCGATGCTGGCGCGGATAGTTGTGATGTCAAATGTTCCGAGAAGCTCGACAACTCTTTCGAGCGAGGCGAGAACGTCTTCCTTTGATATGATTACCTCGGTGTGCTCGCTGCCGATATAGTCCGCGACCTGTTTTGCATATTTTAGGTCGATAGCGTCGCCGCTCATCCCGATTGAAAATGTTCTGATCGGCTTTTCAGACTCTCTCTGCGCAACCGCGCAGACTAGCGAGCTGTCCAGCCCTCCGCTCAGAAGATAGCCGACCTTCGCGTCGGCGACAAGCCGCTTTCTGATCCCTTCGGTTAAAAGGTCATGGATCTTCTTAACAGCCTGATCCAGCCCGTCGGGGGAATATTCACTGACGTCCGCGATGTCGTTATATAATACGAACTCTCCGTCCTTATAGTAATGTCCGGGCGGGAAGGGGAGTATCTTGTCACACAGCCCGACAAGGTTTTTCGGCTCGCTCGCGAAGCAGATTTCGCCGTGGTGATAGCCGTAATAAAGCGGTCTTATTCCGATCGGGTCTCGCGCGGCGATAAATTCGTCCGTGTCGCCGTCATATATTATCAGCGCGAACTCCGCGTCGAGCATCTTAAACATCTCAACGCCGTATTCAAAATACATCGGCAGAAGAATTTCGCAGTCGGAGCCGCTGACAAAGCTGTATTTTTTGCTCAGCTCCGCCTTGAGCTTTTCAAAGCCGTAGATCTCGCCGTTGCAGACGATATAGCTGCCGCTGCGCTCGAACGGCTGCATACCCTCGGGGTGAAGCCCCATTATCGCGAGACGGTGAAACCCGAGTATTCCCTTTCCCGCGGCGACAGTTCTCGTATCGTCGGGGCCGCGCGATTTCGTTCTCTCGAACCCCTCGCGGAAAAGCCTCATATCAACCTCGCCGCAGCAGCCGATTATAGAACACATATCAATCTATCCTTTCAAACCGCATTCCTGTATGCCCCTGCCCCGGCGCGCCTGATTTGACGTCCGGGGCAGGAACCATCACTCTTTATAACAGGAGAAGCTGGCAAATTTTAAATCCGGGGGAGTTATTCGTTGTCCTGAAGCGCGTCATATCCCTCTTCGCCGGTCCTGACCCTGACCACGTTCTCAACGTCGTAGACAAATATTTTGCCGTCGCCGATGTGGCCGGTATAAAGAACCTTCTTCGCAGTCTCGATAACCGTTCTGACCGGAATCTTCGAGACGACGATGTCGACCTGAACCTTCGGGAGCAGGTTGATCTCAACCGGAACTCCGCGGTAATACTCCGGCTTGCCTTTCTGGGCGCCGAAGCCCATAACGTGTGAAACGGTCATGCCGGTGATACCGAGCTTGTTCATCGCGTTCTTAAGCGCGTCGAATCTCGCTTCCTTGCAGATTATCTCGATCTTAGTGAACTTGGGCGAATCGCCGCTGAAGGTCGGCATCTTTCTGACAGGAACTGCCTCAGCCTCCGGAACGTCTCCGGTGACGACTGTCGCGCTGTCATAATCGCCGTAAGAGCTGAACTTGTCGACCGCGGGCATAAAGTCGGGATAAGCTGAGGGGAGTCCGTGCTCCGGAATGTCGAGACCCATAAGCTCCTCTTCAGAGGTTACTCTGAGTCCGTGGAACTTCTTAATCAGCGCGAAGAATATTACCATCATCACTGCGGCGTAGGCAGCGACCGAGACAAAACCGAGAAGCTGAATGCCGAACTGCCTGAAGCTGCCGGTATAGAACAGACCGCTGAGCCCTGCGGGAGCGTCGGGGCTTGCGAGAAGTCCGACCGCGATAGTTCCCCAGATGCCGTTCGCCATGTGAACGCCTACCGCGCCGACCGGGTCGTCGATATGAAGCTTCATATCGAGCGCCTCAACTACAACGACTACGAGTATTCCCGAGACAAGTCCGACTATTGCTGCGCCGATCCAGTCGAAGGCGTCGCAGCCGGCGGTAACTCCGACAAGTCCCGCGAGAGAGGCGTTGAGACACATCGAAACATCGGGCTTTCCGTTCTTGACCCATGTATAGATCATTGTGGTGCAGGTCGCGACAGACGGCGCGACGGTCGTTGTGAGAAAGATCGAAGCGAGCTCAGAGACCGAAGTTGCGGCGGCGCCGTTGAAGCCGTACCATCCGAGCCAGAGAATGAAGACTCCGAGCGCGCCGAGAGTGATCGAGTGGCCGGGTATCGCGTTGACCTTGACAACCTTTCCGCTCTTGTCGCGGACATATTTGCCGATTCTCGGGCCGAGGAAGATCGCGCCGATAAGCGCCGCTATTCCGCCGACCATGTGGATCGCGCAGGAGCCTGCGTAGTCATGGAATCCGAGCTTTGAGAGCCAGCCGCCGCCCCAGATCCAGTGAGCCTCGATCGGGTAGACGATTAAAGAGATGACCGCGCTGTAAATGCAGTAGGCCGAGAACTTTGTTCTCTCCGCCATCGCGCCCGAGACGATTGTCGCGGTAGTCGCGCAGAAAACGAGGTTGAAAACGAATGTTGAAGCTCCGGTGAAGCCTTCCTCGGGTGAGGCGATGAAGTCCTTGAAGCTTGTGAAAAGATCGAGGTTGGGCAGTCCGATCAGTCCAAAGAGTGTGTCCTCGCCCATCATCAGCGTGTAGCCGAGCAGCGAGAAGACAACGGTGCCGATGCAGAAGTCCATCAGGTTTTTCATGATGATGTTTCCGGCGTTCTTTGCCCTTGTGAAGCCGGTCTCAACCATCGCAAATCCGGCCTGCATCCAGAAAACGAGCGCCGCGCCGATAAGGTACCAAAATTCTACTGTCATAGTAAATCCCTTTCTTTCGATTGATTTTATATTTAGCTGTATAAAATCGCCCGACGGCGAGCACCGCGCTGTCGCTAACACACCGGCAAGTCGAAATTAAAATATTAAGCTTACGAAAAATTTTTATCTTACCCCGAACAGCAGCTTGCCGTAGGTCGGGTATTTCCAGTATTTCTCCGCGGTGATCGCCTCGGCGGCGTCAGCGGGAGCGCGAAGGGCGTCCATTCTCGGGAGGATCTCGTCGCGGATAAAGAACGAAGCCTTTGTAACGTCTTCGATCTTTTTGTATTCCTCGATCGCTCCTTCGAGATCGTCTGTCGCGGCGTCGATGTCTTCGAGCAGCTTCGAGAGCTTCTCGATTATCTTCTTTTCATAAGTATAGGGGATACCGATTCCCATTTTCTTATATGCCGCTTCCGAGAGGTCGGCGATATATTCGTCAATCGCCGGCATGATCATCTTTCTCGACATCTCGACCATCGTCTTAGCCTCGATATTGACCGTCTTGACATAGTTTTCAAGCATTATTTCGGTGCGGGACTTGAGTTCCGCCTCGGAATAGACCTTGTGCGCGGTCAGCATATCGACGTTCTTCTTGTCGAGAAGGTGGGGCATCGCGTCGGGAGTGGTGCGAAGGTTCATCAGCCCTCTGACCTCTGTCGCTTCCTTGATCCAACTGTCGTCATATCCGTTTCCGTTGAATATGATCCTCTTGTGCTCTCTGATCGTGCGGCGGATAACGTCGTGGAGCGCCGCGTTGAAGTCGTCCGCCTTTTCAAGCTCGTCTGCGAACTGTCTGAGCGATTCCGCGACCGCCGAGTTGAGCATAATGTTCGCGCAGGCGATCGAGTTTGAGGAGCCGAGCATTCTGAACTCGAACTTGTTTCCGGTGAAAGCGAACGGCGAGGTGCGGTTGCGGTCGGTGTTGTCGCGCTGGAATCTCGGCAGAACGTGTACTCCGAGCTTCATCGTCGTCTTTTCGGTACCGCCGTAAGGCGTGTCGGTCTCGATCGCGTCCAGAACCGCCTGGAGCTCGTCTCCGAGGAACATCGAAACGACTGCCGGAGGCGCCTCGTTAGCGCCGAGACGGTGGTCGTTGCCCGCCGTCGCAACTGCGAGCCTCAGAAGATCCTGATAGTCGTCGACCGCCTTGATTACCGCGACGAGGAACAGAAGGAACTGAGCATTTTCATAAGGAGTTTCGCCGGGGGCGAGGAGATTGACGCCGGTGTCGGTCGAAATAGACCAGTTGTTGTGCTTGCCCGAACCGTTGACCCCGGCGAACGGCTTTTCGTGGAGCAGGCAGACAAGTCCGTGCTTCGCGGCGACCTTCTGCATAATTTCCATTGTGAGCTGGTTGTGGTCGGTTGCGATGTTTGTCGTAGTATAGATCGGCGCGAGCTCGTGCTGAGCGGGAGCGACCTCGTTGTGCTCGGTCTTCGCGAGGATCCCGAGCTTCCAGAGCTCCTCGTTGAGCTCCGCCATATAGGCCGCGACTCTCGGCTTTATGACGCCGAAATAGTGGTCGTCGAGCTCCTGACCCTTCGGCGGCAGGCAGCCGAACAGCGTTCTGCCGGTGTAGATTAGGTCGGGGCGCTGGTCATAAAGCGCCTTGTCGACAAGGAAATATTCCTGCTCCGGTCCGACAGAAGTCTTTACGCATTTGACGTCTTCGTTTCCGAAGAGCTTTAGTATTCTCATCGCCTGTTTGTTGAGTGCCTCCATCGAGCGGAGCAGAGGCGTTTTCTTGTCGAGAGCCTCGCCGCCGTATGAACAGAACGCAGTGGGAATGCAAAGCGTCTTTCCCTTGATAAATGCGTAAGAGGTCGGGTCCCAGGCGGTATATCCCCTTGCCTCAAAGGTTGCTCTTAGCCCGCCCGAGGGGAAGCTCGAGGCGTCGGGCTCGCCCTTGATAAGCTCTTTTCCCGAGAACTCCATAATTACTCTGCCGTCTGGAGCGGGGGAGATAAATCCGTCGTGCTTTTCGGCGGTGATTCCGGTCAGCGGCTGGAACCAGTGGGTGTAATGAGTCGCGCCCTTTGAGACCGCCCAGTCCTTCATCGCCTCGGCGACCGCATTTGCGACCGAAATATCGAGGCGTGCGCCTTCGTCGATAGTCTTTTTCAGCGACTTATAGACCGAAGCCGAGAGATTAGCCTTCATAACTCTGTCGTCGAAGACCATACTGCCGAAGATATCCGTTACGTTTGCCATAATCAATTACTCCTTTTGCAATAGAATTTGAAACAAAAAAAGACGCCGTCGAGGAAAAATCCTCGAAGACGTCTTTGCCTTCAACGCTAGTCATTTTACACCGCTTTTGATGATTTGTCAATACCCAAACTGCAATTTTTTCAAAAAAATTTTTCGGTCAGCCAATATTTGCCATGATTTTGCAGCTTGCGGGCAGAAAACTTTCATTTTTCCAAAAATTTTTTCCGAAAACCGATTGACATTCACTTTATAATATGCTATGATGTGCAGGATGTTAATAATGAATCGTGAGCAACGGCGTTCACCCGAAAGCAGAGGTCTGCTTTTTTGGTGACGCCTTATTTTTATATTTGAAAGGATATGATCTGATGCAGGATTATGATTATCCCAACAGAATAATGGAAGGAGATATGAGGATCCCGTCCGGCTGCGCGATCTCCGCCGCGATCTCAAAGAGCGGGAAGAAGTTCACCGGAGAAGGAATAATTAAGAGCATGATCCCGATGCACGACCGCTCCAACGGACTCGGTGGCGGCTTTGCGGCATACGGCATCTACCCAGATTATAAAGACTACTACGCTCTGCATATATTCTATGACGACAACGATTGCCGCGCTGACTGCGAAAAATACCTCGCCGAGCACTTTGAGATCGTCCGCAGCGAGATAATCCCGACAAGAAAAATGCCGGAAATAAGCGACTGCCCGCTGATCTGGCGCTATTTCGCCGTCCCGGACCACAACCGCCTTGTCGCTTCTCAGCTCACTCCCGACGAATTCGTCGCCCGCGCGGTAATGAGAATAAATGTCGAGCTCAAGGGCGCTTATGTCTTTTCAAGCGGAAAGAATATGGGAGCCTTTAAAGCCGTCGGATTTCCCGAAGACGTCGGCAGATTCTATAAGCTCGACGAATACGAAGCCTATCTCTGGACATCCCACGGCCGTTATCCGACAAACACCCCCGGCTGGTGGGGCGGCGCGCACCCATTTGCTCTTCTGAACTATTCGATAGTCCATAACGGCGAAATTTCGAGCTATGACGCCAACCGCCGCTATATCGAGATGTTCGGCTACCGCTGCACTCTTCAGACCGACACCGAGGTAATAACCTATATCGCCGATTACCTTTTAAGAAAGCAGCATCTGACTCTTGAGGAAACCGCCTCGGTGATCGCCGCGCCGTTCTGGTCAACGATCGAGCGGAAGCCGCCCGAAGAGCGCGAAAAGCTCAAATTCCTGAGAACCGTCTATTCAAGCCTTCTTGTGACCGGCCCGTTCTCGATAATCCTCGGCTTTGAGGGCGGAATGATGGCCCTCAACGACCGCCTGAAGCTCCGCTCGATGGTGGTCGGCGAAAAGGACGACATGGTATATGTCGCTTCCGAAGAGGCCGCGATCAGGGTAATGGAGCCGAAGCTCGAAAAGCTCTATGCTCCCGCCGGCGGAGAACCGGTTATAGTAAAAGTAAAGGAGGGCGCGTTTTAATGGGAATCGAATATATTTACCCCGAATTTGAAGTAATCAGAAACGATTCGCGCTGCATTCGCTGCCGGGTCTGCGAGCGCCAGTGTTCAAACTGCGTCCACAGCTATGACCCCGAGTCGGACATGATGCTCAGCGACGAAACAAAATGCGTCGACTGCCAGCGCTGCGTTGCGCTCTGTCCGACAAGAGCGCTTAAAATCGTCAAGAGCGACTGTGCTCTTCGTCCTAACGCCAACTGGCAGGAGCAGACTGTCAAGGAGATCTATAAGCAGGCGTCGAGCGGGGGAGTGCTCCTCTCATCAATGGGCAACCCTAACCCGCTCCCTGTCTATTGGGACAAAATCCTGATAAACGCCTCTCAGGTCACCAACCCCTCGATCGACCCTCTCCGCGAGCCGATGGAGACAAAGGTATTTCTCGGAAAAAAGCCCTCCGAGATGAAGCGCGGCGAAAACGGCGAGCTGCTGACAAAGCTCGACCCTCAGCTTGAGCTGACAATGCCGGTGATGTTCTCGGCGATGAGCTACGGCTCAATAAGCTACAACGCCCACGAAAGCCTTGCGCGCGCCGCGACCGAACTCGGAATACTCTATAACACCGGCGAGGGCGGTCTCCACGAGGATTTTTACAAATACGGCCCGAATACGATTGTTCAGGTCGCGTCCGGCCGCTTCGGCGTTCACGAAGGATATCTGAAAGCCGGCGCAGCGATCGAAATAAAAATGGGGCAGGGCGCAAAGCCGGGCATCGGCGGGCATCTTCCCGGCGCGAAGATCGTCGGCGACGTCTCGCGCACAAGAATGATCCCCGAAGGCTCCGACGCGATCTCTCCCGCGCCTCACCACGACATCTACTCGATCGAAGACCTTCGCCAGCTCGTCTATTCGCTCAAAGAGGCGACCGAATATAAAAAGCCGGTGATCGTAAAGGTCGCGGCGGTCCACAACATCGCCGCAATCGCAAGCGGAATAGCGCGTTCCGGCGCGGACATAATCGCGATAGACGGCTTCCGCGGAGGAACCGGCGCCGCCCCGACAAGGATACGCGACAACGTCGGAATCCCTATTGAACTCGCTCTCGCCGCCGTCGACAAAAGGCTGCGCGACGAGGGGATAAGGGGCAACGTCAGCCTGGTTATCGGCGGCTCGATCCGTTCGGCGGCTGACGTCGTAAAGGCAGTAGCCCTCGGCGCCGACGCCTGTTATATCGCGACCGCGGCGCTTCTCGCGCTCGGCTGCCATCTCTGCCGCACCTGCCAGACCGGCAAGTGCAATTGGGGAATCGCTACCCAGCGCCCCGAGCTTGTCAAGCGCCTGAACCCCGACATCGGTTCGGAGCGGCTGATAAATCTGATGACCGCCTGGCGCCACGAGATAATGGAGCTTATGGGCGGAATGGGAATCAACTCGATCGAAGCGCTTCGCGGAAACAGGCTTATGCTCCGCGGAGTAGATATGACAGAAAAGGAGCTTGAGATACTCGGTATCTCGCACGCAGGTGAGTGATATGAAAAGAGTTTATGTAAATGAAAAATGGTGCCTCGGCTGCCACCTCTGCGAATATAACTGCGCCTTTGCCAATTCCGGCGAAAGCGATATGGTCAGGGCGCTGAGAAAGAAAAAAATCGTACCGAATATCCGTGTCGAGGAGGACGGCGAGATCAACTTCGCCGTTTCCTGCCGCCACTGTTCTGAACCGATCTGTGTCAAGAGCTGCATTTCCGGCGCGCTGACAAAAACCGACGGCATGATCTCGATAGATCACGACAAATGCGTCGGCTGCCTGACCTGCGTGCTTGTCTGCCCATACGGCTGTGTCCGCGAGAGTGAAAACGGCGCCGTTCAGAAATGCGAGCTATGTCTTAATAACACCGTCGGCGAGCCTGCCTGCGTAAAGGGATGTCCCAACCGCGCGATAATCTTTGAGGACAGGGGGTAACGGAATGAAAAACTATGTCATCATCGGAAACGGAGCCGCCGCAGTCGGCGTGATCGAGGGTATCCGCTCTTTGGATCGCGACGGAAAAATCACCGTCGTCTCCCGCGAGAACCGCCATGTCTATTGCCGCCCGCTTATCTCCTATCTTCTTGAAGGAAAAACCGACGAAAACCTGATGCTCTACCGCCCCGAGGATTTTTATGAGCGCAACGGCGTAAAGGTTATTTACGGCAAAAGCGCCGAGAGCCTCGACCCGAAATCTAAAAAAGTTATTCTCGGAAACGGCGAAGCCCTTGACTACGACGAAATCTGCATCGCCGCCGGTTCAAGCCCGTTTGTCCCTCCGATCGAGGGGCTTGAAAGCGTCAAAAAGCGCCATTCCTTTATGACCCTCGACGACGCCGAGGCGCTCGCCGCCGACCTGACCCCCGATTCCGAGGTACTGATAATCGGCGCGGGTCTGATCGGCCTAAAATGCGCCGAGGGAATACTCGGCCGCTGCAAAAAGATCACCGTCTGCGACCTCGCGCCCCGCGTTCTTTCGAGCATTCTCGACTCCGACTGCGCCGCGATAATGCAAAAACGCCTTGAACAGATGGGGATCGAGTTCCTTTTGGGCGACACCGTTTCCCGCTTTGAGGGCGAAAAAGCAATAATGCAGAGCGGAGCGGCGGTCGGCTTCGACGTTTTGGTGACTGCCGTCGGCGTCAGAGCGAACACCTCGCTCGTCAAAAGCGCCGGGGGCGAGACCGGCCGAGGAATATCAGTCGATACAAGGATGAGAACGACTCTGCCGTCCGTCTACGCTGCGGGCGACTGCACCGAGTCGCTTGACATAACCTCCGGCGTAAAAAAGGTGATGGCGATAATGCCGCTCGCCTATATTCAGGGCCGCTGCGCCGGAATCAACATGGCCGGAGGAGACGAAGAACTGAATAACTCCTTCCCGATGAACTCGATCGGCTTCAACGGGCTCCACTGCATGAGCGCCGGAAGCTATGACGGCGACTGCTGGGAGCAAAAGACCGAGAGGGGAATAAAGCGGCTTTACACCAAGGACAATCTTCTGAAGGGCTTTATTATAATCGGCGACATCGACCGCGCGGGGATATATACAAGCCTGATAAGAAACAAAACCCCGCTCGACAGCGTTGATTTTGAGCTTCTGAAAAAATCCCCGTCGCTAGCGCCGTTCGGAAAGGCTTTCAGAGACGAAAAACTCGGAGGTGTGATCTGATGAGCGAGAATAAAATTAAAATTATTGACGCGGAAAACCTTGAATTTTCCGAGCTTAATGATATAATAAGAGAGTCGGGTGACTGCGTGATCGACAACTGCCTCGGCCAGCGCTTTATTGCCGCAGGAATGAGCCGCAGATGCGTCAAGATCAACGGTACTCCCGGTAACGCCCTCGGAGCCTATCTGAACGGCGGCTCGGTCGAGGTCTTCGGAAACGCTCAGGACGCCGTCGGCGACACCATGAACGCCGGCAGGATCGTCATTCACGGCTCGATCGGCGACGCCGCGGGCTATGCGATGCGCGGCGGCGAGATCTATGTCAGAACCGACGCGGGCTATCGCGCGGGGATTCACATGAAGGCCTATCGCGACAAGGTGCCGGTAATGGTAATCGGCGGGCGGACCGGAAGCTTTCTCGGAGAATATCAGGCCGGAGGACTGATAATCGTCCTCGGACTTAACACCGACGGCAAGCCGATCGTCGGCAACTTTCCCTGCACCGGCATGCACGGCGGAAAGCTGTTTCTGCGCTCCGACTGCCGCGGAATAATCTTCCCGAAGCAGGTAACCGCTAAAAAGGCGACAGCCGAGGATATCGACGGAATCAAAAGCTATGTCGAAGAATACTGCCGTCTCTACGGCGCAGATTTTGACGAGCTTATCAGCTCCGATTTTACAGTCGTGACCCCCGATTCAAAGAACCCCTATAAACAGATGTACGTTCAGAATTAAATTTATCGGAAGGAAAATCGAAATGATCTATACCCCTGAAGAAACTATCCAGTATGTTGCCGAGGAGGACGTTAAGTTCATCAGGCTCGCCTTTGTCGACGTTTTCGGCACCCAGAAGAATATCTCAATTATGCCCGGAGAGCTCGAGCGCGCGTTTAAATACGGCATCGCGATCGACGCCTCTGCAATCAACGGCTTCGGCGGCGTCGTTCATTCCGATCTGTTTCTGCACCCCGACCCTTCGACCCTCGCCGTTCTCCCGTGGCGTCCCGAACACGGCAGAGTCGTCAGAATGTTCTGCACAATAACCTATCCCGACGGTCGCGAATTTCTGCCCGACACCCGCAGCTTTCTGAAAAAAGCCGTCGAGCTCGCGGAATCCGAGGGATACAGCTTCTATATCGGCTCAGAGACCGAGTTCTATCTCTTTAACCGCGACGACCGCGGCGAGCCGACCTCCGAGCCTTATGATAACGCAGGCTATATGGACATCGCTCCCGCAGACAAGGGTGAGAATGTCCGCCGCGAGATCTGCCTGACTCTCGAGCAGATGGGAATTATCCCCGAAAGCTCACACCACGCCGAAGGCCCCGGCCAGAACGAAATTGATTTTCGCCGCGCCGACCCTCTGACCGCCGCAGACGACGCCGTCACCTTCCGCTCTGTCGTCAGCACTATCGCCGCGCGAAACGGCCTCTATGCCGATTTTTCGCCCAAGCCGCTGAAAAACAAGGCCGGCAACGGCTTCCATATCAAGATCTCGGTCGCGAATAACGCCCGCGGCGAGCTTTTGCCGCGCGTGATCGCCGGTATTCTCCGCAGAATACCCGACATAACCCTTTTCCTCAACACCTCAGACGTCTCATATCTCAGGCTCGGAGCAAACAAAGCCCCGAAGTATATCACATGGTCGAGCGAAAACCGCTCGCAGCTTATAAGAATCCCCGCACCGATCGGCGATTCCGACGATCTCAGAGCCGCCGAGCTCCGCTCGCCCGATTCTCTCGCCAACCCATATCTTGCCTTTGCTCTTCTGATCCTCGCAGGACTCGAGGGCCTAAAAGACGACGCCGAGCCCCCGCTGCCAAACGATATCGACCTCTATTCCGCCGACGAAGAAGTTCTGAGCTCATTAAAGGCTCTGCCCCACGACCTCGAGGAGGCCGTCCGTGCGGCGAAATCGAGTTCCTTTGTCGCCGGGTATCTTCCCGAGCAGATTCTCGAGTGTTATATCAAGCGGTGATCCGGGCCGAAATAGAGGAAAGGGGGTTCGCCCGTGAGCCTGAAAGAGCAGATTTACAGCGTCCTTTTGGTTTCCGGTTCAGAACGTTTCAATTCTTCGCTTCTCGGCGCGCTTCCGGAACGCAAGTATTACCCCGTTAAGATCGTCGGAGGGGTCGGAGCCGCGAAGCGCGAGCTTTTAGACCGCAGCTATGACATCGTCATCATCAACACCCCGCTTCCCGACGACTTCGGCACCCGCCTTGCGATCGACCTTTCGAGCGAGATCGGCCTCGGGGTGATGCTGTTTGTCAAAAGCGAGAATTTCAGCGACGTTCTGGCGCAGGTCTCTGACTACGGCATTCTGACCGTTGCTAAGCCCGCGAGCGGTCAGATAGTGATTCAGTCGCTGCTGCTTCTCTGCGCGACCCGTGAGAGACTGCGCAGAATGGAAAAGAAGACCGCTTCGATCGAGGAAAAAATGGAGGAAATACGAATCGTCAACCGCGCAAAGTGGGCGCTGATCGACGAATATAAAATGAATGAGTCGGAAGCTCATAAATTCATTGAACGCCAGGCGATGAACCGTTGCATTTCAAAGCGCGCGGTCGCCGAGCAGATAATCGAAGACTATGAAAAACAGGGGAGGAAATAAAATGTCAACAAAGTATATTTTCGTGACCGGCGGCGTTGTCTCCGGCCTCGGAAAGGGGATCACAGCCGCGTCTTTAGGCCGCCTTTTGAAATCGCGGGGGCTTAAAGTCGCAGCCCAGAAGCTCGACCCTTATATCAACGTCGACCCGGGAACGATGAGCCCTTATCAGCACGGAGAGGTATATGTCACCGAAGACGGCGCCGAGACCGACCTCGACCTCGGCCACTATGAGCGCTTTATCGACGAGGACCTCAATAAATATTCCAATCTTACGACCGGAAAGGTTTACTGGAATGTTCTGAATAAAGAGCGCCGCGGCGAATATCTCGGCTCGACAGTTCAGGTCATTCCCCACATAACCAACGAGATTAAGGAATTTGTCTACCGCGTCGGCGCAAAGACCGGCGCAGATGTCGTAATAACCGAGATCGGCGGAACCATCGGCGACATCGAGTCCCAGCCGTTTCTCGAAGCAGTCCGCCAGATCTCTCTCGAGGTCGGCCGCGAGAACAGCCTGTTTATCCATGTTACCCTTGTCCCGTTCCTCCGCGGCTCGGACGAGCACAAATCCAAGCCGACTCAGCATTCTGTCAAGGAGCTCCAGGGTCTCGGCGTCAACCCGAATATAATCGTTTTGCGCTGCGACGAGCCTCTCGAAGAGTCGATATTTAAGAAGATCGCGATGTTCTGCAACGTCAAGCCCGACTGCGTAATCGAAAACATAACCCTTCCCCACCTCTACGAAGCCCCGCTGATGCTTGAAAAATCGAATTTCAGCTCGGTTGTCTGCCGCGAGCTCGGAATAGACGCCCCCGAGCCTGATCTTCGCGAATGGACCGAAATGGTAGAGCGGATAAAGAACGAAAAGAAGCTTGTCAGAATCGGCCTTGTAGGAAAATATATCCAGCTTCACGACGCCTATCTCTCTGTCGCTGAGGCTCTGAGGCACGCCGGCTGCGACATCGGCGCCGAGGTCGAGATCGACTGGATCGACTCCGAAACCCTGACCGAAGTTACATATAAAGACCGCCTTGACAAGGTCGACGGAATAATCGTCCCCGGCGGCTTCGGCAACCGCGGCATTGAGGGAATGATACTCGCCGCGAAATATGCCCGCGAGCAGGGCGCTCCCTATTTCGGAATCTGCCTCGGAATGCAGATAGCGGTTATTGAGTATGCGAGAAATGTCCTCGGCATTCCCGACGCTAACTCCGGCGAGTTTGACGAGCTCTGCAAAAACAAGGTGATCGACTTCATGCCCGGTCAGAGCGACTCGATCGACAAGGGCGGAACTCTACGCCTCGGCGCATATCCCTGCGTTATCAAGCCGGGTACCGCGATGGAACGGTTCTACGGCAAAAACGAGATCTCCGAGCGCCACCGCCACAGATATGAGTTCAACAACGACTACCGCGACAGAATGGCCGACGCGGGGCTGACTTTGAGCGGAATTTCGCCCGACGGCAGACTTGTTGAGACGGTTGAGCTGACCGACCGTGATTTCCATATCGGCGTTCAGTATCACCCCGAGTTCAAGAGCCGCCCGAACCGCCCTCACCCTCTCTTCAGAGGCTTTGTTGCCGCCGCGCTCAAGCACCGCGAGGAAAAGTAAAACCGAATAAACACTATATAAAACTCGGAATTTTCCGGGTTTTATATTTGTCAAATCGGAGAGCATGAAATTTAAAAGTTTTAGGTCAAGCCTTTTGACCTAAAACTTTCATTTTACCGCTCGGCATTTTGCACACCTGCCATTCAAAAAGCCGTTGAAAACTATTAAAATACAACCATATCGCCGCATAAAGTTCAACTTTTCAAAAAAACCGCTTGACTTTACGGCTTTAACGGCGTAGAATATATCCAGCCTTACAAAAGGGGATAATTGATATGAAACGCTACGGTTATTATTATTTTTATAACTCATAAGCAGCAGAGAACATTATATGTTTTCTCCACTGCTTATTCTTGTTTGAATAACGTGGAGTATTTTTATAGATGGCTGCTTCAGCCGGAGGAATTATGGAAAACAAACTTGAAAGCGCAAGAGCGCGCATTAACGCAGTCGACAAGGAGATCGCCCGCCTTTGGGCCGAGCGAATGGCCGCCGTTAAGGACGTTTCGGATTATAAAAAGGAACAGGGCATCGCCGTCTTTGACGCTTCGCGTGAATCCGAGCTTATCAGCCGGAATCTCGGTTTTGTCCCCGAAGAGCTCGCCGGCTACTATATTCAGTTCATGAACGGCGTTCTCGCAGCGTCTCGGCAGTATCAGCGCGATATGCTTTCAAAGCCCGCCGATATGCTTACTGTCAGCCTCGGCGACCGCAGCTACGATATCCTTATCCGCCGCGGCTCGCTCTCTCACGCCTCCGAATTTATGGACCTCTCGCGAAAGGTTTTGATCGTTACCGATGACGGCGTCCCTCGGGAATACGCCGAAGCCGTCGCTTCTCAGTGCCGCGAGGCTTATATCTCAACCCTTCCGCACGGCGAAAAGACCAAATGCCTCGAGAGCTTCCGCCAGCTTCTGAGCGAAATGCTGGAGCACAAATTCACCCGTCAGGACTGCGTCGTAGCCGTTGGCGGGGGAGTGATCGGCGATCTAGCCGGCTTTGCCGCCTCGGCATATATGCGCGGAATTGACTTTTACAATATCCCGACAACCACCCTTTCTCAGATCGACTCCTCGATCGGCGGAAAGGTCGCGATCGACTTCGACAGCTATAAAAACACCGTCGGCGCATTCTGGCAGCCTAAATTCGTCCTGATCGACCCCGACACTCTTAAAACCTTAGACCGCAGACAGTATTCCTGCGGCCTCGCCGAAGCGGTCAAGATGAGCCTGACAAGCGACGCCGGCCTGTTTGAGCTGTTTGAAAGCGGAGATATCGACTCAAATCTCGATGAAATAATCCGCCGCTCTCTTTCGATAAAAAAATCGGTCGTCGAACAGGACGAAAAGGAGACCGGCCTCAGAAAAATCCTCAATTTCGGCCACACGATTGGCCACGGCATCGAGACCGCCGAGAACGGCCGACTGATGCACGGCGAATGCGTCGCCCTAGGTATGCTGCCGATGTGCTCGCCAGAGGTAAGAAAGAGGCTTAAAGCAGTGCTCAAAAATCTCGGTCTGCCGACAGCTATAACCGCCGACCCGTCTGCCGTTAAATCCGCGATGACCCACGACAAAAAGTCCTCAAAGTCCGGCGTAACGGTTGTCAGAGTTGAAAAACCGGGCGAATTTGCCCTTGAAAATATAGATTTTGAAGAATTATTCCGCCGTTTCGACAGCTGTTTGCAGGAGGAGTCGTTATGAAAAACACATTCGGAACAAGCGTCAATCTGACAGTTTTCGGTGAGAGCCACGGTCCGGCGGTCGGCGCGATACTTGACGGCGTCGCCCCCGGCATCGCCGTCGATGAGTGCTTTATCGCTGAGCAGCTCTCTAAGCGCCGCCCTGCGGGAGCGATTTCCACCGCCCGCGTCGAGGAGGACGACTTTGAGATCCTGAGCGGCGTTTTCAACGGCTATACCACCGGCACCCCGATAACAATAGTGATACCCAATAAAAACGTCAAGAGCGCCGACTATTCCGAGATGTCGCGTCTTGCGCGCCCCGGACACGCCGACTACACCGCGAGGCTCAAATATCACGGCTTCGAGGACTTCCGCGGCGGGGGACATTTCAGCGGCAGAGTTACCGCCGCGATAGTCGCCGCCGGTGCGATCGCTCTCTCCGCTCTTAAAGGCAGAGGAATAAAGCTCGGCACCCATATCAAGGAATGCGCCGGAATCAGCGACCGCGATTTTTCAGACATCGAAAGCGATATCGACGTTCTTAACGCACTGAGCTTCGCCGTTCTGGACAATAAGATTTCCGACGCGATGGTCGAAGCTGTGCTTGCCGCCGCAGCCGACGGCGACAGCGTCGGGGGAATCCTCGAAACGGCAGTATATAACTTCCCTGCGGGAGTCGGCGAGCCGATGTTTGACACCGTCGAGGGGGTTCTCGCACACGCTCTGTTCGGAATCCCCGCGATAAAGGGAGTCCAGTTCGGAAGCGGCTTCGAGCTTGCAGGAATGAGAGGCAGCGAAGCCAACGACCCGTTCGACATCTCCGGGGGAAGAATCGTCACCTCGACAAACCACTCCGGCGGAATCAACGGCGGTATCACCAACGGTATGCCAATCGTCTTCAGCTGCGCGGTCAAACCCACCCCGTCGATATTCAAGTCACAGCAGACGGTCGATTTTGTGAACTGCGAGACCGCTGAATTAAGCCTGAAGGGCAGACACGATCCCGCGATAATCCACCGCGCAAGAGTCGTTATCGACAGCGTCGCCGCGATCGTTCTCTGCGACCTTTTGGCTCAGCGCGGCGGCACCGACAGCCTGATGCCGGAATGATCGGAGGTAGTTTATGGAATACGGCTGCATCGCCCGAAAGCTCGGACACAGCTTTTCCGCGGAAATACACGGTCTGATCGGCGGCTATGACTACCGCCTCCGCGAGCTTCCCGAAGACGAGCTGAAAAGCTTTATGACCGCCCGCGATTTCAAGGGAATCAACGTCACAATTCCCTACAAAAAGGACGTCATTCCCTATCTTTATGAGATGAGCGATACCGCCCGCCGCATCGGCTCGGTCAATACCGTAGTGAACCGCGGCGGAAAGCTCTGCGGCTACAATACCGACTACGCCGGAATGAAAGCCCTGATTGCCCACGCCGGAATCGAAATTGCCGGGAAGACCGTCCTTGTTCTCGGAACCGGCGGCACATCGTTCACCGCCCAGACAGTCGCGAAGGATCTCGGCGCAAAGGCCGTTTATGCCGTTTCGCGCCGCCCCGCCGACGGTGTGATTACATATTCTCAGGCCGAGGGTGAATACAGCGGTGCCGAGATTATCATCAACACCACCCCTGTCGGAATGTATCCCGAAAACTACGCTTCGCCGATAGATGTCGGAAAATTCCCTCACCTCGAAGGAGTTGTCGACGCGGTATTCAACCCTTTGCGTACTCAGCTTGTTTTAGAAGCCCGCGCGCGCGGAATAAAGGCCGAGGGCGGGCTCTATATGCTTGTCGCTCAGGCAGTCTACGCCTCCGAAATCTTTCGCGGCGTGACAATACCCAAGACCGAGATCGACCGTATCTACCGTGAAATAATGCTGATGAAGGAGAACATCGCTCTGACAGGAATGCCCGCCTGCGGCAAGTCCGCAACCGGAAGAATAGCCGCCTCGCTTATGGGCCGCGAGTTTGTCGATCTCGACGCTGAGATTGTCAAGCGCACAGGCAAAGAGATCACCGAAATATTTGCCGAAAAGGGCGAAAGCGGCTTCCGAGATATAGAGACCGAGGTTTTAAAAGATGTTGCACGCCGCAGTTCAACAGTAATCGCGACCGGCGGAGGGGCGATTTTAAGAGATGAAAATGTCTCCGCTCTTCGGCAGAACTGTAAAGTTGTTTTCATTGACAGAGATCCAGGCTGGCTGACCCCGACCGCCGACCGCCCGACCGCTTCCGACCGCGAGGCGATCAGAAAGAGATATAAGGAGCGCTATGGGCGATATACCTCAACTGCGGACATAGTTCTCAAACCCACCGAAGATAAACAGCGCAACGCCGAAATGCTGATCGAGGAGTTTAAAAAATGAAAATTTTGGTTCTCAACGGCCCGAATATAAATATGCTCGGAATACGCGAGCCTGATATCTACGGCCGCGAAACATATCAGTCGCTGATTGAAAAGGTCAGGGACTACTGTAAAGCAAAAAACATTGACGTAGAATTTTACCAGAGCAACCACGAAGGCTCGCTTGTCGATAAGATTCAGGAGTCATACGGCAAAGCCGACGGAATCGTAATCAACCCCGCCGCCTATACCCACACAAGCGTCGCGCTGCTCGACGCGCTTAAAGCCGTCTCGATACCGACCGTCGAGGTACACATCTCCGAGGTCGACAAGCGCGAGGATTTCCGCCGGGTCAGCTATGTCAGATCGGCCTGTATCGCCACAATCTCGGGTCACGGCACCGACGGCTATCTCGAAGCGATAGACATTCTTTTAAAGCGCGGTGACAACAAATGACCGCAAAATTTGAAAAATCAGTCCTTTCCGGCGAAATATCTGCGCCGCCGTCAAAAAGCATGGCTCACCGCCTGCTGATACTCGCGGCTCTTTCCGGCGGAAAGTGTAAAGTAGATAACATTGACAGCTCTGAAGACGTCCTCGCGATGATAGACTGCTTAAAATCTCTCGGCGCTTTGGTTAAAACCGAGGGCCGCGCCGCCTTTGTCGACGGCTCAGACTTTCTGAAAAACCCCGCCTCCGACCTCTACTGCCGCGAAAGCGGCAACACTCTTCGTTTCATGATTCCGCTCTGCCTGACCACCGGCCGAAGAATCACTCTCCACGGCTCAAAACGGCTGATGGAGCGTCCGCAGTCGGTCTATGAGTCTCTCTGCGCCGAAAACGGCTGGGAATATCAAAAGGGCGACTGCTGCGTGACCGTCTGCGGAAATCTTGGCAAGTCAAGCAGCTTTACAGTTGACGGCTCGGTCTCCAGCCAGTTTATCACCGGCCTGATCTTTGCACTTCTGAGCCTGACCGGAACCGGCAGTATAACCGTTCTCGAACCGTTCGAGAGCCGCTCTTATGTCGAGCTGACTGCGAATGCAGCCGCTCAGTTCGGCGGAAGCGTCAGTTTTGACGGCGCCGACAGGATAATTGTCGCCGGTAAGAGTATCATGCCCCGAGACGTCACAGTCGAGGGCGACTGCTCAAACGCGGCCTTCCTTGAGGCTTTCAATTTTGTCGGCGGCTCTGTAAAGGTAAACGGCCTGTCAGACAGCAGCGTTCAGGGCGACAGAGTTTATAAACAGCACTTTGCCGCGCTCTCCTGCGGCTGCCCGACTATTGACATCTCCGATTGCCCCGACCTCGGGCCGATTTTGATTTCCCTCGGCGCGCTCTTAAACGGCTGCAAGCTGACCGGCACCCGCCGCCTTGCGATGAAAGAAAGCGACCGCGGAGCCGCGATGCAAAGAGAAATGCGGGCTTTCGGCCTTGAAATTAATGTCGGCGAGAACGATATAACCGTTCCAAAATGCGCTCTCAGCCGCCCGCAAAAGCTTCTCGGCGGCCACAACGACCACCGTATTGTTATGGCTCTGTCGGTGTTATGCAGCGTTCTCGGCGGCGAGATCGAGGGCGCCGAGGCTGTCAGCAAGACTTACCCCAAATTCTTTGAAGATATTAAATCTCTCGGCGCAAAAGTCGAGCTGATATAAAGAGGTTTGACCGCTATGATGATTGATGTAAAAAAGAAGATTCTTATTGTCGGGCTCGGGCTGATCGGCGGAAGCTACGCCGAGGCTCTTAAGCGCTACGGCTTCCGAGTGACCGCGATAACCCGCTCCCAGCGCTCGATCGACTACGCCCTTGAGAGGGGAATGATCGACGCCGGAGCTTCGTTTGTCGACCCCGAACTCGTCTCCGAGGCAGATATCGTCGTCTTCGCCCTTTATCCTCACATTTTCATTGAGTGGTTGGAGCAGAATCAGCACCTTTTGAAGTCCGGCGCGCTGCTGACCGACGTCACCGGCGTCAAGGGCTCGGTTGTCTATAAGGTACAGGAGCTTCTGCGGCCCGACTGCGAGTTTATCGGCGCACACCCGATGGCCGGCCGCGAGGTCTACGGCGTTGAGAACGCTACCTCGCGAATCTTCAACGGCGCGAACTATATCGTCACCCCGACGGCGAAGAACACCCCCGAGGCGATCGAGGTATGCCGCGAGCTCGGGCTGCTTCTCGGCTTTGCGAATATCTGCGAGCTCAGTCCCGAGGAGCACGACGAAATGATCGGCTTTGTGTCCCAGCTCACCCACTGCATTGCCGTCAGCCTGATGACCTGCAACGACGCAGAGCATATCGAGCAGTTTACCGGCGACTCCTTCCGCGACCTGACAAGAATCGCGAAGATAAACGATCTGATGTGGAGCGAGCTGTTCATGTCCAACAAAAAGGCGCTTTTAGACCAGATGGACCTGTTCTCGGCTCAGTTCAGCCGCCTGCGCAACATGATCGCCGACGGCGACGTCGACGGTATGCGCGAAATGATGAGATATTCCAGCGAGCGCCGCGCGAAGTTTGACAAGCACTGAAAGGAAAGATGATCTATGAATATGATTTTTGAGCGAAAGCTCCCGATTCCGCAGGACGTTAAGGAGATGTTTCCGCTTTCTGCCGAGCTGAAGGAGGTCGTCAAGGCCCGCCACGACGAGCTCGCCGCTATTTTTACAGGGCAGTCCGATAAGTTCATTCTTATTATCGGCCCCTGCTCCGCCGACAACGCCGACAGCGTACTCGACTATATTTCCCGCCTGCGCAAGGTTCAGGAAAAGGTCAGCGACAGAATTTTCATCGTCCCGAGAATCTACACCGGAAAGCCCCGCACCACCGGCGAGGGATATAAAGGGCTTCTCCACCAGCCCGACCCCAATGAAAAGCCGGATATGTTCAAGGGGATAGTCGCGATCAGAAATCTGCATATGCGCGCTCTGAGTGAATCGGGCTTCTCCTGTGCCGATGAAATGCTCTACCCCGAAAACCACCGCTATCTGAGCGACATTCTCGGATATGTCGCGGTCGGTGCGCGCTCGGTTGAGGATCAGCACCACCGCCTGACCGCCAGCGGGCTCAATATTCCCTGCGGAATGAAAAACCCGATGAGCGGCGACATTTCGGTGATGCTAAACGCGATCTCCGCCGCCCAGCACCCCCACACCTTCATCTACCGCGGCTGGGAGGTCCACTCTCAGGGCAACCCGCTCGCCCACGCCATTCTGCGCGGCTATGTCAATAAGCACGGTCAGAATATGCCCAACTATCATTATGAAGACCTTCTCCACCTCAGCGAGTCTTATGAAGCCGCCGGTCTCGCCAATCCCGCGCTGATAATCGACACCAACCACTCCAATTCCGGAAAGGATCCGCTGCAGCAGCCGAGAATCTGCAAGGAGGTTCTTTACAGCTGCCGCCATTCCGATTCGATCAAAAAGCTTGTCAAGGGCTTTATGATCGAAAGCTATATCGAGGACGGCGCACAGAAGATAGGGGAGTGCGTTTACGGAAAATCGATCACCGACCCCTGCCTCGGCTGGGAGAAAACAGAGCGGCTGATATATGACATCGCTGAGCTGGTTTAACGCGGCATTGAATGATTTCACCAAACTTTTCAGCCGCGGAGGCTCGATATTGCCTTACTCTACAAAAAAATTCATTTAGCGGAAAAACGCTTGACAAATCTGAATATTTGTTGCATAATATGCAATTGTAACCCGTATCATGTATATCAGGAGGCAAATTATGAATAAAAATTGCATAAAAAAAGTAGTTCTTGCATATTCCGGCGGTCTTGACACCTCAATCATCATTCCGTGGCTCAAAGAAAACTACAACAACTGTGAAGTTATCGCCGTTTCCGGAAATGTCGGCCAGGCAGACGAGCTCGAGGGCCTCGAGGAAAAGGCGCTTAAAACCGGAGCTTCAAAGCTCTATGTCCTAGATCTGACCGACGAATATGTCGACGAATACATAATCCCGACAATGAAGGCCGGAGCCGTCTACGAAGACTATCTTCTCGGCACCTCACACGCCCGTCCCTGCATCGCAAAGGGGCTTGTCGAGATTGCTCTGAAAGAGGGCGCCGACGCGATCGTCCACGGCTGCACCGGCAAGGGCAACGATCAGGTTCGCTTCGAGCTCGCGATTAAGCACTTCGCCCCGAATATGCCGATAATCGCCCCATGGCGCGAGTGGGATATAAAATCCCGCGACGAGGAGATCGACTATGCCGAGGCTCATAACGTCCCGCTGAAGATAAACCGCGAGACCAACTATTCAAAGGACAAGAACCTCTGGCATCTCAGCCACGAGGGTCTCGACCTCGAGGACACCGGCAACGAGCCGCAGTATGAAAAGCCCGGCTTCCTTGAAATGGGCGTCAGTCCCGTTCAGGCCCCCGACAAGCCGGAATATATCGAGCTCGAATTTGAAAAGGGCGTTCCGGTTGCGCTCAACGGCGAAAAGATGAGCGCAAAGAACATCATTTTAGAGCTCAACAAAATCGGCGGCAGAAACGGAATCGGAATAATCGACATAGTCGAAAACCGCCTTGTCGGAATGAAGTGCCGCGGCGTATATGAGACCCCCGGCGGAACCGTGCTTTATAAGGCCCACAGCGTTCTCGAATCTATCTGCCTCGACAAAATGACTCTTCACGAAAAACAGCGCCTTTCGATCACCTTCGCCGAGCTTGTCTACAACGGCCAGTGGTTCACCCCTCTGCGTGAGGCCCTTTCGGCGTTTGTAGATAAAACCCAGGAGCGCGTCACCGGCAAGGTGCGCCTGAAGCTCTATAAGGGCAATATTATCAACGCGGGCGTCTGGAGCGATTACAGCCTTTACAGCGAGGAGATCGCGACATTCGGCGAATCGGATTACGACCAGAAGGACAGCGCCGGCTTTATCAACCTCTACGGTCTGCCGATCAAGGTTCAGGCAACGGTTGACAAAAAGAACGGCGACAAATAACGGAGGCTGTTATGGCTAAGATGTGGCAGGGCGTCACCGACGGAGTTACCTCGAAGATCGCCGACGACTTCAATTCCTCGATATCCTTTGATTCGAGAATGTTCCGCGAGGACATCGCCGGTTCGGTCGCTCACGCAAAAATGCTCGCAAAGCAGGGTATAATCTCCGATTCCGAGAAGGATTCGATCGTCACCGGCCTTGTCGGAATACTCGAAGACCTCGAATCCGGCGCGCTCAGAATCGACCTCTCCTGCGAGGATATCCACATGTTCGTCGAGCAGGTACTGACCGAGCGGATCGGCGACCCCGGCAGGCGGCTTCATACCGCAAGATCGCGTAACGACCAGGTAGCTCTCGATCTAAGGCTCTATCTTCGCCGCGAAACCGGCGAAATAATCGTGTTAATAAAAAGCGCGGTCGAAGCGGTTGCGAAAAAGGCTGAGGAATATAAAACCGCGGTAATGCCGGGCTACACTCACCTCCAGAGAGCTCAGCCGATCCTCTTTTCCCACCAGCTTCTTGCCTACTGCATGATGCTCCTGCGCGACATCGACCGCCTTGAAGACTGCCGTGAGAGAATGAACCGCAGCCCGATCGGCTCCTGCGCGCTCGCCGGAACCACCTATAACACCGACCGACGCTTTGAAGCCGAGCTTCTCGGCTTTTCGGGGATATGTCACAACTCGATCGACGGCGTTTCCGACCGCGATTTCGCCGCTGAGCTGATCAGCAGCCTCTCGATAATGATGATGCACCTCTCCCGTTTCTGCGAGGAGCTGATACTCTGGTCTAGCTGGGAATTTAAGTTTATTACCCTCAGCGACGGTTATACGACCGGCTCCTCGATAATGCCTCAGAAAAAGAACCCCGACATGGCCGAGCTTATCCGCGGAAAAACCGGCAGGGTCTACGGCGATTTAATGTCGCTTCTGACCGCTCTGAAGGGTCTCCCGCTTGCCTATAATAAGGATATGCAGGAGGACAAGGAGCCCGTCTTCGACGCAGTCGACACCGCGAAAGCCTGCCTCGGCGTGTTTATCCCGATGATAAGCGAAATGCGTGCGAATCCCGAGAATATGCTGAAAGCCGCTCAGACCGGCTTTATCAACGCGACCGATCTCGCCGACTATCTCGTCAGAAAGGGTATGCCCTTCCGCTCGGCATATAAGATCGCCGGTCAGGCGGTCGCAAAGTGCGGCGAAAAGGGGCTTGTTCTTGAAACTCTGCCGCTTGAGGACTATAAAACCCTGAGCGAGCTGTTCGACGAAGATCTATATAAAGACATCGACCTGATGAACTGCGTCGAAAAGAGGATTTCCGAGGGCGGAACCTCGCCGGAATCGGTCGGCGCACAGCTCAATTACATTAAATCACTTTTAAATAAACCGACAGGAGGAAGCCGATGATATCACTCAAGGGCAGGAGCTTTTTAAGGCTTCTGGATTTCACACCGAAAGAAATAGAGGGACTCTTAGACGCCGCCGCAGAGCTTAAATCTCTCAAAAAGGCCGGTATTCCGCACAAATATCTCGAAGGAAAGAACGTCGCGCTGATCTTTGAAAAATCCTCGACCCGCACCCGCTGCTCCTTCGAGGTCGCCGCCGCCGACCTCGGTATGCACGCCGTTTATCTCGACCCAAAGAGCTCACAGATCGGAAAAAAGGAGTCGATTCCCGACACCGCGAGGGTTCTCGGCAGAATGTTTGACGGAATCGAATACCGCGGCTATGACCAGGAGCGCGCCGAGAGCCTTGCCTATTATTCAAAGGTTCCGGTTTGGAACGGCCTTACCAACGAATTTCACCCGACTCAGATTCTCGCCGATTTTCTCACCATTCGCGAGCATCTCGGCCGCCTGAAGGGAGTAAAGCTCGTCTATGCCGGCGACGCAAGATATAACATGGGCAACTCGCTGATGGTCGGCTGCGCGAAAATGGGAATGCACTTTGCCGCCTGCTCGCCGAAGGAATATTTCCCCGACGGAGAGCTTGTCGCAGAATGCCAGAAGATCGCCGCCGAAACCGGCGCTACTCTCGAATTTATTGAAGATCAGAAGACCGCCGTCTCCGGCGCCGATGTAATTTATACCGACGTCTGGGTCTCGATGGGCGAGCCCGACGAGGTTTGGGCCGAGAGGATCAAAGACCTGATGCCCTATCAGGTCAACTCCGAGCTTATGAAAATGGCGGGGCCTCAGTGTCTGTTTATGCACTGTCTGCCCGCGTTCCATGACCTCAAAACCGAGATTGGCCGCGAGATGTATGAAAAATTCGGCTATGACTGCCTTGAAGTCACCGACGAGGTGTTTGAATCAGAGGCTTCGGTCGTGTTTGACGAGGCCGAGAACAGACTTCACACCATTAAAGCAGTAATGGCGACGACTTTGATTTAGTATATGACATCACCCGCAAAGGGTGATGTTTTTTGTGCATAACATAAAATTTTAAAAATAATGTGATTTAATGTTGAACTTGGCCTGAGTTTATGATATACTTATCAGTTGACAAGGCGGAGGATATCCGCCGAAAGGAAAGGACGGAAATAAATTATGAACGAGATTCAGTTTTCCAAAAAAGCCTGTTTAGTGCTCTCAAACGGCGCGGTCTTTGAGGGCCGAAGAATCGGAGCCGAGGGTTCTTCGATCGGCGAGCTTGTCTTTACCACCGGAATGACCGGCTACCTCGAAACCCTGACCGACCCGAGCTATTGCGGCCAGATCGTTATGCAGACCTTCCCGCTGATCGGCAACTACGGCGTCATCACCCCTGATTTTGAGGGCGAGACCGCCGTCAAGGGCTATGTTGTCCGTGAGCTCTGCGATTATCCCTCTAACTTCCGCTCCGAATATGAGCTCGACAGATTTCTCAAAGAAAAGAATATACCCGGCCTTGCCGGAGTCGATACCCGCGAGATAACGAGAATTATCCGCGAGGAAGGCGTAATGAACGCGATTATCTGCGACGCCCCGCCCGAAGATCTCTCCGCCGTTAAGGAATACATCGTCAGAGGCGCGGTCGCGGCGGTAAGCTGCAAGGCTCCCGAGGTTTACCCCGCCGTCGGGGAGAAAAAATACCGCGTCGCACTGATGGATTACGGCGCAAAGCGGAATATCGTCAGAAGCCTTCAGAATCGCGGCTGCGAGGTTACCTGCTTCCCGCAGGACACCAGGGCCGAAGACGTTTTAGCAGCCAACCCCGACGGAATAATGCTCTCCAACGGCCCGGGCGACCCTGAGGAAAATGCCGGCCCGATCGCTGAGCTGAAAAAGATGATCGGCCGCGTTCCGATCTTCGGAATCTGCCTCGGCCACCAGCTCACCGCGCTAGCGATGGGCGGCAGAACGACAAAGCTAAAATACGGCCACCGCGGCGCCAACCAGCCGGTCAAAGACCTGATTGGCGGCAGAACCTACATCACCAGCCAGAACCACGGCTATGCCGTTATTTCCGAGAGCCTTGCAGGAATCGGCAAAGAGACCTTTATCAACGCGAACGACCAAAGCTGCGAGGGAATGGAATATCCCGGCAAGAACTGCTTCACCGTTCAGTTCCACCCCGAGGCCTGCGGAGGCCCGCGCGACACCGTGTTCTTGTTTGACAGATTCATTGAAATGATGGGAGGCGAGCGCAATGCCTAAGGATCTCAGCATAAGAAAGGTTTTGGTAATAGGCTCCGGCCCGATAATTATCGGACAGGCCGCCGAGTTTGACTATGCCGGCGCTCAGGCCTGCCGAGTTCTCCGCGCAGAGGGGATAAACGTCGTTTTGGTAAACTCTAATCCTGCGACGATAATGACCGACAAAAACCTCGCCGACGAGATATATCTGGAGCCGCTTAACGCCGAAACCGTCGCGAGAATAATCGAAAAGGAAAGGCCTGACGGCCTTCTCGCCGGCCTCGGCGGCCAGACCGGTCTGACTATCGCAATGCAGCTTTCCAGAATGGGAGTGCTTGAAAAATACAACGTTCGGCTTCTCGGCTCCGACATCGACGCGATCGACAAGGCGGAGGACAGAGAGCTCTTCCGCGACACAATGCGCGAAATAGGCCAGCCGGTCGTCCCGTCTGACATCACCCAGACAGTCGACGGCGCGCTCATGATCGCCGAAAAGATCGGCTATCCTGTTATAGTCCGCCCCGCGTTTACTCTCGGAGGCTCCGGCGGAGGAATCGCCGCCGACGCCGAAGAATTAAAAATAATCGCGAAGACCGGCCTCGACGCCTCGCCGATAACCCAGGTCCTGATTGAAAAGTGTATCTCAGGCTGGAAGGAAATCGAGTTCGAGACAATGCGCGACAGCCTCGGAAACGTCATCGCCGTCTGCTCGATGGAAAACTTCGACCCTGTCGGCGTCCACACCGGCGACTCGATAGTCGTCGCCCCCGCTCTGACCCTCGCCGACAAAGAATACCAGATGCTCCGTTCGGCTTCGCTCGACATAATTTCCTCGATCGGAATCGTCGGCGGCTGCAACTGCCAGTTTGCTCTGAATCCCGAGAGCTTTGAATATGCCGTGATCGAGGTCAACCCGCGTGTGTCCCGCTCCTCGGCGCTCGCCTCGAAAGCGACCGGCTATCCGATCGCGAAGATAACGACAAAAATCGCTCTCGGATATACCCTCGATGAAATCAAGAACGAAATAACCGGAAAGACCTGCGCCTGCTTTGAGCCGACGCTCGACTATGTCGTCGTCAAATTCCCGAAATGGCCCTTCGACAAGTTCAGCGGCTCCAACCGCTCTTTAGGCACCCAGATGAAGGCGACCGGCGAGGTTATGTCTATTGCTCCGAGCTTTGAAATGGCGCTTCTGAAGGCTGTCCGCGGCGCGGAGATCTCGCTCGACACCCTAAACGCCGCCCCTCTTTCAGATAAGCCGGTTACCGAGCGGCTCCACGAGCAGAACGACCGCAGAATCTTCACCGTCTTTGAAGCTCTCAAAAGCGGCGTTTCGATCGAAGAGATTCACGAAATTACCCTCATCGACGAGTGGTTCCTCGCAAAGCTTAAAAAGCTTGCAGATTTTGAAAAGAAGATCGCGAACGGCCTCGGCGAGGGCGACTATATGACTGCGAAGCGTCTCGGATATACCGACGACGCAATCAAGCGCCTGAGCGGCGAAAAGGAGCTCCCCGGAATTGATTTCAGCTATAAAATGGTCGACACCTGCGGAGCCGAGTTCGACGCCGTAACGCCTTATTTCTATTCCTGCTGCGAAGCCGCCTGCGAGGCGAGGACCTTTGCCCGTTCCGGAAAGCCGGTAGTAATGGTTCTCGGCTCCGGCCCGATCAGAATCGGCCAGGGAATCGAGTTTGATTACAGCTCGGTCCACTGCGTCTGGACCCTCAGAGAGCTCGGCTATGACGTCGTTATCGTCAACAACAACCCCGAGACCGTTTCGACCGACTATGACACCGCTGACAGGCTCTATTTCGAGCCGCTTTCTCCCGAAGATGTAATGAACATCATCAAGGTCGAGAAGCCGGTCGGAGTTGTCGTTGCGTTCGGCGGTCAGACCGCTATAAAGCTGACAAAATTCCTCGACAGCCACGGAATCCGGATCCTCGGCACCTCCGCCGAGAGCATCGACATCGCCGAGGACAGAGCCCGCTTCGACGAGCTTCTCGAGTCCCTCGGAATACGCCGCCCGAAGGGAATGGGCGTTCTGACCGAGGAAGAAGCCCTCAGCGCAGCCGAAACGCTCGGCTATCCCGTTCTTTTAAGACCTTCCTACGTTATCGGCGGCCAGAATATGACCATTTCGCGCACTCCCGCCCACACCTCAAAATATATGCAGGCGATTCTGGCTCAGGGGATTGAGAACCCCGTTCTTGTCGATAAATATATGCCCGGCGTCGAGCTCGAGGTAGATGTAATTTCCGACGGCGAAGATGTCCTGATCCCCGGAATAATGGAGCATATCGAGCGAGCGGGAATCCATTCCGGCGACTCGATCGCGGTCTATCCGCCCTATAACCTCAGCGACCGCTTCCTGAGAATTATCTGCGACTGCTCCGAAAAGCTCGCGCTCGGCCTTAAAACTAAGGGCCTCGTAAATATCCAGTATCTCATCTATGACGGAGAGCTCTATGTTATCGAGGTCAACCCGCGCGCTTCGAGAACCGTTCCCTATATCAGCAAGGTCACAAATGTCCCGATGGTCGACATCGCTTCAAAAGTTATGCTCGGCGCAAAGCTCAAAGATCTCGGCTTCGGCACCGGCCTTCATAAGACCCCGCCTTATTATGCCGTCAAAGTCCCGGTCTTCTCGTTTGAAAAGCTTTCGGACGCCAATTCGATCTTAGGCCCCGAGATGAAATCTACCGGCGAAGTCCTCGGAATCGGCAAGACGATGGCCGAGGCGCTGTTCAAGGGTCTGACCGCCGCCGGTTTCGACGTCGAACACGCCAAAAAGCGTGAGAAGGGCGTTCTGATAAGCGTTGAGGAGAGCGATTATAACGACACGATTTCGCTCGCGAAGCGCTTCTATGACCTCGGCATTAAAATTTATGCCACCGAAGGCACCGCGCAGGACATCTCTCAGCTCGGTATACCCGTTTACTCCGTCGCCGACGCCGGAGACAGCGGCGAACTGGGCGAGCTGATCGAGAGCGGAAACATCGGCTATATAATCTATACCGGCGCCGTCCGAGACCGCTCGATAGGGGACTATACCGCAGTCCACCGCCGCGCGATGCAGCTCGGCATACCCTGCCTGACCTCTCTTGACACCGCCAACGCCCTTGCAGACATCATCGCCTCCCGCTTCAACTGCCAGAACACCGAGCTTGTCAACATCAACAGAATGAGAAACCGCCGCCGCAGAATACGTTTCTTCAAAATGCAGTCAGCCGGCAACGACTATATATTCCTTCCGAACTTCGACGGTGCGATAAGCTGTCCCGAGAGCCTCTGCGTCAGCCTCTGCCCCGAACACTACGGAATCGGCGGCAGTGGAATAGTCCTGATCGAGAAATCGACCGTCGCCGACGCCAGAATGCGTCACTTCAACCGCGACGGCTCAGAGGGCAAGATGGCCGGAAACAACATTCGCTGCGTCGCGAAATACCTCTATGACGAGGGAATTGTCAGCGACGAGGACGTCACCGTTGAGTCGGCGAGCGGCGTTCATAGAATGAAGCTCTATATCCGCGACGGCGCGGTCAGCTCGGTCACCGTAGACATGGGCAAAGCCGAGCTTTTAGCTAAAAAACTCCCCGCGAAGACCGATTTTGACAGTCTGATCGACTATCCGCTCGAGGTCGGCGGCCAGACCTACCGTGTGACCTGCGTCGGAATCGGAAACCCTCACTGCGTCGTCTTCCTCAACGATATCGACCGCCTCGATCTCGAGACCCTCGGCCCGAAATTTGAATATCACAATATGTTCCCCGAGAGGATAAACACCGAGTTTGTCAGAGTCGTGAACCGCACCACTCTCAGAATGAGGGTCTGGGAGCGCGGCAACGGCGAGACTCTCGCCTGCGGCACCGGCGCCTGCGCAGCAGTTATCGCCGCGGCTGAAAACGGCCTTTGCGACAAGGGCCGCGACATTACCGTTAAGCTCAAGGGCGGCGACCTCGTCGTCAATTATACCGACGAGCGCGTGACCCTGAACGGCAGCGCGGTCAAGGTCTTCGAGGGCGAGTTTGAGTATTAAAGATAGGAGCAGCCTATGAAGAAACCGCTTATAATTCTCGCGATAGGAGCCGCAATGCTCGTCATCGGAGCGCTTGTGTTTTGGCTCGCGCTTTCCGCGCCGACAGTCACCGGCCCGGCGGCCATGCGCGTCGTCTGGGATATCTGGATGCTCGCGGGGCTGTTCTTGATCGGCCTTTCAGTCGGCCTAATTATCTCAAAGCTTTTTAAAAGGAAATAGCCGAAATCCCCCGTGAAAATCGGGGGATTTTCTTGACGAACTGCTTTTTTCGGATATAATAAAAATTACCACAACACACAATTTAATATTTTGCCAAAATGCCCGCATTTTTGAAACAAAAATGCGGGCTTAAGTTCTTGTAATTTAATTTTCACTTGAATACCTGAAACGGCGTGGCTTCTGCCATGCCGTTTCCTTTTGTTGCGGCATCTAAAAGAGTTAATAATAACAATTCAGTATAAAATCTGCTCCTCTCTTGATTTTCTTGCGATACCGTGTTATAATTAACTCATCACGCTAAAGGAGCCTCTGCGATGCTTACCTTTACCCTTTGCGACGACAACGCCGCCGAACGCGATTATGTCAAAAGCCTCGTCCTCGACTGGTCAAATCAGTCAGGGGCGGGCGTCAGCATACGCGAATATCCCTCGGCCGAGGCGCTTTTGTTTTCATATTCCGACAGACCGCCCGACATTCTGCTCCTCGACATCGAAATGCCGGGAATGAACGGCGTTGAGCTGGCGAAAAAGCTGCGATCGCGGCGGGAGACGGTTCAGATCGTCTTCATCACCGGCTACCCCGATTTCATCGGCGAGGGCTATGAGGTCGAGGCGCTGCACTACCTTTTAAAACCGGTCACCCCTGAAAAGCTTTCCGAGGTTTTAAACCGCGCTCTCGGAAAGATCTCCCAGGCGGAAAAGAAAATCCTTCTGCCGTCGGACGGCGGCGAGACTGCCATTTTTCTCCATGAGATACGCTATATCGAGGCGCAGCGGCAGTATTCGGTGATCTACGCGGGCTCGGGAGAATATCGCCTGAAAATTCCTATCTCTGAGCTCGAAACCCGGCTCGATGGCTATTTCCTGCGCGTTCAGCGCTCTTTTATCGTCAATCTTCGGGAGGTTTTGCGGATAAACCGCACCGAGGTAGTGCTTAAAAGCGGAGAAGCTGTGCCGATCAGCCGCGGCATGGCAGATGTTGTTAGCAAGCGCATAATAGAACTATTTTGATAGTTGTTAGAGTGTTAGACGATTAGAAGATAGAAAATCAGAGGATAGAAAGTGCAGAAAATCCACGAAAGTTGTAAATAGAATTTCTAACCTCTGTCTTCTACCCTCTAACATCTACCGCTCTAGAAAGGTGCCGTAATGATTTTAGATAAGATAATCAATAAAAGAATCGAGCGCTATCAGTCAGAGCTGCTCGAAAAATACTGCGACGAGGTCGAGTCGATGTACCGCAAGATGCGCGGTTGGCGCCACGACTACCACAACCACATTCAGGCTCTTCAGGCTTCGATGGCGCTCGGAAAATACGACGAAGTCAGCCGTTATCTCGCCGACCTCAACGACGACCTCACCAATGTCGATACAGTCATCAAGACTGGACGGGTGATGGTCGACGCCATTCTGAACGGAAAGCTGAACATCGCCGCGCAGAACGAAATTCCGGTCAACGCAAAGGCGAAGATCCCCGACAGAACCCCCGCTTCGGACATCGACCTCTGCGTTATAATCGGAAACCTACTGGACAACGCGATTGAGGAAAACAAGCGCCTTTCGCCCGAAAAGCGTTTTATCCGCGTTTATATCGGCAGAAAGAACACCCAGTTTTACCTTTCGGTCACAAACGCCGCAGGCAAAAAGCAGCCCAAGATCGGCTCGGTTTTCGACACGTCTAAGGGCGTCGAGCACGGCTTTGGGCTAAGGCGGGTGGAATCGGTCGTCAAAAAATACGGCGGCTATTTTTCGGCAGACAGCGAGGACGGCGGATTCACGGCGGAAATCCTGATCCCGCTCACCGACGAAGACAGAAGCTGAGTCTTCTGTCTTTTTTAGAGCGTTAGAGGTTAGAGGACAGAGGTTAGATGTTAGTTTTTCAGCTTTTGCGGATTTCTGAACTTTGTACAATTTCTGGCTTCTAATCATCTATATTCTATCCTCTAGCTTCTAACATCCAACCCCCAGCACACTGACCTTTTCCGCTCTTTCCGCTCTCTGACGATCTGTTTTCTGACCGTCTGACCGTCTGACTTTGCTTTTCGTACACCAAAAATTGCATTTCGTACCCAAAATAAACATTTTACGACCCGGCCGTGCTATACTTCGGGTGTGAGGTGATAATAAATGTCAAAAAAGAAAAAGGAAAAAGAACAAAAGCGCAAACCTAAATTCGGAATGCTTTCCTGCGTCGGCTATATCTACCGGCTGCTCTGGGAAAACGAGAAATTTCTGGCGCTGGTCGGATTCGCGGTGGTGCCGCTGTCGCTTCTCGCGGCGGTATTCGGGCTCTACGCTTCTCCGGCGATAATCAACGCCGTCGGCAGCGGCGGCAGCTTCGGCTATATCGCGCTGGTAATCACCGGAATAGTCCTCGCGAGGGCGATTGTCAACACTGCCAGCAGTATGCTTGACAGCGTGATAAGGCTTTCGGAGCATAACGTAATGCTCGTTTTGGCCGGCAAGGTGATGACCTGCTCCCGCCTGGCCGACAACTGCCTGCTCTATGATCTCGAATATCAAAAGGTCATGGCAAGGGCAAACAAAGCGGCGGCTGACCATTCCCACGCGACGCATTTTCCGATGATCTTCGCCGAAACGGTCGCCGAAATAATCAAATTCTTCCTCTTCGGCGCGACAGTTTCAATGCTCCACCCGGCGATAGTGCTGTTGCTGATTGCGGGAACTCTGATAACCCGCCAAATGTCAAACTGGCAGTGGAGAAAGCACTATCAGGAGCGCGACGGGAGAAACGCAGCCGAGCGCAGGCGGAATTATATCGCGGGAAATATCGCCCGAGACCTCAACCTTCAGAAGGAGATTCGGCTGTTCAATATGGCGAAGCCGCTTCAGGACCGCTTCTCGAAGCATATCGGCGAGTCGCTCGAATGGCAGAAAAAGCACGCGCGCCGCGGGTTTATTGTCTCGCTGGTAGATATGCTTATAGTCCTTCTGCGCGACGGACTCGCCTATGCGTTTCTGATATTCAAGGCCCTTCGCGGAGAGGTCGACGCGGCGCAGTTTGTGCTCTACTTCTCGGCGATAAGCTCGCTAGCGGGGCTTCTCGGCGGAATCGCCTGGCGGTTCCAGCAGGTCAGAGAGGGCTCGGCGCAGATAAGCGACATCAGAGAGATGCTCGAATATGAGGGAAAGCTCAATCACGGCAAGGGTATCGCGATCCCGACTGCGCCGTTCTCGATCGAGTTTAAAAACGTGACCTATAAATATCCTATGGGCGAGAAAAATGTGCTTGAAAACGTTTCGTTCAAAATCGAGCCGGGAGAAAAGATTGCGCTTGTCGGCCTGAACGGCGCGGGAAAGACCACCCTTGTGTGGCTGATTTGCGGGCTTCTTCTGCCCGACGAGGGCGAGGTTCTTCTCGACGGCCACACGCTCTATGAATATAACCGCGACGAGATGTATTCGCTGTTCGGAATAATCCCGCAGGAATACAATCTGCTGCCGGTCTCGCTCGAAAAGAACATCGCCTGCACCGTCAACGAGGACGAGATCGACCGAAAGAAGCTGGAGCGCGCAGTCGAGCTCTCCGGCTTTAAGGAAAAGGCCGACAGTCTGCCTCTCGGCTTAAAAACTCCGCTCGACAGAACGGTAAACGACGACGCGGTCGACCTCTCGGGCGGCGAAAAGCAGCGGCTCCTTTTGGCAAGGCTGATCTATAAAAACCCGCTCTGCATGATTTTGGACGAGCCTACCGCAGCTTTAGACCCGATTGCAGAGGACAGAATGTATCGCCGCTACAATGAAATTTCAAAGGCCTCGACCTCGATATTCATTTCACACCGCCTCGCCTCGACAAGATTCTGCGACAGGATATTCCTTCTTGACGGCGCAAACTTCGCCGAGGTCGGCACCCACGACGAACTGATGAACAAGGGCGGAAAATATCGCGAGCTGTTCGACGTTCAGAGCAAATACTATCAGAAGGAGGTTCCCGAAAATGGCTAAGATAACGATAAAAGACGACATCAACTGCTTTAAGCGCGCGTTTAAGATCTGGGGAGAATATGCGCCGAAATACTGGACCTGCGCGGTCATTATGAATGTTTTGCAGAGAGTTTCCTCCTACTTCTCGCTGACGATGTCGGCGCTGCTGCTCGACGAAATATCCGGCGCGAGAGACAAAAACCGGCTGATACTCTTTGCCTGCCTGACGGTATTCGGGGCGTTCACTCTGTCGGTGATCACCCGCGTTATGCAGATGAAGACCGATATTCAGGACAGCCAGAATTATTTCAGATATGCAAAAATCATGTTCGACCAGAATTGCAGGCTGCAATATGAACACCTCGAAAACCCCGACGTCAAGCTTCTGAGCGAGAAGATCGACGCCAACACCAGAACCGTCTACGGCGGGCTGATGAGTATTCTCTATTTTGTGCCGGATTTGACAGCCTCTCTGACCGAGCTTATTCTCTCCCTTTCGCTGACGGTTGCCGCGCTCTTTGCAGGCGCCTCGGGGCAGTTCACCGGATTTTTGAGCTTCATCAACTCCCCGCTTTCGGCCGCTGCAATGCTTCTGATAATCGCGTGCTTCTCCCTTCTGACCGCGAAGCTGAATGTGGTCAGACGCAGCCGCGCAGAGGTGGTGAGGTCTGAGATCTCTTTGGTCAACCGCCGCTTTACGGCTTACGGCAATCTCTACGGAGAGGATATGACCATTCTGAATCTCCACCCGATAGTTTTGGACGAATTCAAAAAGCATCTTATGCGCCCGTCGTGGCTTAAAAAGTCATATAAAATCGACCTTGAGTTCGGAGCGATCTCCGCCCCGATAAACGCCCTGCTCTCGGTAATAATACATCTCTTTGTCGCGGCGAAGGTCTTCTGCGGCGCATTCGGAATCGGCAGCTTCGTTCTCTATGAGGGCGCGATAAACCGCTTTGTCAACGCGGTCAACGGCCTTGCGAGCGACATCGCGGCGGTGAGGTTCAACACCGGCTATCTTCAGACTACCTTCGAGCTGTTTGACCTGCCGAACAATATGTATAAAGGCACTCTCGCAGTCGAAAAGCGTGACGATCTCGACTATGAGATAGAGTTCAGGGACGTCAGCTTTAAATATCCGAGAACCGACAACTGGGTGCTGAGACATATCTCGATGAAGTTTAAAATCGGGGATAAGATCGCGATAGTCGGCGAAAACGGCTCCGGCAAGACTACATTTATCAAGCTTCTCTGCCGACTCTATGACCCTACCGAGGGGCAGATTCTTCTCAACGGAATCGACATCACGAAATACAGATATGACGAATATATGTCGCTGTTCTCGGTGGTTTTCCAGGATTTCAGGCTGTTCGGCTTCTCGCTCGGAGACAATGTCTCGGCGGAGTTCGGGCATGACAGAGAAAGGGCGCGCGACTGCCTCGAACGCGCGGGAATGGGAGAAAAGCTCAGTGATCTCGACAAAAAGGCCGCAGAGGACGGCAAAAACGCGCTCGACTACTGCCTGGGCCGCCAATATGACATCGAGGGAATAGAATTCTCCGGCGGCGAGGAGCAGAAAACCGCGATCGCAAGGGCGATCTATAAAGAGTCGCCGTTTGTGATTCTCGACGAGCCGACTGCCTCTCTCGACCCCCTCGCCGAGGCCGCGGTTTATGAAAACTTCGACAAAATTTCAAAAGAGCACACCTCGGTGTTCATCAGCCACCGACTCTCGAGCTGCCGCTTCTGCGAGCGGATTCTGGTGTTCGACAAGGGGCAGATCGCCCAGGACGGCAGCCATGACGGGCTTTATGCCGGCGAGGGCAAATACCGCGAGCTTTGGGACGCCCAGGCGGGGTATTATGTGAAGAAGTGAGGATAATATAAAAATGTCCCGCAGAGCATTATTCATACTCTGCGGGATTCACATTTACAACTAAGCCGGAATTTCACGAATCATAATCCCCCTCAAACTCCGGAACATAGCTTCCGCCTGCCGAATCCCGCTCCTGCGAGAAGCCGTCGAAGCCGAATTTTTCCGCGCAGTCGAGGACAAAATTATATTCAAATGTTGATACCCTCCGATTGATCTCCGAAAACTCCGCCGCCCTAAACATCGGCGTATATTGGCTCATCACGCTTAGAAGGATCTCGTCCGGCCTAAACGCCTGCCCGAGCGCCTCGATGACCTTTTCGGAGTCGCGCCTGTGGGTTGGCAGCACCATATGCCTGACGATCACCCCGCGTCTGAGCGTTCCGTCGTCTCCGAGCTGAGGCTTTCCGGTCTGCTTCTGCATCTGCTTTATCGCCTCGATCGCGGTCTCAAAATAGTTCTCCGCCTGTGAATACTTCTTTGAAAGCTCCGGCGAAAAGTATTTCAGATCGGGCAGCCAGACGTCGACATATCCCTCGAGCGCTCTGACCGTTTCGACGCTCTCATATCCTCCGCAGTTGCAGACGACGGGAATTTTAAGCCGGCTCCTGACCGCGTCGAGCGCTTTAATAACCGACGGAATAAACGGGGTAGGTGAGACTAGGTTGATATTGTGCGTCCCCTGAGACTGCAAATCGAGGAATATTTCGGCGAGTTCGCCTTCGGTGATATACCGCCCCTTGTTCTGCTGCGAGATTTCATAATTCTGGCAGAAGCAGCATCTCAGCGTGCAGCCGCTGAAAAAGACTGTTCCCGAGCCGCGCTCACCGCTGATCACCGGCTCCTCCCAGAAGTGCAGCCCCGCCCTCGCGATCCTGATTCTGTCGCTCTGCCCGCAGAAGCCGGTGCGCGTGCTGCGGTCGATGCCGCATTTTCTCGGGCAGAGTCTGCAATTCAGATAGTCCTGCATAATTCAACAAACGGGTAGTTTCCCGCAAGCTCATGCTTCGCATTCTCGGCGTCTTTTTCGCTTTTAAACAGCCCGAACACGCAGGAGCCGCTTCCGGTCATCTGCGCCGCCTCAGCCCCGAGGCCGAACAGCGCTTTTTTTATTTTTTCGATTACGGGATTTGCAAGCGCTGTTTCGAGATCGTTAGAGATAAACCCGAACGGCGTTTCTCCTCTTTTCGGAGCTGACAAAAACTTTTTAGTTCCGTTTTCGGTTCTGATTCCCTTTTCATCGAACAGTCGGTATGCTTCGGGTGTGGAGACCCCGAAATCCGGCTTGACAAGCAGCACAAACCTTTCCGGCATATCGCTGATGCTCTCCATTTCCTCGCCAATACCCCGGCAGACCGCTGCCCCGCCTCTTACGCAGAACGCAACGTCCGCCCCGACCTTTGCCGCGATGCTTTCAAGCTCCTCGCCGCCCAGACCTGCGCCGTAAATCTCGTTTAAAAGCCAAAGCGCCGCCGCAGCGTCCGCCGAGCCGCCCGCGAGACCCGCCTCCGAGGGTATCCTCTTTTCGATGACGATTTTCGCGCCGCCGCTTATTCCGGTATATTCAAAGAATCTTTCCGCAGCCTTGAAGCAGGTGTTCCGCCGGTCGGTCGGAACATTCGGCGCGTCGCATTCGATGACGATTTCGTCCGCCCTTTCTGCGCCGACGGTGTCATAAAGCGAAACGGTCTGCATCACCGATTCGAGAAGATGATAGCCGTCCCCGCGCCTGCCGACAATGTCGAGCGTCAGGTTGATCTTTGCATAAGCCGCTCTAGTTATCATTTTCAAGCTCCTTCAAAAACTCCGCGATCTTCTCGACCGCTTCCTTGAGGTGCTTTCTCGAATAGGCGTATGACACCCTGACATATCCCTCGCCGCTTTCGCCGAATGCCGTCCCCGGGATAACCGCGACCCGCTTTGAATAGAGAAGTCTCTCGCAGAACTCGTCGCTCGTCAGCCCTGTCGATCTGATGCAGGGGAACACATAGAACGCTCCCTGCGGCATAAAGCAGCTCAGCCCGAGCCGGTTAAACGCATCGACAAGGTATCTTCTGCGCGAGTCGTATTCGTCGACCATGTTCTGAACGTCTTCGTCGCAGCTTCTCAGCGCCTCGATCGCGGCATACTGGCTGACAGTCGGCGAGGACATTATCCCGAACTGGTGTATTTTGAGCGCATGGCGGAGAATCTCCCTCGGGCCGCACATATAGCCCAGTCTCCAACCGGTCATCGCGAACGCCTTCGAGAAGCCGTTGACATAAACCGTCCGCTCCTTCATTCCGTCTAGCGAGATTATCGAGCAGTGCTTGTGGTCATAGGTCAGCTCGCTGTAAATCTCGTCGGTCAGGATCATGATGTCGGTCCCGCGGAGAAGCTCGGCGATCGGCTCCAAGTCCTCCCGCGTCATAACCGCGCCTGTCGGGTTGTTCGGGAAGGGGAGTATCACAAGCTTTGTCCTGTCGGTTATTTTTTCTTTGAGACTGTCCGCCCTGAGCTTGAAGCAGTCCTCTTCTTTGGTTTCAATGATTACCGGAATCCCGCCGGTCAGCTCTACTATCGGCTTATAGCAGACAAACGACGGCTCCGGAATGATAACCTCGTCGCCCGGCTCTATCAGCGCTCTGACTGTCAGGTCAATCGCCTCCGAACCTCCGACTGTGACGATTATCTCCCCGTCGGGGTCATAGCTGACGCCGGTCTTTTTGTTTATGTATTCCGAAATCTCTTTTCGGAGCGACATAAGCCCCGGATTCGCGGTGTAAACGGTCTTGCCGCGTTCGAGAGTTCTGATCGCTTCGCGGCGAACCGCCCAGGGCGTTCTGAAATCAGGCTCGCCGACCCCTAACGAAATGACGTTGTCGAGCTTCGCGGCGATGTCGAAATATTTTCTGATTCCGGAGGGCTTCAGCGCCTCCGCCTTTTTGCTGATTATCTTTGAGTAGTCCATAGTCTTACTGCATTACGCGGTCGTCGGCGTCCTCGTCGACGAGCATAATTCCGCTCTCCTTATATTTTTGCAGGAAAAAGTGAGTCGTTGTCGAAACAACGCCGTCGATAGTCGCGAGCCTCTGGGCAACATAGTCCGAGACTTCTTTTAAGCTGTGACAGCGCAGCATGACCGAGAGGTCATATCCTCCCGATACAAGATAGACGCTCTCAACCTCGGAATACTGGGCGATAGTCTTCGCAATCTCGTCATAGCCGACCTGCGCCTTCGGAGTGACCTTGAGCTCGATTATCGCTCTGACATAGTCCTTAGAAACTATTTCCTCGTCGAAAAGGGTGCTGTATCCCTTGATGACGCCGTCGCGCTCCAGCTTTGCGATCCTCTCGGCGACCTCTTCCTCGGTCTGCCCGAGCATCACCGCGAGCTCAGAATTTGACAATCTTGCGTTGGTTCTCAGCAGCTTGAAAAGCTTATCCATATAAATAACTCCATTCTTAAATTATTTTAGCTACATATCTTTTAACGGCTTAATTATTGCGTGGAAGCCGTATTCTTCCCGATAGTATAGCATTTTCTCTGACAAATGTCAATATTTTGTTCCAAATATACTAAAGCTGGCTTGAAAAATTATGAAAAATTGATAAAAATATCGTCAAAAAAAGTCTTGACATATCCAAAAAATCGTCTTATAATATCATAGTCTTTTGGACGGAATATTAAAGGAAGGGGGCTGCAGCAATGCGTACCGTTAAATTTATCGACAACAGAATACGAATGTGCTCCATCGCCGGCAGCTTGCCCTGCAACGAATCTGTAATCGCATTTGGTTAATTGTTCGCTCTTGATGAAGCCCTGCTTCATCGGAGCGTTTTTTGCTGCTAACAGGAGTGAGTATCAAATAATTTTCAGTAAATCAATCAACTCAGAATGATTTCCGAAAGGAGATGTAACCGAAATGAAGTATTTTGACGCGCTTCCGCGTTTGGTTGAAGAAAAACTGACGGAGCGCGGAATCAACGCTGACAGTCTTTTGTACTGCGTAAAGGCCGATCTCGACGGCGACGGCTGCTATTATGATGTATATGTGACCTTTGACAGCGAAAACGTTTACATCATCAGCGGCTACGAGGAATATGCCGAGACCCCGAAGTCTGAACGGCTCAAGGAAAAGCTGAAGGCTGTTCCGGGTTTGAAGAGCCTCGTGAAGGATACATATATCCCCGAAATGATTACTTATAAAGTAGTCGATTTCAGCGAGTATCCGATATCTTCGATAAAGAACGCCTATATCGACCGCCACCAGAACACCGCAAGACTTGTCTTCGCTCTGCTCAACGAAGGGGAGACCGAGAGCTTTGAAAAGCCCGCCCCCTCCGCTTCCGACGACGCGCCCCAGGAATTTGAGTGGCACGGCTTCGGCCATTCCAATTCCTATGACAGCACAAGACCTAACATTCCTGTCGCGAGATTCTCTCTCGGCTACGCCGAAAAATTCGAGAAGTTCTGTGAGCGCCTCAATATGACCCACAGACACGAGGAGATCGACGATTCTCTTCTCGACGCCGTTCAGCTTATCTGCCCGACCTGCCACCAGCCATATCCCGACCCGAACAGGCCGGTCTGTCCGCGCTGCATCGACCGCAGATCGATCTTTGACCGCCTGATGGGAATGTTCAGGGAATTCAAGCTCGAGATCGCGCTCATAATCTCAACTATCCTTTTAACCAACGTTTTTGCGGTAATATCGCCATGGTTCGGCTCGAAGATGCTCTATGACGACGTTCTCGCCGAGGGCGGAAAGTATTACGGCCGCGTTCTGTTCGTCGTAATGCTGATGGTCCTGACAAATATTCTAGGAAAGCTGACCGGCATAATCTCGGGAGTTATAACCGCAAAGGTCGTTCCGTTTGTAACCCACAAGCTCAGGACGAGGATCTACGCCTCGATGTCAAAGCTTTCTCTCTCGTTCTTCACCAGCAAGCAGACCGGCTCGCTGATGTCGAGAGTCGACCGCGACAGCAACAACGTCTATAACTTCTTCGTCGATATCGTTCCCTACGGCATCGCGAACATAGTCAAAATGGTCGGCGTCGCTGCGATAATGTTCGCGCTCAGCCCGATCCTTTCGATCGCGGTAATAACGATAATCGTCGTGATAATGTCGGTCGAGAACTATCTCTACCATTCCCAGCGCAAGCTCTACCGCAAGCTCGACGTCGCGATGCGAAGCCTCAACTCGGTTCTTTCCGACGTTATGAATGGCCAGCGCGTCGTCAAATCCTTCGCTAAAGAGGAGCGCGAGATCAAGCGCTACCGCCGCAAGAATCTCGACGCCTACGACGTCAACACCAGAATCAACAACCGCATCACCTCGACTATGCCCTATATCTGGAGCTTTTACAGAGTCATTTCCACCGGTCTGTTCTGCTTCGGCTGCTACCTTGTAATAATAGGCTACTTCAAATACGGCGTTCTGACCGCTCTTCTGAACTATATGAACCTCGTCTATGAGCCTATCGACTTCTTTATGTGGATCGGCGACCGCTGGGCGAGATGTATCGACGCCGCTTCGAGAATGTTTGAAATCCTCGACGCCAAGCCGACCGTAATGGAGCCGGAGGGCGAGCCCCAGGACATCTCGGTCGTCAAGACAAAGGACTATGACCCCTCGAGACCGGTTCACATCGAGAAGATGAAGGGCGATATCCGCTTCAACAACGTTTCCTTTGAATATGAAGCGGGCCGCCCGATACTCAAAAACCTGACCTTTAAGGTCAAGGGCGGGCAGATGTTCGGCATCGTCGGAAAGACCGGCGCAGGAAAGTCGACAATTATAAATCTCATGGCGAGAATGTATGACGTCACCGGCGGCGAAATTCTAATCGACGGAGTTCCGATCAAGAAGATACCCGCCGAAGACCTTCGCCGGAATATCGGCATCGTATCTCAGGAGACATATCTGTTCATGGGAACGGTCGCCGACAATATCCGCTACGCCAAGCCCGACGCGACAATCGAAGAGGTAATCAAGGCGGCGAAATCCGCCAACGCCCACGAGTTCATAACCAAGCTCCCTGACGGCTATAACACCAAGATCGGCTCGGGCGGCGCGGCTCTCTCTGGCGGCGAGCGCCAGAGAATTTCCATCGCGAGAGCGATTATTCAGGACCCTAATATTCTCATTCTTGACGAAGCGACCGCTTCGATGGATACACGGACCGAGCGCAAGATTCAGGTCGCGATAGACGCCCTTAAAGAAGGGCGCACGATCATCGCCATCGCCCACCGCCTTTCAACTCTGCGCGACGCCGATATGCTCTGCGTCATCGAGCACGGCGAGCTCAAGGAGCTCGGCACACATGACGATCTCATTCGCAGAAAGGGCAAATACTTCGAGCTTTATAAGCTCCAGGCCGACGCCCTAAAGTTTATCGAAGAGGGATAATCCGCTTCAGCATTCCAAAAGGAGGCATAACATATCATGGATAAGCAGACCCTGACGGAAGAAAAATTTGAAATAGACCTTCTTGTGCTGCTCGACTGTTCAAAGCTGCACTTCTATAAGGACAAAGGAAACTTCATCTCTCTCGAATATGAAGGAAACACCTATTTCAACGTCCGTCTTACAAGACTTGTTCCCTTTTATTCCAAGACGACCTATATCAGCGTCGCTTATGACAACGAGGACAACGAATTCCGCGAGATCGGCGTAATAAAGGATATGGCCGATCTTTCAGAAGACCAGTTCAAGCTCCTCGACGAATATCTTGAATACAAATACTATATGCCCGAGATCAAGAAGGTATATTCGATCAAGGACAACTCCCGCGGCTTCATCTTTGTCGACATCGACACCACCTCCGGCCGCAAGACTATCTGCATTCGCGACTGGTATTCCAATTTCAGAATGCTTTCGGAAAAGCTGCTCTATGCGGTCGATGTCGACGGCAACAAATATTTCTGTCCCGACATCGAAAAGCTCGACCGAAAGAGCCTCGCGACACTCGAGATATTCGTCTAAAAACCTCAGTATCCTCCAAGAAGGAGAGTGATATAAATGAATCTATTGCTTTCGGCGCCGAAAGGCCATGAGCTGAGCGAATTTCTGTTTTCGCTGCCCTTCAACCTCTACGGAAAAGCGCAGAAGGTCAACGGACATCTCTGCGTGACGCGCGGTGAGATAATCGTTTACATCGACGGCGAAGAAGTCGACAGATATAACTTCAACGATTTCGACGAATACGCCTGCGAGCAGCTTATCGGCTGTTCAATGATGGTCGGAAGAATCAACGATCGCAGCCAGAGATGTATCTGCGCGTTCAGCCAGGACAGCTTTATCGCCTTTGCCGAGGTATGCAAAATCATCAACCACTATCTCACCACCGGCATACTTGTCGAGCAATCCGACATCGACGAGCCGAAATGCCCGAAATGCGGCCTCCCGCTCGACGGCTATTCCGAATGCCCCTACTGCGCCTCAAAGATCAAGACCTTTACCAAGCTTTTCGGCAGAGTCAAGCCTTATAAAGGCGTATTCGCCATCGCGATACTCTGCACCGTTCTGAGCGAAGTCCTGAACGTCGTTTCGCCCTATATAAACAGAATTCTGATCGACGACTATGTCCAGCCTCAGAACACCTCTCACTGGCTCGGCTTCGGAGTTCTCTGCGGCGCGATGTTCCTGATCCTCGGGATCAACACCTTCCTCGACTGGCTGAATTTAAAGTGCAGCTACTATGTCTCGCTCAATCTCGGCCAGGATCTCAGGCAGGACGTCTTCAACAAGACCCTCGAGCTCTCGATGAACTCGATCTCAAAAAAGACCGCCGGCGACCTTATCAACCGTGTGTCAAACGACGCCAACAAGCTCCAGAGCTTTTTGACCGATAACGGCAAAAACGCCGTCGTCAGAATCCTGTCGCTGCTGATAGTAATGGTAATCATCTTCGTGATGAACTGGAAGCTCGCGCTTTTGGCGATAATCCCGATACCGGTCGTTCTCGTAGTCGTAAAGAGGCTCTATAACGTCATTCACATGTACTATTCCCGTGTCTGGCGCTTCTCCAATGCTCACTCAAAGCTTCTGCACGACGCCTTAAACGGCATCCGGGTAGTCAAAACCTGCGGAACCGAAGAGGCCGAAATCGAGAAATACCGCACCGCCTCCGAAAAATGGGCAAAGGCGGCCTCAAAAGCCGAAATAGTCTGGAACCTGATCTGGCCGTTCTGCGACTTTATGCTTACGGTCGGCAACTACTTTGTTCTCTACTTCGGCTCGCTGATGATTCTCCAGAGAATCCCCGCGTTCGGAGTTCTGACCCTCGGCGAACTGATCCAGTTCACGACCTATGTCGGAATGTTATATACTCCTCTTCGCTGGCTGATGCAGCTTCCGAGGCAGCTCGCCGACGTTTCGGTCTCTGCCTCGAAGGTATTTGAAATTCTCGAGGAGAACACCGATGTCCGCGACGACGCCGAATGCGTCGATCTCGATATTCAGGGCGACATCACCTTCGACCACGTCTTCTTCGGATATAAGGTCTATAATCCCGTTCTGAAAGATATAAGCTGCAAGATCGAAAAGGGCAAGATGTACGGCATTGTCGGACATTCCGGCGTCGGCAAATCGACGATGATAAACCTGATCCTGAGACTTTACGACGTCACCCAGGGCTCTGTCTCTATCGACGGCGTCGATATCCGAAAGATTTCCCAGAAGAGCCTGCGCTCTCAGGTCGGCGTTGTGCTCCAGGAGACCTACCTCTTTGAAGGCACCGTTCTCGAAAACATCACCTACGCCAAGCCCGACGCGAGCTTTGACGAAATAGTCCAGGCCGCGAAGATCGCCCACGCCCACGAGTTTATCACCAAGCTCCCCGACGGCTATAACACCCGCGTCGGCAACAAGGGATATACCCTTTCGGGCGGTGAGCGCCAGAGAATCGCAATCGCGAGAGCGATTCTCCACAATCCGAAGATAATCATTCTCGACGAAGCGACCGCCTCACTCGACACCGAGACCGAGAAGCAGATTCAGGAGGGCCTGAACGAGCTCTGCAAGGGCAGAACGACAATCGCCATCGCCCACCGGCTCTCGACTCTTTCCCACGCCGACAACCTCATCGTTCTCGACAAGGGCAGGCTTGCCGAAACCGGCACCCACGACGAGCTGATGCGCAAAAAGGGCGTTTATTACAGCCTTGTCATGGCTCAGCGCAAGACCACAAAGATGCGCGAAGTCACCGGCAATCCCAATTATGTTCACTGATAAAAATCCGCGCTCATCACGGGCGCGTTTTTTTTGCATTCCCCCTGAAATCCGGACATAGTATTTACAAAAACGAAAGGCTGTGAATACTATGTCCAAAAAAATCCTCTGCCTGCTAACTGCGCTTGCGGTTCTGTTCGCGCTTACCCCTGCGGCATACTCCGACGACCTGCACGAGCCGCAGTATTCCTATGTCCTGATGGAAGGCAGCACCGCGACACTTCTATATGCCGAAAACGGCAGCGCGGTAGTTCCGGCGCACCATTCCGCCAAGCTGATGACCCTTTTGCTGACAGCCGAGGCGATAGAGCGGGGAGAGCTGAGCTTTGAAACCGTTCTAAAAACCTCTAATCACGCGAACTCGATGCAGGGCGCGCAGATCTGGCTGATGCCGGGCGAGGAGATAACCGTCTCTGAGCTTATCGCCTCGATAACCGTCGGAAACGCGAACGACGCCTGCGTCGTGCTCGCCGAAGCGGTCGGAAAGACCGAGGAGGACTTTGTCGCGATGATGAACGCCCGTGCGAGTGATCTCGGCATGACCTCGACCTCCTATTCCGACTGCACCGGCATTTCGCCCCATAGCGTCACCACCGCCTGCGACTGCGCTATCCTCGCGAGCGAGCTGACAAAATTTGATAACCTTCGCGATTATTTCACGACATGGGTGACCTCGGTCAGAGGCGGAAAGACCGAGCTCGCCAGTACCAATCGGCTTATTCTGACCTATGACGGGATAATCGGAATGAAGGCGTATTACAGCGAAGCGCTCGGAAACTGCCTGATCGCAGCGGCAGAGCGCGGCGGTCTGAAAATGGTCTGCGTGATATTCGGCGAAAAGGACGAATTTTTGCGATTTACCACCGCTAAAGAGAAGATGAACACCGGCTTTCAGGCTTATACCTTATATAAACCTAAGCGCACCGATGTCTATACCGATCCCATCGCCGTTTCGGGTGGGGAGAAGACAGAGGTTAAAACCGAGCTCGGCGAGCTCAGTCCGTTTATAATCAGAAAGAGCGCCGAAGACGGAATTGAAATATCTGTGGAGTATTATGAAGATGTTTCCGCTCCGCTCAGCCCAGGCGACAGGGTCGGCAGAGCGGTATGGTCCTCCGGCAGCGAGGAGATTTATTCCTGCGGGATAGTCGCGGCCGAGCCGGTCAGAAAGATGAATATTTTCATCGCGATAGAAAGGGCGCTGAGGAGCATAATAAGAATGTAAAGCGGAAATTCAAAAACTTTTTTCGTTCCGTCGCTAAATTTTCATAAAAATTCCTTGCAATATCTGTTCAGTCGTGTTAAAATATAATCAACAACTCGGAAAAGAGGGATTTATTATGTCATTAAAACTCGTCACAAAGTACACCGAAAAGTTTGTCGCGCCGCACGAGCTTGAAGCCTGCCGCGCCCAGCTTACCGCTGCTCACAATACTCTGAACAGCCGCTCCGGCCCCGGAAACGATTTCTTGGGCTGGGTCGATCTCCCCGTCGATTATGACAAGGAAGAATTTGAAAGGATCAAAGCCGCAGCAAAGCGCATTCAGGAAAAGGCGGATATACTTATCGTAATCGGAATCGGCGGCTCATATCTCGGCGCCCGCGCCGCGATCGAGCTTTTGAGAAGCCCGTTCTACAACAGCCTTAAAAAAGACACCCCCGATATCTACTTTGTCGGCAACACCATCAGCCCGACCTATCTGAATGAGATCCTCTCGATCTGCGAGGGAAAGGACATCTGCGTCAACGTCATCTCGAAGTCCGGCACCACCACCGAGCCCGCGCTCGCGTTCAGAATCTTCAAGAAGCTTGTCGAGGACAAGTACGGCAAGGAAGAGGCAAAGACCCGCATCTTCGCCACCACCGACAAGGCGAGAGGCACCCTTAAAGAGCTCTCCGATGCCGAGGGCTATGAGACCTTCGTCATCGCCGACGACGTCGGCGGCAGATATTCCGTTCTGACCGCTGTCGGCCTTCTGCCGATAGCCGTTGCAGGCTGCGACATCGACGCAATTATGGCAGGAGCGCAGGCCTCCCGCGAAAAGTATAAGAACGACGACCTCAACGACTGCGAGAAATATGCCGCTCTTCGCAACATTCTCTACCGCAAGGGCAAGTCGGTCGAAATGCTTGTCAGCTATGAACCATGCTTCAATA
>CANQJB010000002.1 GCA_947624155.1 uncultured Clostridia bacterium
TTTATAAGCGCATGGCCGTCAGAGTATCAACGCAATGATAATGATGCTGCCGGTATGCACGGTATGTTTGAAGAATGTGATTTGCCGTTTTCTGAATACTATGTAATTGACGACAGAACAGAGACGGCTTTAGCGAAAGAGCTCATCCGAACTGGTTCGTGTATATTCCTTATGGGCGGCAATGCAACGCTGCAATTTCAACTGCTTCGCAGAAAAGCTATTGTTGATGAAATCCGCAGCAGTTCGGCGGTTATTTTAGGGGTGAGCGCCGGATCGATCAATATGGCAAAGCATTCGGTCGATATTTGGGAATCCTTGACGCCTTACGATGGACTTGGCCTTGTCGATATTACAATCAAAGCTCATTTTGACATGAAAAACAAAGAATTGGTACAAACATTGAAGCAAGTTTCCATGGAGCTCCCTGTTTGTGCAATGGAAGATGACAGCGCTATTTTTGTAAAAGACGGATACGCCTCGTTGACCGGGCGGATATATCGGATCCTTAACGGGGAAATAACGGTGCTTTCTCAAGAGATGTTGGAATATATAGCAAACCGATAAAATTCCGATTTATCCGTAATATAAATTTTAATATGTGATACGCAAAGAGCAGACGGGGTTTCGTCTGCTCTTGCTGTTTTATGCGTGACTGCCCACGCTTTTTGATGAGTTACGCTTTAAACAGTGTTCGGCGGGTCGGAGAGCTTTCGGCTCGGAGAGCTGCCGATAGGTCGAGAGGATCACGGCGGCGGAAACGAGGGCGGTCAGGATATCCGAAACCGGCATTGAATAGAGAACGCCGTCGAGACCGAAGAACCGCGGGAGCAGCAGCGCAAAGCCTACGCCGAAAACTATTTCGCGCACCATTGAGAGCATTGTCGAGGCTGCGGCGCGGCCCATCGCCTGTAAGAAGATGAATGCGGCCTTGTTCACGCAGGCGAAAATCACCATGCAAAGATAGATTCTGAACGCCTTGAGCGCGAAATCGGTGTAATAGACGCTCTCGTTTTTCGCGCCGAAGATGCCGATAAGCTGAGCGGGGAACAGCTCGACGGTTATCAGCGCGATCAGGCCGACGCAGGCCTCCGCAGTTAGAAGCCTTGTAAACAGCCCTTTGACGCGGTCTTTATGCCCCGCGCCCATATTAAAACCGACGATCGGTATGCAGCCCGCGGCCATTCCGACGACGATCGAAATGACTATCTGGAAGAATTTCATGACGATTCCGACGACCGCCATCGGTATCTGAGCGTATTGCTCCTGACCGAAAATTGAATCGAGCGCGCCGTATTTGCGGATCATGTTGTTGATTGCAGCCATTGCCGCGACGAGGGAAATCTGTGAAAGAAAGCTGCATATACCGAGTGTGAGAGTTCTGCCGGCGATTTTGGCGCTGAGCCTGAAATCTGCCCTACTGAGTTTGACGGTCTTTGTGTGAAGCATATAAATAACCGCGAGAACGGCGGTCGCTATCTGGCCGATTACCGTCGCGACTGCCGCGCCGGTCATTCCCCACCCGAAACCGAAAATAAAGAGCGGGTCGAGGATTATATTTATGACCGCGCCGGAGACGGTCGAGACCATCGCGAACCGAGGGCTGCCGTCGGCGCGGATAACCGGGTTCATCGCCTGCCTGAACATATAAAAGGGTATGCCGAGGGTTATCCAGAAAAAGTATTCTTTTGAGCAGCTAAAGGTCTCGGCGTTGACGGTGCCGCCGAAAAGTGTGATGATTTCGTCGCTGAAAATGAGATAAACCGCTGTCAGGACAAGGCTTGAAATGACGGTCATGACAACGGCGCTGCCGACACTTCGGCCGGCGTCACCGGGCTCATTTCTCCCGAGGCAAAGACTCACAAAGGCGCAGCAGCCGTCACCGATCATGACGGCGATTGCGAGAGCGATAACCGTCAGCGGAAATACGACGGTGTTGGCGGCGTTGCCGAAGGAGCCGAGATATGAGGCGTTAGCGATAAAAATCTGGTCGACGATGTTATATAGCGCGCCGACGAGCAGCGAAATGATGCAGGGAACTGCGTATTTCGCCATCAGCCTGCCGATTTTTTCTTCCGAAAGATAGTTCTGATTTTCCGACATAAAAATACCTCCAAAAAAATAAAGGCGCAGGTCCGCAGCCGGACTTACACCTTTTCAGGAAACACACTGGTGTTATTATAGCAGATTTTCGCGGGGATTTCAAAGGCAAAAAGTTAAAAAAGTTTTTAACAGAGAGAATACGGTTTGAATGAGAATGTCTATTTTCATTTTGTATGGTGCATTGCATTTTTCGCGGAATCATGATATAATATCCCCACAACTGAAAGGAGGCTGCGCTGTGAAAAAGTTCATCTCTCTGCTTCTTGCGATTGCGATTATTCTGCCGATCATGCCCTATAAAATAACCGCGGCCGAGACCTCGGGAATCGTTTCGGGCGGGGTATATACCCTCTCCTGCGGCGGAAAGCTGCTCACCGCCTCGGCCGACAAAAACGGCGCGGGAGTCTCGGGCGGCGCCTCCGACGGGTCGTGGGCGCAAAGGTTTGTCCTCAGATATGACTCTTCCGAAAACGCCTACAGCATTTACACTATGCTGAGCGAAAACGGCCGAAAGCGCGTTCTTGACATCATAAAGTCCAATAAAAAGGTCGCTGCGGGCTGCGCGGTCGACATCTACAACCCGGTCGACCCGGCGGCGCAGCTTTTTAATATAATTAAACTCACAAACGGAAAATACAAAATTTCTCCGAAGTCAAACCCGGCAGTCGCACTGACCTTTTCCAAAAAAGGAGCGTCGGTCGAGACCTGCGGCAGCAGCGTTCCGGCGGCGTTTCAGTGGGAGATCAGATCAGTCACCGACTGGCAGTATATGTTCATCACAAAAGGGCAGATCGCGACGACACTGAGCGAACCGTTCGGCGCGCCGAGGGTCGAGGGCTCATCGAGGCACAAAGGACTCGACATCGTCGCCGAAAGGCGGGGAAAGATTAAGGGCTACACCCTCTCGTCGGTCGCGGACGGAACGGTGATCTACGAGGGATACAGCAAATCGGCCGGGAACTATATCGCGATAAAGCTGAAGGACGGATTCACGGTGAGATTTTTGCACATGATGAACCGCAGCCCTAAAAAGATAAGAGAATCGGTCAAAAAGGGCGATTACATAGGAAATGTCGGAACCACTGGCAACTCAACCGGCTATCATCTCCACTTTGACTGCAACACTGTCGGCGCCTACCGCGGCGGCGAAAGCCCGAGAACCGTCAATTACAATACCTGCGTCGACCCCGCGCCGTTCTTCACCGGCATTAAATTCTCGCGCAGACGCTGACAGGGAGTGATTTTATGAAAAGATTTTTGATATGCCTTGCCGCCGCCTTCCTGCTGTTTTCGGGCTGCGGGAAGAATCCCGAGATATTCGAGGACGACAACGAGCACTGGGACTTTTATCAGCCCTGTGTGCCTGAGCTCGACAGTGTGCCGGGATTTCTGACAAAGGAATACGCCTCAGAGGAGGAGTGGGAGGCGTGGGTCGAAAAATATGAGAATATGTCGGACTGCCGGAAGATGACCGACTACCCGAATATCTACACCTTCATAGTCGATTTTAATGTCTCGGACAGCGATATCCGCGAGCTTTATGACGGCTATGACATTCTCAGTGAGCAGGATATGGAGGTTCTTTTAACGCATGACGAGGCGAGAATCGCGGAGTACTTCGCGACCGACTGCGCAATCGTCATCGGCGACTGCATTTATCCGCCCGAATGGGTTTACGGCCATTCGCCCGAGGACTACTCCGAGGCGGGTATCACCCCTGAAATGCTCGAAGAAAAGCTAGATGAGTATGCCGGCTTGGGGCTTTCTGAGGAGGCCGCAGACGAGCTCAACGAAAAGATTTCGGAATATATCGGCGAGGAGATCTGCCTGCCCGAAAAGCCCTGCTTATCAATCGGCGGGGACGAATATGACTCCGGCTGGCTCGCTTCGCATGATCTTCAGGATTACGAAGAGGCGGAAATAACCGCGGAGGCTCTGGAGGAGTTTTTGAACCTGCACGGCGAGGAGATTCTCGAAGAAGAGCTCGAATGGATCGAGAGCTGTTTGGAGAGAATGGATTAAAGGGTTTCTATGACAGGTATCATAGCCATAGCTTTATTAGTGCAAACAATTCAGTTAAGCTGTTTCAAAAAATAGCCACCGACACTGCCGTTGGTTTTCTTTGGACAAAACAGCCGCAGTATGTCACCCATACTGCGGCGTAATTAATAAATACTTATTTCCCGTACTTTTTAACGGTGGCGGCGTTTTCGCTGTCGGTGATCTTGCAGTTCACTCGGTCATAGAACGCGGTGCCGTCGCTGTGGTGAGTGTCCCAGAATACGGGAATGAAGCCGTATTCCTCTTTAGCCATTCTGATCAGCTCCCTGATGCAGTCCTGAGAGCTGCCGTAGCTGTTGTCTGAAGACATTCTGCCGTCATAACCCGCAGTCGTCTCGCCGACAAAAACCGGTATTCCTGCGAGAGAGAATCGGTCGCGGAGGAGCTTACACTGAGACTCGGCGTAGTCGTGCCATGTTTCGCTGCCAATCTGATTTGACCAGTACATGTTGTTGTCGATATAATGCACCGAGACCATCAGCTTGTTCTCGGCGGTGTCCTCCGGCATTTTGAACCGCAGGTCGGTGGTTCTGTCGATGTTGGTGTTGAATCCGGAGGCAATCAGGATTCTCTCGGCGTTGTTGCCGCCGGTCGCGCGGACCGAGTCGACAAATATCTGATTCATCTCGTTGCAGTAGTCGAATTTTTCGGCGTCGGAGGCGTTCGTCCCCTCTTTGACGCCGCCCAGATATTCGTTGTAGCCCTCAAAGATCAGGTGATCGCCGTAATCCTTGAAATGCTCAGCAACCTGTGACCAAACCTTTCCTGCGGCGGCGACAGCCTCTTCGCGGTCGAGGAACATTATCAGCCGCTCATCGTAGTGGTGCATATTTATGACGACATAGAGTCCGTCCTCAAGCGCCCACTTCACAACCTGCTCAACGCGGCCGATTACGCTTTCGCTGATCTTGAAATCCGAGCCGTCGGCCATGCCGTTGCCCCAGAAGACGGGGATTCTGACGGTCTTGAAGCCGGATTCTTTCATTCCGTCGATCATCTCGCGGGTGGTCTCGATCGCGCCCCAGCAGGTTTCGTAGTCGATAGAATCGCCGTCGCCGACCACCTGCGAAAAGCCGCACATATTGCTGTCGTCGTTGTAATAGGCTTCAAAGGTGTTTCCGAGGTTGATGCCGATTCCCATTTCGGCGACTATATCCTTCGCGGTCAGACCGTCGCGCATCGAATAGATGTCGGCGGCGGGCTCGGAGCCGCAGGCAGAAAACATCGCCAGAATCAGCGACAGAACGAGAACAAGGGCCGTTAAACTTCCTTTCCTGATCATCTTGGAATTCCTTTCTAAATCATATCAGACATACTGTAAAGCCCGGGAGCTTTATCCTTGACAAAAATCGCGGCGTTGACTGCGCCGACCGCAAAGACCTCTTTTGAGGCGGCGGAATGGCTGAGGGTTATCACCTCGTCGCGGCCGGCAAAGACGATCTCGTGCTCGCCGACGATAGTTCCACCGCGGACGGAATGAATGCCGATCTCGGTGTTTTCGCGCTTGCGGCGAACGCTGTGGCGGTCATAGACATAGCTGTATCTGCCGTCTCTCGCTTCGTTTATAGAATCAGCAAGCATCAGCGCGGTGCCGCTCGGAGCGTCGAGCTTTTGGTTATGGTGGCGCTCGATTATCTCGACGTCAAACTGGTCTCCGAGAACCGAAGCGGCTTTTTTCGCTAGCTCGCGCAGTAGGTTTATTCCTAAAGACATATTCGCGGTGAAGAAAACCGGAATTTTAAGAGCGGCGGCGTGGATCTTTTCGATCTGCTCGGGAGTGTAGCCGGTAGTCGCGAGAACAAGTGCGACGCCGTTGGTCAGTGCATATTCCAAAAGAGAGTCTAGCGCCGAGGGGTGGGAGAAATCGACTATTACGTCCGGCACATCGGCGAGATCAAGGGGCGAGGCGACGACAGGAAAGTCAGAATACTTTACAGGGCTCAGATCAATGCCGGCGGATACTCTGCAATCGCCGCGGCCTGAGATTATATCCGCAATAACGCGGCCCATCTTGCCGCAGGCGCCGCTGATCACAATGTTTGTCATGAATTTCACTTCCTTCAGAAACAGAAAAGCAGTATGTAAAGCAGTTCTACTTTACAAGGCCGTATTTTATCAGCGTTTTGCGGAGCTCGGCGCGGTCGCCCGCGCTGAGTTCATAAAGCGGGAGCCTGCACGGCCCGACGCCGAGACCCATCATATTCAGAGCTTCCTTAACAGGAACGGGGTTCACGTCGATAAAGAGCTTGTGTGCGAGGTCGAGATATTCGATCGCGAGCTCGCGGGCGGCGGCAAAGTCGTTTTCGAGGCAGAGGCGGCAGATCTTTGAGGTGACATCGGGGACGACGTTTGACATCACCGAGATGACTCCCCTGCCGCCGACCGACATTGTCGGCACGATCTGGTCGTCGTTTCCGCTGTAAACGGCGAGGTCGTCGCCGCAGGCTTCGATTATTGAGGAGACGAGAGAAATATTGCCGCTAGCTTCCTTTACTCCGACGATCTGCGGATTCTTAGATAGCTCTTTAAAGGTCTCTACCTTTACAGTAAAGCCGGTGCGGCCGGGAATGTGGTAGAGAATGACCGGAAGGCTGACGCTTTCGAGCATCTTTTCATAGTGCTTTATCAGGCCGGACTGGGAGGTCTTGTTGTAATAGGGAGTTACCCAGAGAAGGCCGTCGGCTCCGGCTTCTTCGGCGGCCTTTGAGGTTTTTGCGCCGTAGGCAGTGTCGTTTGAGCCTGTCGAGCAGATAACCGGAACCCGGTGGGCGGCGCGCTCGACTGCATATCTCATTAGCTCGCAGTGCTCTTCGCCCGAAAGGGTCGCGTTTTCGCCGGTGGTGCCGACAGCGACTATCGCGTCGGCGCCGCCTTCGATCTGGCGGTCGATCAGCTCGCCGTATTTTTCAAGATTTAAACTTCCGTCGGGATTGAACGGGGTCACTATCGCGACGGCGTTTCCCTCAAATAAAAGCTTTTTCATCTTAACCGGCCTTTCATTAAATTATTTTCAGTCAAAATATCCCTTTGCCGCCAAGAGCTCTGCGGCGAGAACTCCACCGCCTGCTGCGCCGCGAAGGGTGTTGTGGGAAAGGCAGACGAATTTGTAGTCGAACAGAGTGTCCTCGCGGAGACGGCCGATCGAGACCGCCATTCCTCCCTCGAGGTCGCGGTCGAGCTTCGCCTGGGGGCGGTTGTCTTCCTCGAAGTAGTTTAAGAACTGCTTCGGCGCGGAGGGAAGCCCGAGAAACTGGGGCTCGCCCTTGAATTCACGCCAAGCCCTCAGAATCTCTTCCTTTTCGGGCTTGCGGTCGAACTTTACGAAAACGGCGGAGGTGTGGCCGTCGGAGACGGGAACGCGGAGGCACTGGGTCGTTATCAGCGGCTTTTCGGCGGGAACGATCACGCCGTCCTTGATCTCGCCCCAGATCTTCATCGGCTCGATCTCGCTCTTTTGCTCCTCGCCCTTGATGAACGGAATCAGGTTGTCGACCATTTCGGGCCAGGTTTCAAAGGTCTTGCTCGCGCCGGAGATAGCCTGATAGTTGCAGGCGAGGACGGTTTTGAGGCCGTATCCGCGCAGAGGGTGAAGAGCAGGAACATAGCTCTGAATCGAGCAGTTGGGCTTTACGGCGATAAAGCCGCGCTTTGTTCCGAGCCGCTTGCGCTGTGTTTCGATCACGGCGATGTGGTCGGAATTGCACTCGGGGATCAGCATCGGGACATCGGGACAGTGGCGGTGCTCCTTGTTGTTTGAAACAACGGGGCATTCGAGCTTTGCATAGCTTTCCTCAAGGGCGGTAATCTCCTCGGAAGTCGGCATAACTATCGCGCAGAAGACAAAGTCGACCGATGCGGCGATCTTCTCCATGTCCTTAACGGCGTCCATAACGACCATATCGCCGATATTCTCGGGAATAGGGGTCTTCATTGCCCACTTGTCGCCGACAGCTTCGCGATAGGTCTTTCCCGCCGAGCGCTCGGAAGCGGCTAGGACCTTGATCTTAAACCAAGGGTGATCGGCGAGAAGAGTCACAAAGCGCTGACCGACCATTCCGGTTGCGCCGATAACTCCGACGTTAAAATTTCTCATAATGTCAAATCCTCTCTTTATCGGGGTTGAAAAATCCCGCAGAATGTTATATAATGGTGAAACGGCAAACCGCTCCTGATTTAAAAGTTTATCACACGCAAGAGCTTTTGTCAATAAAGCCGACATTACAATTTAATTACAATTTATTATACTGGAGTATGGTGAATATAATGCTTGACCTTGAAAATCTCAGAAAAAGTGATTTTTATTACGATCTGCCGGAGGAGCTGATTGCGCAGACGCCGGTTGAGCCGCGCAACCATTCGAGAATGATGGTAATTGAGCGCAAAACCGGCGGAATCTCACACGACCGCTTCTTTAATCTATGCAATTACCTCAGAAAAGGCGACACGCTTGTCGTCAACGACTCGCGGGTGCTTCCGGCGAGAATATTCGGCGAGCGGGAGTCGAACGGCAGCTTTATCGAATTTCTGCTTTTGGAGCAGAAGGAGCAGAATGTCTGGGAGATACTCTGCCGCCCCGGAAAGAAGGCAAAGCCCGGCACAAGATTCTCCTTCGGCGGTGGAAAGCTTTCGGCCGAGATACTCGAAGTCTTGGAGGACGGCAACAGGATCGCGAGGTTTTACTGCGAAGGCAGCCTTTTTGCGATGCTCGACGAGATCGGGCAGATGCCGCTTCCGCCCTATATCACCAAAAAGTTGGAGGACAAGGAGCGGTATCAGACCGTCTATTCCCGAGAGACGGGCTCGGCAGCCGCGCCGACAGCGGGGCTTCACTTCACTCTCGAACAGATGGAGGAGCTCAGGCAGATGGGCGTCAATATTGCAAGCGTGACTCTTCATGTCGGGCTGGGGACATTCAGACCGGTCAAGGAGGACAAGGTCACAGAGCATAAAATGCACAGCGAGTTTTATGTCCTGCCAAAAGAGACGGCAGACATAATCAACAAAACAAAGGCCGAGGGCGGCAGGGTCATCGCGGTCGGTACGACCTCCTGCCGGACGCTCGAAAGCGTTGCGGCAAAGCTCGGGAAAATCGCGCCGGACGAGGGCTCGACAGACATATTCATCTACCCCGGATATAAATTCAGGGCGATCGACGGGCTTATCACCAACTTCCATCTGCCGGAGAGCACGCTGATAATGCTGGTCAGCGCCTTTGCGGGCTATGAGCTGACAATGGAGGCGTATAAAAAGGCGGTCGAGGAGAGATACAGATTCTTCTCGTTCGGCGACTGTATGCTGATAATCTGATCGGAGGAGCTATGGCTGACTACAAAAGCATTATCGGAAAAACCGTTCGCGGGCATATCGACCGGCCGATCGGCAGCAGGCACCCCAAGCACCCGGATATGATATATCCGATAAACTACGGATATGTCGACGGGATTATCGCGCCGGACGGAGAGGAACAGGACGTTTATATCCTCGGGGCTGACCGCCCGCTCGAAGAATTTGAGGGAAAGGTGATCGCGGTGTATCACCGGCTGAACGACGTTGAGGACAAGTGGATCGTCTCACTCAACGGCGAGAATTATTCCGATGAGGAGATTCTGAAAACCATTGAATTTCAGGAAAAGTATTATGTCGGGGAGATTTATAGGTGAGGGGGTACGGCTGCAAAACAATTCACACATATCCCCCATAAAGCAAAGGCGCGGAATTGCTCCGCGCCATTCGTTTTATTTTACTGCTCTATCGGTTCAAAGTCGGCTGTGCCGTGCTTGCAAAGCGGGCAGACGAAGTCGTCGGGGAGCTCGTCGCCCTCATATACATAGCCGCAGACCTTGCATACCCAGCCCTTTTTGCCCTCTGTTTTCGGCTTGGGCTTGACATTCTTCTGATAGTAGGTGTAGGTCATTGTCTCGGTGTCGGAGATAACTCTCGCCTCGGTAACGCTGCAAATAAACATTCCGTGGGTGCCGAGATCGACATACTGCTCGACCTTCAGCGAGATAAAGGCGTTGATATATCTGGGCAGGAAGACAAGGCCGTTGTCAGAGCGGAGAATTTCGCAGTCCTTGAACTTGTCAACCGCTCTTCCGCTTTGGAAACCGAAGTTTTCAAAGACCTTGAACGGCGCGTCGGTCGAGAGGCAGCAGACATTCATCTTTCCGGTCTGCTTGATGATGTGGTGGGAATAGTTTGACTTGTTGATATTGACGGCGACGCGGTAAGGGTTGTCGGTGAGCTGAGTGACGGTGTTGACGATCAGGCCGTTGTCCTTTGTGCCGTCGTTTGAGGTCACGACATAAAGGCCGTAGCCGAGCTTGAACAGGGCGTTCATATCCTGCTTGTTGGCGGTCGCGCCGCTCTGGGCGATATAGTCGCGGCAGAGCTCGTCGGAAAGCTCCTCAATCTGTGCGCGGCTTTCGTCGTTGAGCGCAGAGAGGATTTTAACCGTTGTCTTGGTATATGTGATGTTCTTGCAGGGTTCGAGCATCGAGAGCATAACCTTTGCCGCCAGAGGCGCCCAAGAGGCGTTTTCGATCAGGGCGACCGTGCGGTCACGGTAGCCGCGCTCAGTCAGGTGGTTGATGAACTCGCGCATGAACGGGAAGATCTCGGCGTTATAGGTGGTTGTCGCCAGAACAAGCTTGTTATATCTGAAAGCGTCCTCGACGGCCTCGGCCATGTCCTCGCGGGCGAGGTCGGTCACAACGACCTTCGGGCAGCCCTTTGCGGTGAGCTTATTCGCAAGGAGCTGAACGGCCTCTTTGGTGTGGCCGTAAACGGAGGTATAAGCGATCATTACGCCCTCTGACTCGGGGCGATAGGAGGACCAGATATCATAGAGATCGATGCAGTGGGAGAGGTTATCGGTCAGGACGGGGCCGTGGGTCGGGCAGATCTTCTCGATCTCGAGCTCGGCGGCCTTTTTAAGCAGACGCTGAACCTGAGCGCCGTATTTTCCGACAATGCCGATATAATAACGGCGAGCTTCGCAGTCCCATTCCTCCTCGACATCGTTTGCTCCGAACTTTCCGAAGCCGTCGGCAGAGAAGAGAACCTTGTCCTTTGAGTCATAAGTGACGATTACCTCGGGCCAGTGGACCATCGGGGCGGTGACGAAGGTCAGGGTGTGGGAGCCGAGAGAAAGGGTGTCGCCCTCGCCGACAACGACGCGGCGGTCGGCGTAGTCGGTGCCGAAGAACTGGTTCATCATCGCGAAAGCCTTAGCCGAGGCGACGATGACGGTGTCGGAATAGATCTTCATAAAGCTGTCGATGCTGCCGGCGTGATCGGGCTCCATGTGCTGGATAATCAGATAATCCGGTTTGCGTGTGCCGAGAGCGGCGGCGATATTGTCGAGCCACTGGTGGGAGAATCTGATGTCGACAGTGTCCATGATCGCGGTTTTTGCGTCTAAAATGGCGTAGCTGTTATAGGCCATGCCGTTCGGAACGACATACTGACCCTCAAAGAGGTCGATTTCGTGGTCGTTGACGCCGATGTATCTGATGTCGTTTGTAATTTTGGTATCCATTGTCTGCCTCCTGAAATGTTTTTAATCAGTATAGCACATTCAGGTCGGTTTGTAAAGGGGAAAACGGAGAGGATATTATAAATACGCACACAGAAAACGAAAGTTTTCGGTCAAGACTTTTGTAAAAGGGTTGCGCCCCGCAGGGCGCGAAAGCCTTCAAACTTGCGCACCGCAGATAAGGGGACGCCTTGCAAGAGAGGGCGTCCAGGGTGGAGATGAGCCAACCTTGTCCCCTCTCCCCTTTAGAAACCCCTCGCCCTTCCGGCTGGGGACTACCGTCCCCCAGCGGCCCCCTCAAGGCGAAGATAGATTAAGTACCTTAGACAGCAAAATAGATACCCGCCCGCTCCATATTTCTGCATAGTTCAGACGCCCTGTGCCTTGAATTGGCATGGACTCACAGAAGCAATACTTTCGCTCATTTTAGCTGCACCATCCCCATCGCCCAAGAAAATCCTCATTCCTCCCGTTAGTTATACTTGCAAACTCACGAACGATATGTTATAATAACTTTATATTTGCTATGGCATTATTTTAGGAGGAATACTATGAAAAAATTTGTAAGTCTGTTCATGTCCGCTGTCCTGATGTCTTTGGGAATAAGCGGCTGCGGCGCGTCGGAGGAGCCGAGAAAATCCGTCTTCCCCGACAACGCATTCAAAGAGATCCCCGCCGAATATCTCCAGCACTGCGATCAGGGCGGTATGCTGATGAGCGTCAAATACGAGACGAAGAATTATTCCGGCGGCGGCGAAAAATTCGAGAAAACCGCCTATGTCTATCTTCCCTACGGATATGACGGCTCCGACACCTCTAAAAAATACGACGTCATGTACTATATGCACGGCGGAGGAGGAAGCGAAAAGGAGCTCTTCGGCGGTCTGATGGAGGACAACAACGCCAAAAGAGTTCTCGACAACCTGATCGCCAACGGCGATATGGAGCCCTGCATCGTCTGCACACCCTCATATAACAACCCCTATAACGGCGACGCGACCCAGTGCTGCAAATTCTTCTGGGAAGAGCTCGTCAACGACGTCATTCCCGCTGTCGAAGGGACCTACAACACCTATTGCGAAAAGACCACAAAGAGCGGAATAAAGGCTTCGAGACTTCACCGCGGTTTCGGCGGCTTCTCGATGGGAAGCGCCTGCACCTGGTGGGTATTTGAAAACGCCCTAGATTATGTCGGCTACTTCCTCCCCGTTGCCGGAGACAGCTGGGCTCTCGGCCAGGGCGCAGGAGGATATAACCCCGACGGCACCGCCGAATACCTTGCCGACGTCGTCCGCGATTACGGATATGACTGGGAGGACTTCTATATCTACTGCGGCGTCGGCTCGAATGACGACATGGCCGGCCCGAATATGAAGCCGATGGTCAACTCTCTGAAAAAAGAGGAGTTCAACGACGTCTTCCGCGAGGCAGAAAACTTCGCCGACGGCAACTTCTACTTCGTTATCCGCGACGGCGGCTGGCACGACCAGAACACCGTCCATCGCCTGATCTTCAACGGCCTGCCGAAATTCTTCGGATAAATCGCCCGCTTTTGCGCGTTGATTCTGCACAACCTGCGCCTTTGAAAGTTGTGTGAATCTCCGAAACAGCGCCTTTCGGCCCTGAAAATATGGACTTTCCCGAAATGTTATGCTAATATATATGATAAAAGGGAGGTGAAACCTTGAATAAATTACTCAGAATACTTGGAACGGTGATCCTTTGTCTTGCAATCCTGACAGGCTGCCAGTCCGAAGCTTTAGGCGAAAACAGCGGCTCCCCGAAGACCCACCGCGACCCCGCGGATTACACGGTTCTCTTTGACAGCACTATCGGCGAGGAGGACGGTTACAGCTACGAGCTCTGGAAGGACAGCGGCACAACAAAGATGACCCTGACCGGAGACGGCACCTTCAGCTGCGAGTGGTCTGACATCAACAACAGCCTTTTCAGGCGCGGACTGAAGTTTGACTGCACTCAGACCTATCGCGAGATCGGAAATATAACCTGCGATTTCGCCGCCGATTACAACCCCGACGGCAACTCCTATTTCTGCATCTACGGCTGGACCCGCGACCCTCTGATCGAATACTATATCGTCGAGAGCTGGGGAAGCTGGCGGCCGCCGGGAGGAACGCCGATCGCGACGATAACCGTCGACGGCGACGCCTATGACGTTTACAGAACTCTGAGAGTCAACCAGCCTTCGATCGACGGCAACACGACCTTCGAGCAGTATTGGAGCGTCCGCCAGGAAAAGCGCGAGGAAGGCTCTGTCAACGTATCGGCTCACTTTGCGGCCTGGGAGGGCCTCGGAATGACGATGGGCAAGATGTATGAATCCGCCCTGACCGTCGAGGGCTACCAGAGCGCCGGAAACGCGACTATAACCAAAAACGAGTTCACAATGGGCGGAGAGATCCCCGAAGCTTCTCTTCCCGAGCCTGTCCCGCCCGAGGAGACCGACGAGCTCGGCCGCTATTTCTATTCGACCTTTGAAACCGGAACCGACGGCTGGGGCTCCCGCGGAGATTCCTCTGTCAGTTCTACCGACAAGGCCGCATTTGCGGGCTCGAAATCCCTTGCCGTTACCGGCAGGCGCGACGCCTGGAACGGCGCCGGCCGTGACCTTAAGAACACGACCTACATTCCCGGCAATACTTACAGCTTCAGCGTCGCCGCGATGCAGGACGTCGCAGAAACCGAGACCTTTAAGCTCACCTTGCAGTATAACACCTCTTCCGGCACAAATTACGCCGGAATTGCCGAGGCCGAGGCCGCAAAGGGCGAGTGGGTAGTTCTCGAAAACACCGGCTTTACCATTCCCGAGGGCAGTTGGGGACTACTGCTTTATGTCGAAACCGGCAGCGGCACCAACAGCTTCTATATCGACGAAGCTTTCGGCGCCAACGAAGGCGTTGCTTCTTCGGCTTCCGAAGCTGCCCCGCCCGAATCTCCCGATTCGGCAGAATGAAATTTAATGAAACCGCTTCTCATTTCTGTGGGAGGCGGTTTTGTTTACATATTCTGAGCAAAATTCCTGCAAAAGCTATTGTTTTTTATCAAAGTCTGTTGTATAATAAAACCGTAAATTATTTGGAAAAGGGGGAGAGCGCCTTGAACACTCCTGTCTGGAATGCCGACCTCGGCGACGGCACCTACCGCAATCCGATCTTAAACTCCGACTGGTCCGACCCCGATGTGATCCGCGTCGGCAGCGACTATTATATGGTCGCATCGAGCTTTTGCAGCGCCCCTGCCGTACCGCTGCTCAATTCAAATGACCTTGTCAACTGGAAGCTGATAAACTATGTCGCCGAGCGCCTCCCGTCCGAGCGCTACAACGCTCCGCAGCACGGCAGCGGCGCCTGGGCTCCCTCGATAAGATACCGCGAAGGTGTGTTCTATGTCTTCGTGCCTTATCCCGACGAGGGGATAGCGGTATATACTACCCAAAATCCGCGGGGAAAGTGGAGCGATGCTCATTTTGTGCTTCGCGCCCGAGGCTGGATCGACCCCTGCCCGTTCTGGGACGACGACGGCAGTTTATATATGATAAACGCCTTTGCAAAGAGCCGGATCGGTTTTAAGAGCGTTTTATATCTCAGCCGCCTGCGCGAGGGCGAAAACGGCCTTTGGGCGGATACCGACTCCGGCGGCGTTATCTTCGACGGCCACAAAAGCCAGCCGACTATCGAAGGCCCGAAGCTCTATAAGCGCGGGGAGTTTTACTACATATTCGCCCCCGCCGGAGGAGTAAAAACCGGCTGGCAGACCGTTCTCAGATCAAAAACCGTAACCGGGCCTTATGAGGAAAGAATAGTGCTTCGCCAGGGGGAAACGCCGATAAACGGACCTCATCAGGGCGCTTGGGTCGACACTCCCTCCGGCGAGGACTGGTTCATTCACTTTCAGGACGCCGGAGCAGTCGGCAGAGTTATACATTTGCAGCCGATGCGCTGGTCCGACGGTTGGCCGGTGATCGGTGAAAATACCGATTCCGGCGGCTGCGGCGAGCCGGTTCTGAGGCATAAAAAACCTGACACCGGCGCAGTCTGCCCGCCCTGCGCGCCCGACTTTGGCGACGGCTTTGATAGCGGCCGCCTCGGGCTTCAATGGCAGTTCAACGCAAATTTCAGCCGCGATTGGTTCCGCTTTGACGGCGGCCTATTGCTGAAAGCCCTGCCATCAAACGGCGCGAGGATCTGCGACCTGCCGAACCTCATGCTCCAAAAATGGCCCGCGCCGGAGTTTACTCTGACCGTTAAGCTTGATTTCGGCAAGCTCAGAGACGGCGGCTGCGGTGGAGCGGTTTCTCTCGGCGGGCTCTGCGACTCGCTGATATTTAAACGCAGCGGCGAACGCCTTATCTTAGAGCGCAAAATCTGCTCCCTAAAAGGCGGCAGCGAGCAGGTCGAGACAATAAAAACGCTCGAATCAAACGAAATTCAAGTGAGAATGGCCGTCAGGCATGACAAAATTTTCTGGGAGATCAGCGAGTCCGCCGGCTTTGAGCCGATAGGCGAGCCGTCTCAGGCGCTTGCGGGCGCATGGGTCGGAGTAAAGGTCGGCCTTGTCGCATACAGCCCGAGCGATAAAGAGAGCGGCGAGCTCAAGGCCGAGTTTTTCCGCTTTGAACCCCTTAAACCCGAGGAGGCAAATAATGAGTGAACTTGATCTTAAACTGCTGAGCGTCGGCCAAAGAAGTGCGGTGGTCGAGCTCTGCGACCCATTAGCAGACTATAACGCCGAGGAATATGAGCTGATTCTGAGCGGCGGCAGAACGATAAAGACCGACAGAGCGGTTGTCGAAATCTTCGACCTATCGCCGTCCTGCGAATATAAAATCACAGCTTCGCGCAGCGGCAAAACCGGCAAAGAGCTTTCTTTTAAGACCGAAAGCGAATTTGTGACCTTAAATGTCCGGGACTTCGGCGCAAGGGGAGATGGCGTTACCGACGACACCCAGTGCATTCAGGCGGCGATCCTTTGCTGCCCGCCGAAAAGCCGAGTGCTGATCCCGAGAGGAATATTTAAATTCACCAACCTGTTTTTAAAGAGCGATATAACGCTTGAACTCGCCGAGGGTGCGGTGCTCTCCGCCATTCCCGACAAATCGAGGCTCCCGATCCTCCCCGGCAGGATCGAAAGCACCGACGAGCGCTCGGAATTTCTCCCCGCAAGCTGGGAGGGAGACCCGCTGAACAGCTTCGCGAGCCTGATAACCGGAATGTATGTCGAAAACGTCAGAATCTGCGGCAGAGGAACGCTAGACGGCAGCGCGAGCTTCGGCAACTGGTGGAACGCCGAAGCGAGAAAAAACGACCCCGCCCGCCCGAAGATGATCTTTTTGAACCACTGCAAAAACGTCACCGTCAGCGGGATAACTCTCAAAAACTCTCCCGCCTGGAACATTCACCCCTATTTCTCCGAAAATCTCAGATTCTTCTGCCTGAATATTCAGTCTCCCGCCAATTCCCACAACACCGACGGCCTCAACCCCGAATCCTGCACCGGCGTCGAGATCGCGGGGATACACTTCTCGGTCGGCGACGACTGCATCGCGATAAAATCCGGCAAGCTCTATATGGGCAGAACCTATAAAACCCCGTCGAAGGACATTTATATCCACAACTGCCTGATGCTCCGCGGCCACGGCGGGGTGACGGTCGGCAGCGAGATCGCCGCAGGAGTCGACGGAATAACTGTCAGAAGCTGCCGCTTTGTCGAAACCGACCGCGGGCTTCGGGTCAAGACCCGCAGAGGCAGAGGCCGCGATTCCTATCTCAGAGGAATACTCTTCGACAGCGTTAAAATGGAGGGCGTTCTGACCCCGTTTGTGATAAATTGCTTCTATTACTGCGGCCCCGACGGAAAGTCGGAATATGTCGCGACAAAAGAAAAGCTCCCGGTCGACGGAAGAACCCCCCGCGTCAGCGATATAACAATGCGAAACGTCGTCTGTGAGAACTGCTCCGTCGCGGGAATATATTTCTACGGCCTGCCCGAGTCTCCGATCGAGCGTGTCGAAATGGAAAACGTCAGAATAGCCTTCTCTAAAGACGCGAAGCCCAGCCGCGCCGCAATGATGAACGGCTGCGAGCCTACCTGCCGAAAGGGGATATTTATCCGCAACGTCGGGCAGGTGACCTTTAAAAACGTGACGGTTGAGGGCTATGACGGCGAAAAAGAGGATATATCCGGCGTCGGCTGCGTTGTCAGGGAGGATTAAGATGAACACCGAAAAAATCGAGCGCTATATCAGCGAATTTTATAAAGACACGAGCCGCCTCGCCTTTGACAAGTGGCGCTATGAAGACGGCTGTGTGCTTCTCGCCGCAGAGCAGCTTTTCAGAGCGACCGGCGACCCGAAATTCAGGGATTATATTCTGACTTATGCCGACAGTTATGTTACCTCCGACGGCGAGATCAGAACCTATCGCCCCGACGACTTCAAGCTCGACGATATTCAGCCAGGCAGAGCGCTTATCTTCGCCTTTTGCGAAACCGGCGAGGAGCGCTTCCGCTCGGCAGTCCAAAAGCTTTTAGATCAGCTTGATCGCCAGCCGCGAACTGTCTCCGGCAATTATTGGCACAAAAAAATCTACCCGAATCAGGTCTGGCTCGACGGGCTTTTCATGGCTCAGCCGTTCAGAATGGCCTGGGACACCCGATTCGGAAAGCGCGACAGCTATCTCGATATCTGCAATCAGTTTGAAAATGTCAGATCTAATATGCGCGACCCCGAAACCGGCCTTTATTACCACGGCTTCGACGAATCCAAAAGCGTGTTCTGGGCAGACCCAAAGACCGGGCTTTCAAAGAACTTCTGGCTCCGCGCGATCGGCTGGTATCTGATGAGCCTTGCCGACACAATTGAGGAAATGGACCGCAGCGTCTATGACTTCATGCGCCCGCTTCAGGACATCTATAAAGACGCGCTCCGCTCGCTCGTCAGATTTGCCGACCCCGATACCGGAATGTTTTATCAGGTTGTGAACCTCCCCGAGCTGAGCGGCAACTACCTTGAAACCTCCGGCTCCGCAATGACCGCCGCGTCGATATTCAAGGCCGCCCGGCTGAGGCTGATACTCGAAGAAAAATATGTCCCTCTCGCCGAGAAAATTTTAAATTCGCTTATCGACCGAAGAATAGTTGAAAAACAGGGCCGGCCGGTTCTGACAGGAACCTGCTCAGTCGCCGGGCTCGGGCCGAACCCCGGCCGCCGCGACGGCTCGGCGGAATACTACCTCTCCGAGCCGGTCGCGGACGACGACAACAAGGGAGCCGCCGCGCTCTTCATGGCCTATTCGCAATATCTTTTGTATCTTAAATTCCACGACGGAGAAAGGCGGTCGAAGTCATGAAGCTGACAGTCGGAAAGGGCGGAGAATTTGAAAAGATCGCCGATGCGCTAAAGGCCGCCGATCAGCTTGACGGCAAGGTGACGGTTCATCTTTTCCCCGGGAAATATTACGAAAAGTTAGAGGTCAGAAAGCCGGGTCTTGTTCTTGAGGGCGAGAGCCCCGAAACAACGGTTATAACCTATGACGATTACGCCAACGCGCTGATGCCCGACGGCTCAAAGCGCGGGACATTTCGCAGCTACACCCTGATGCTCGACGCTCCCGGAATAGAGCTAAAAAACCTCACCGTCGAAAACGGCGCGGGCTTCAACAACGGCGCAGGTCAGGCTGTCGCGCTCTACGCTGAGGGCGAGGGGATAACGGTCAGAAACTGTCGGCTGATCAGCTCGCAGGACACTCTGTTTACCGGCCCGCTTCCCAAAACCGAGAGAATCGAGGGCGGATTCAGAGGCCCGAAGGAGCATTCTCCGCGAATAAACGGCAGACAGTATTATTTTGACTGCTATATCTGCGGCGGGGTAGATTTCATTTTCGGCAGCGCGACCGCCTATTTTGAAAACTGCACCATTGAATCAATCGACCGCCGTTCCGGCTATGTGACCGCGGGTTCCTCGCCCGAGGGCCAGAAATACGGCTATCTGTTCTATAAATGCCGCTTTACCGGCAAAGGCCCTGAAAAGAGCGTCTATCTCGGCCGCCCGTGGAGAGATTACGCCAAGGTAGTTATCCGCGACTGCTGGCTCGGGGAACATATCCGCCCCGAGGGCTGGAACGACTGGCAGCGCGAAATAACCCACAAAACCGCCTTTTATGCCGAATACAATAACTCCGGCCCCGGCGCCGAAGCTTCGGCCCGCGTCGGGTGGTCACATATTCTGAGCGACGAAGAGGCTAAAGAATATACCCTTGAAAAAATCAGAAGTATGGAGTAAACGCTATGAGTAAATGCAAAAAGCTTAGAGTCGAAGGAAGATATTTAAAAGCGGGTGATTCGCCGTTCTTCTGGCTCGGCGACACCGCCTGGCTGATGCTTCAGAAGCTTTCGGAGGACGAGATAAAGTTATATCTTCAGAACCGCGCAGGCCTCGGCTTCAACGTTATCCAGACCGTTTTGGTCCACTACCTGACCGACCTCGGCGATCTCAGAGACCCGACAACGCCGGAATATTTCGCCTTCTGCCGCCAAATCGCCGAATATGCCGACAGCCTCGGCCTTTATCTCGCGCTGCTGCCGTCCTGGGGCTCTGTGGTCAAAAAGGGCTTTATCAACCCCGAAAACGCCGAAAGATATGCCGACTATATCGGCGAATGCTTTAATGATCTTGACAACATAATCTGGGTTCTCGGCGGCGACGTCAGAGGCGACGCGATCGCCGATGTCGTCAGAATCGAAGCTATGACCCTAAAAAAACACAACCCCGGCCGCCTGATTACCTATCACCCGTTCGGCAGAACCTCGTCGTCGTTTTGGTGGAACTCCGAGAACTGGCTTGATTTTAATATGTTCCAGTCCGGCCACCGCCGCTATGACCAGGAGATCCTCGGCGAGTGGGACGACAAAAAGGTCAGCACCGAGGAATATTTCGGCGAGGACAACTGGCGCTATGTTCTGCGCGACCACTCGCTGACGCCTCAAAAGCCGGTGCTAGACGCCGAACCGTCCTATGAGCGGATATTGCAGGGGCTTCACAACAAAAAGGAGCCTTATTGGAAGGACGGCGACATTCGGCGCTATGCCTATTGGAGCGTTCTCGCCGGCGCCTGCGGCCATACCTACGGCCATAACGCGATAATGCAGTTTTACCGCGAAGGCGACCCGAACGGCGGCTACGGCGTCAAAGAGGGCTGGCAGGAAGCTCTCGGCGCTCCCGGTGCCGCTCAGATGAGATTTTTAAAAGAGCTGATGCAAAGCCTCGACTGGCAGTCGGGAAAACCTGCCGACGAACTTCTGACCTACGGCCAAAAGGAGCGCTGCCACCGCATTTCCGTCTTTCAAGGAGACGGATTTATAGTCTGTTACGACTTCTCGGGCGACGAATTCGGGCTTGATCTGAAAGATTTTAAGGGCAAACCGCTCTCGGTCTACTGGATCGACCCGCAGAGCGGTTCAAGAAGCCTCGCCGAAACCGGCAAGCCCCCTGAGCGCGCGGTCTTTCGGCCTTACCGCAAGGACGGCGAATTTAACGACTGGGTGCTCTTGATAAAGGAGGAAGACAGATGAGTTTCAACTGGGGCGAAATCGCCGACAGAATACGCGAAAAAGAGCTTTCTGTCGCCGCGAGAAATATCGGCAGAATCCCTTACCGCGCGATCGACGGCCGTTTTGACGACCAGTCCGAAAACATCTCCTGGTGGACTAACGGCTTCTGGGCGGGCCTACTTTGGCAGCTTTACGGCGCATACCGCGACGATTCGTTCAGAACCGCCGCCGAAGATATCGAGAATAAGCTCGACCGGGTGTTTTTAAACCACTGGGGAATGGACCACGACAGCGGCTTCCGCTGGCTGATGACTGCGGGCGCAGATTTTCGCCTGACCGGCTCCGAAGCCTCTAAAAACCGGCTGATAGTCGCTGCAAACGACCTCGCGGGGCGGTTTAACCACGCCGGCAGGTTTATCCGCGCCTGGAACGATTCGGGCGACGGCTCCCGCGCGGGCTGGGCGATAATCGACTGCATGATGAACCTTCCGCTGCTCTATATCGTCTCTGATCTCTTAAACGACCCGAGATTCCGCCAGACTGCGATTCTTCACGCCGACACCGCGATGATCGCTTTTCTGCGCCCCGACGGCTCTTTGTGCCACATCGTCGAGTTCGATCCCTCGACCGGCGCCCGCCTGAGAAGCCACGGCGGCCAGGGCTATGCCCACGCCTCCTCCTGGACAAGGGGGCAGGCCTGGGGGCTCTACGGCTTCACTCTATCCTATATCCACACAAAAAAGCCGGAATACCTCGAGACAGCCCGAAAAATCGCCGACAGATTTATTGAGAGAATACCCGAAAGCCGCCTGATGCCCGTAGATTTCGACCAGCCGCCCGAGCCCGATTATGAGGATTCGACAGCTTCGGCGATCGCAGTCTGCGGGCTGATCGAGCTTTCAAAGCTGCTCGGGGAAAAATATCTTTCCGCCGCCGAGGAGCTTTTGACCGCTCTGACCGAAAACCGCTGCCGGTTCGATAGAGGCTGCGATAATATTCTCGAAAAATGCACCGCAGCCTATCACGATTCCTGGCACAACGGCGCGATAATCTACGGCGACTACTTCTATACCGAAGCGGTTCTGAAGCTCTGTTCAAGGGAGACGTTTTTATGGTAAAGACCCGCGAAGACTGGCTCGGGCTGATGCTTAAAACCGCTCAGCCGGTGCTCGAAAGCCTGAAAGACCGTCGGCTTAATAAAGTTCTCAGGGTCAGCCCCGACCGCGCGCCTTATGCCTGTCTTGAAGCCTTCGGCAGAATTATGACCGGAATAGCCCCCTGGCTCGAGCTTGACGGCTTGGAGGGCAGCGAGGCAGAAACCCAGAAAATCTGGCGCGATTTGGCAATCGAATGTATCGACGCCGCGACCGACCCGCGTTCGCCCGATTTTATGAACTTCGATCAGGGCTACGGCCAGTCCTTAGTCGACGCCGCGTTTTTGGCGCATTCGATAGTCCGCGCGCCGGTCCGGCTCTGCGAAAATCTCGACCCGCGGGTCAGGGCGAATCTTTCCGCGGCTTTAAAATCGACCCGAAAATTCACCCCCTACGAATCAAACTGGCTGCTGTTCCCGGCGATGGTCGAGGCCGCTCTGCTTCTTATCGAGGGCGAATGCGACCCCGCGCCGGTAAGAAGAGCCGCCGAGGCGTTTGAGCGCTGGTATGTCGGCGACGGCCACTACGGCGACGGCGAATATTTCCACTTCGACTACTACAACAGCTTTGTGATTCACCCGATGTATGTCGACATTCTGCGCGTCTTTGAAAATAAAGACGGCTTTTATGCCGAGCTCTTGCCGAAGGCAAAACGCCGTGAAGCGCGCTATGCCGCGGTTCTTGAGAGGCTGATCGCCCCCGACGGCACCTATCCCGTTGCCGGGCGCTCCGTCTGCTACCGCTATGGAGCTTTCCACGCTCTTGCGCACGCCGCGCTGATAAAAAACCTCCCCGAAAACCTGCCGCCAGAGCAGGTCAGGTGCGCGATGTCTGCGGTGTTTGAAAGAACTCTCGCCGACGGCATCTTTAACGAAAACGGCCTTTTAAAAACCGGCATCGTCGGCTCGCAGCCGTCTCTCGCCGAGGGATATATCTGCACCGGCAGCCTTTATCTTTGCGAAGCGGCTTTTCTGCCGCTCGGGCTCTCGCCGGCTGAGCGCTTCTGGAGCGGCGGCGAGGCTGACTGGACATCTAAAAAAATATGGTCGGGCGAAAACCTGCCCGCCGATCATGCGGAGGATTAAAATGAACGTCAACGAACTTTTTTCACTCAAAGGCAAAACAGCGCTTGTGACCGGCGCGGCCTACGGAATTGGCTTCGCGATCGCCGAGGCGCTCGCCGGTGCGGGGGCCGATATTGCGTTTTGCTGCCGCAGCGGGGAGCATCTCGACACCGCGCTTGAAAATTACCGGAAGAAGGGAATCGCCGCAAAGGGCTTTATCTGCGACGTAACCGACGAGGCTCAGTTATCTGATATGATAGAAAAAATCGGCGCGGTCGACATTTTAGTCAACAACGCCGGAATAATCAAGAGGATACCGATGACCGAGATGAGCGTTTCGGAGTTTAAAGAGGTCATCGACATCGACCTGACCGCCCCGTTTATCTGCTCAAAGGCGGTGATACCCGGAATGATAAAGCGCGGCGGAGGGAAGATAATAAACGTCTGCTCGATGATGAGCGAACTCGGCCGCGAAACGGTCTCGGCCTATGCTTCGGCGAAGGGCGGTCTTAAAATGCTGACAAAAAACATCGCCTCGGAATACGGGCAGTATAATATTCAGTGCAACGGAATCGGCCCGGGATATATCGCGACCCCGCAGACTGCTCCTCTGCGAGAAATTCAGCCTGACGGCAGCCGCCACCCCTTCGACAGTTTTATCATCTCAAAGACCCCCGCAGGGCGCTGGGGCTCTCCCGAAGACCTCTACGGCGCGGCGGTGTTTTTGGCGTCAAAGGCTTCCGACTTTGTCAACGGTCAGATACTCTATGTCGACGGCGGAATCCTCGCCTACATCGGCAGACAGCCGTAATAAATACGTCAAAAAATTTCTGAAAGGAAGATATCTATGAAAATCGCACTTATTGCAGAAAACAGCCAGGCGGCTAAAAACGCGCTAATCGAAAAAGCGCTTAAAAAGGTCGTCGAGCCGATGGGCTTCGAGGTCAGAAACTACGGTATGTATTCCGCCGATGACAGAGCGCAGCTCACCTATGTTCAGATCGGAATCCTCGCTGCAATTCTTTTGAACAGCGGCGCCGCCGACTATGTAATCACCGGCTGCGGAACCGGCGAGGGCGCGATGCTTGCCTGCAACTCCTTCCCCGGCGTAATCTGCGGCCATGTCGAGGACCCGCTCGACGCCTATACCTTCGCCCAGATAAACGACGGCAACGCGATCGCGATACCCTTTGCAAAGGGCTTCGGCTGGGGCGGCGACCTCAATCTCGAATACATCTTTGAAAAGCTCTTCTGCGAGCCCTCAGGTCAGGGTTACCCCCGCGAGCGGGCCGAACCCGAGCAGCGAAACAAGCGGATTTTAGACAATGTCAGAGCCGCAGCGTTTCGACCTCTTGACGAAATTCTTCGCAGTCTCGACCCTGAGCTTGTGAAGGGCGCTCTTTCGGGCGAGCATTTCAAAGAATACTTCTTCGCCGACTGCAAGTGCGATAAGCTCAGAGCCGCGGTTGAGGAGATTTTGAAGTAATAAAAACGCCTCCCAAAGCCGCTCTGACACAAGAAAACAAATCCGCATAATCTGACCGCAAAACCGCCAACTCCGTCGTTGGCGGCTCTTGCATTACATAAAGTAGTGCGGACGAGCCGCCGCCTGGAATTTGACGGCTTTGCGCGATTATGCGGCGCTTCGCGGTACCCGCCGGGTACCTTTGTTTTCTCATGTCAGAGTGGCTAATAGGGATGTGTTTTCTTTCAATCATTACCGTCGAAAATCATATTCCCATAAACGCGCTCCATTCTCTCTTCGCCGTATCTTGAATCTATGTATGATTCAATTCTGTTGCGGGGCGGAATGCCTTCGAGCCGGTCATGCCAGCGGAACACCGCCGCGGCCGAGACGATCAGGTTGATCGCCATAAAGACCGTCATCGCAATGCAGCCGATTTTCCAGATATGCCCTTTGGTCCTGCCGAGAAGCCTGACCGCCGACGGGAATATCAGTCTCGCGAAGCCGAGCCCTAAAACGCCCCAGATCATGCTCATTCTGAGGCAGATTCTGCCGTTGATGTTTAAAAAGCTTTCGCTGTAATCCCACGATCTCGAACCGAAGAAAAATTCCTGCAAAAAGCTGCAAAGATATTCGACGGCCGAGCCTGCAACAGCAAACAAAAGAAACTGTTCGAGCGGGCTGTTGTCGCGCAGAATCACCGAAACCAAATAGACGGCGACCGCTCCTATTCCGTAGACGATGCAGAACGGCCCCCAGACCGTCGCCGAGTGGTTTTCCCATGCCCCGCGCTTAAAAACGGCGAGAAGCCCTTCGAGAATAAACCCGATCACGCTTCCGAAGACAAAGAGCCACAGAGCTGTCTGGTAGTCGATATATCCGTTCAGGCGTCTTTTCACGCTATCCCTCCTCAGAGTGATTTTGAAAAAGCCGTTATTCCTTGTAATCGACTTCCTTGTTGAGCTCCTTTTCAACCATGCGGGCAAAGATCACGATTGCGATATCCGCCGCAGCCTCGACCAAGAGGGTTATCGCGACAAATCTCCAAAGAACTTCAGTCGCCGAGAACGGGTTGAGAATGATGATCAGCGAGAGAATTACCGCGAGCAGAGCTCCGATCCCGGGGATATACCATCTCCCGGCTTTTACTCTTATCATGTCGACCGTCCACTGAATTCTGACGATGCCGGTCAGAAGAATCGCGACGCCGTAGATCATTGTGAAGATCGGGAAGGTCGAGAGGAACCAATCGGTTTTGATAAGGCAGAAGAGCCCCGCCGCGAGAAGAATAAGCGCCTTTGCAAGCCCCTGCTCGATGTGAGCCTCAAAGGGGTCTTCTCTGAAATAGCGAACCGCGGCGAAAACCGCGCTCACGAGCATCAGCGCGCCCGCAATTTTGATCACGGCGCCGGTGAAACCGAGGGGGTCGATGAATAAAAGAATTCCGAGCGCGATTTCACAGACGATCAGAAGAATTTTACCGTTGTTTTTCATAAATTTACCAGCTCCCGTTGTTAAATTCTTGACTTTTTGAGCCGTCGGTGTTATCATAAACACTGTGGCTTGGTTCTATTATATACTTAAGTGAATATTTTGTCAATATGCACGGAGCAAAAGCGACAAAATTAAGAATTTAGAAATAAAGGCAGAATCTTTTCCGCATAAAATTGGAGGGTATTATCATGAGCTACCGCCGACCCGACACCGGCAATTCAATGAACGATTATTTTTCCTCCCTTGCAGATTTCACAATGCTCTCTCACAACCTCTTAGAGGCTTCGACCGAGCAGAATTTCTTGATATGGCTTGAAAAGCTTGCGCTGATCGACCGGCGCGCGCTGATACTGTTTTTGAGAAAGCACAGGGAGGAGATCCCAGAGGAATATATGCAGCTCGCCCGTCGGCGGTTTAAAGACATGATATGATCAGGAGGTGTTCCTAATGAATTACAGAAAGGATAAATACGGCAACGAGATCTCGGTTCTCGGCTACGGCTGCATGAGATTCAAGCGCTCCGGCGCAAAGATCGACATTGAAAAGGCGGAGCGCGAGGTGATGGCCGCCTTCAACGGCGGGGTGAACTATTTCGACACCGCCTATATCTATCCCGGAAGCGAAGCCGCTCTCGGCGAGATAATCGAGCGCAACAATCTCAGAGACAAAATAAATCTCGCGACAAAGCTGCCACATTATCTGATAAGAAACGAGTCGGACACCGAGAAGTATTTTAAAGAGCAGCTTTCGCGCCTCCGCACCGACCGTATCGACTACTATTTGATGCATATGCTCACCGACATCGAAACATGGGAGCGCTTAAAGGGCCTCGGGATAATTGAATGGCTTGCCGAAAAGAAGCGCACCGGCGAGATCAGACAGATCGGCTTTTCATATCACGGCGGAACAGAAATGTTCTGCAAGCTTGTCGACGCCTACGACTGGGATTTCTGCATGATACAGTATAACTACATGGACGAAAACTCCCAGGCCGGAAAGCGCGGCCTTAAATATGCAAACTCAAAGGGCTTGCCGGTGATGATAATGGAGCCTCTGCGCGGCGGCAGACTTGCCTCCGGCCTCCCTGACAGTGCAAAGAAGATTTTCGAGTCCTACTCAAAGCGGTTTACCCCCGTTCAGTGGGCGTTCAAATGGCTCTGGAACCAGCCTGAGGTTACCTGCGTTCTCTCGGGAATGAATTCCGAGGAAATGGTCGCCGACAATATCAATACCGCCTCGACATCTTCGGCGGGTGATCTGACCGATGAGGACAACGAAATGCTTCAAAGCGTCGTAAAGGCGATAAACTCAAAGATGAAGGTCGGCTGCACCGGCTGCGGCTACTGTTCTCCCTGCCCGAAGGGCGTCGACATTCCCGGCTGCTTCGCCGCCTATAACCGAAGATTTTCCGACGGCTGGTTCACCTCCGAAAAGGAGTATTTTATGTGTACCGCCCTGCGCCAAAATTCCTCCGCCGCGTCAAACTGCGTTGCCTGCGGAAAGTGCAAGCAGCACTGCCCGCAGGGAATAGATATTCCCGAGGAACTCAAAAATGTCAGATCAAAGCTCGAAGGGCCGGTATATAAGGCAGCACGAAAGATTGTAAAGATGTTTAGGACGTATTGATTTGACTGTCTGAGCGCTAACTTGCACGTTAAGGTGCGCGCACTCCTGCCGGAGCACGCGAATCTGAAGGGGATGCCCTCTCTTGCAGGGCGTCCCCTTATCTGCGGTGCGCCTTCGTTTGGGATATTCCGCGCCCTGCGGGGCGCGTCCAGAGGCTTCTCGCCTCTGGACACGCGCCGCCAACCTTTTGAAAAAGGTTGGATCGAAAGCTTTTATTTTTTTGCGCGCTAGCATACAAAACCGCCGCCGTTGCTTTGAGCTAAACGGCGGCAGGTTTGGTTTTGAATCTTAAAAATCTCAATTACTTTGTCAGCTCGTCCATTTCGTCGATCAGCTCGCCGAACAGCTTCAGCGCTTTCTCGATCGGCTCGGGAGAGTTCATGTCGACACCGGCGATTTTCAGAAGCGAGATCGGGTCGGTCGAGGAGCCGCTCGAAAGGAACTTCTTATAGTCGCGGACGGCGGACTCGCCCTCTTTGAGTATCCTCGTTGAAAGGGCAATCGCGGCGGAGAAGCCTGTCGCATACTGGAAGACATAGTAATTATAGTAGAAGTGAGGAATGCGCTCCCATTCAAACGCAATCTCGGGGTCGGCAACGACAGCGTCGCCGTAGTATTCCTTATTGAGCTTATAATAGAGATTGCAGAGCGTTTCAGCCGTTAAGCTCTCCCCTCTTTCGGCCATCTCGCCGGTCAGCATTTCAAACTCGGCAAACATTGTCTGGCGGTAAAGAGTTCCGCGGAACTGTTCGAGGAAATAGTTGATCAGATAGGCGCGCTCGGTCTTGTCGGTAGTCTTAGAGAGAAGGTGCTGCATCAAAAGAGCTTCGTTGCAGGTCGACGCGACCTCGGCGACAAAGATCACATAATCGCTGTAAACGGTCGGCTGGTTCTTCATCGAAAGATAGGAATGAAGAGCATGGCCCATTTCGTGGGCGAGAGTGAACATGCTGTCAAGCCTGTCTTTATGGTTGAGAAGGACATAGGGGTGAGGTCTTGCGCCGGAAGAATAGGCTCCCGAGCGCTTGCCGGTGTTCTCATATACGTCGATCCAGCGGTTTTCAAAGCCCTCTTTCAGCATCGCGATATAATCGTCGCCCAAAACGGCAAGGGCTTCAAGAACCGTTTCCTTAGCCTCATCAAAGGTGATCTTCTTTTCGGCTTCCGACACCAAAGAATGGTACACGTCATACATATGGATTTCGTCGAGGCCCATGAGTCTCTTGCGGAGCTCGACATATTTGTGCATATAGTGCATATTCTTATGGACTGTGTCGATTAGGTTCTTATAGACGGATACCGGCACTTCGGTGCGGCTGAGAGCGGCGTCGAGTATCGAGGGATAATTTCTCGACTGAGCGTTGAAGATTCTGCCCTTTACCTCGGAGTCATATAGCGAGGCGAGGGTGTTTTTGAACTGCTCATAAGTGTGATAAAGGGTCTCGAAGGCGTTTTTTCTTAAAACTCTGTCGCCGCTCTCCACCAGCGGGATATAGGTGCTGTTGGTGAGTTCGTGGAGATTGCCCTCGGAATCCTCGACGGAGGGGAACTTTATATCCGCGCCCATAAAGAGTTCGTATGCGTTGGAAGCTCCCGACCTGACAGAAGAAGCGCGGGCAATAATGGCCTCTTCCTTTTCGCTGAGGGTGTGTTCGCGGTCGCGGCGGAGCCTTGTCAGGCTGCGGCGGTAGAGCTCGAGTCCCGGCTCCTCTTTATAGAAGCGCTCCATTGTCTCGTCGTCGATTGAGATTATCTCGGGGCGGACAAAGGCGGTCGCGGCGGAGAGCTTGACCAAAAGCGCTGACATTCTCAGGCTGTAATCCTGATATTTCGGAACGGCGGTGTCCTGGTCTGAGCGCATACTCGCGTAGCTGTAAAGCGCGCTGATCTCGAGGTCGGCCTCGTCGTCGTAGCGAAGGAACTCCAGAAGCTCCTTTGCGCTTGAACAGAGTCTGCCGCGGTAGCCCGCGCTCTTTTCGGCGAGGGACTCGGCCTTTTTATAGGCTTCTTCCCAGGCTTCGTCGCTCGGGAAGATGTCTTCAAGCTTCCACTTAAATTCTTCGGGTATTTCGTCTCTCTTTAAAACTTTTACTTCTTCTGCCATTTGATTTACCTTCCTTTCGCAGATTGTTGCTGATATTTTATCACATTTTTAAGGATTTGTAAAGATGTTTTTTAAATTGAACTTGGTCGCTTTAAAATATTGACATACCGTTAATCTTATGCTAAACTTAACATCAGATTATTATTGTTCAGAAAGGTGATTTGTTATGGTAAACGTTAAAGGCAGATGGGCGCTCATTACCGGCGCGGCGAGAGGAATCGGATATCTGACCGCCAGATTCATGGCTCAGCAGGACTGCAACCTGATCCTGCATTCGAGAAAGCTTGAACACACCGAAAAGATCCTCTCAGAAGTCAGGGCGCAGGGAGTCGAGGCTTATGCAGTCGAAGCGGAGCTCTCAGACCTCGACGCAGTCGGGAGAATGCTCGCCGAGATCGACTCGCTCGGCGTAGACGTCGACCTCGTGATGAACAACGCGGGAATGCAGATCGCCTACCGAAACGATTACTGCAAGACTCCGGTCAGCGACTACACCGAGAGCTTTAAGATCAACACAATCGCGCCGGCGATGATTATGTATCACTTCCTGCCGAAAATGCGGGAGCGCGGCTTCGGGCGGATTCTCAACACGACCAGCGGAATCAGGCTCGACCCGCAGCAGGCGGGATATTCGGCGAGCAAGGCCGCTCTTGACAAAATCACTATCGACCTCGGCTCGACTGTCGAAGGGACCGACGTTATGATAAATCTGACCGACCCGGGGTGGTGCAGAACCGATCTCGGCGGGCCTCACGCTCCGAATGCTCCCGAAAGCGCAATTCCCGGGATAGTTGTCGGCGTGTTTGTCGACGACAAAAAGTCGGGAAGATATTTAAACGCGCCGTATTTCACCGGCATGAGCCTCGAAGACGCCGTTAAAAAGGCGGAGAGGGAGTTTAACAGCCCATATTGAAATATAACCGCAAAATTACAGCCGTATCCGGAAGCTGACCGGATACGGCTGTAATCATATAGCCCGATAACGCTTAAATGTCGGCGGCAATGTCGATATTGACGCCGCTGAGGCCGATATGCGCGCCCTGAGAAGCCTCGGAGGACTCGGGATGGGCAAGGAGCCATTTGTTGCGGGCGGTGAGCCATTTGTCTTCCTCGTTCTTGGGCTTTGCGCCGGGAACGCCGGTGTTGGTGCCTCTCGGCAGAACTACCGCGACTCTGAAGCCGGAATCCTTTGTCGCCTGGCAGGGAGCATAGTGGAGAGAGGTAGCATATACCTCGACCGGAACGCCGGCGGGAACCTTAAACGCCTTGACGACAGAGGTGTCGAGAACGCCGTCGTTTATCTCGCCCTGCTTCGCGAGAAGGAGGATAAAGTCGGTGTCGCCGACGTTGACCTCGCTGTCGCGGTGATATTCGAGGCAGTTGAGCTTGGTGTTATGTCCCCAGCACATTCCGAGCTGGACCGGCATTCCGCCGTAGGCGTTGTTCTGGAAGTCGCCGTAAACACAGGTCGCCTCGAGAACCGGAATGCTCGGCTCGTAGGCGGTTCCCTCCTCGGGAAGCGGGATAGTTTTCATCGCATTGACGAGACAGGTTGTATCATAGCCGCCGAGCACCTGGCCGTAGGGCTTGAATTCACTGTCATAAACGGAATAGATTTTCATTTAATGTTCCTCCTTAAAATAATTCAATTTCCTGACGATTATATTTTTCGCCGTTTCCGGCGCTTTGTCAGCTTTTTCGGCTTAAGTTCCGCTCAAAGAACGCAGCCCTTTTTCAGAATGATGTTTGCATACTGGCTCTTTTCAGAGGTCGCGATTATCGCGTAGGCCTTTTTCGCCTCGTCATAAAACTCGAAGCGCTCGAGCATATTGACCGACTCAACTCCCCTGTTCTCGGCGTTTTTCAGAGAGGCGAAATATTTCTGCCAGATCGAGACGTCGGCGTTGTCTCCCGGGACTCTGTCCATCAGGCTGACCGGCTTTTCGACATATTGGTCGAGCGGGATAAGCTTTAAAACGGCGTCGAGGATTTCGGGTACGCCGTGGCCGTCCATTCTTATAACGATCGAGTTTTTGCCCACCGACTCGGCGGGAAAGTTGCCGTCGCCGATGACCAGAGTGTCGCCGTGGCCCATTTCACAGAGAACCTTCAAAAGCTCAGGCGGGATTATCGCGGGGATTCCTTTAAGCATAGGTCTGCCTCCTTAAAGCATATTCGGTATCGGCTCGAGGCGTTTAAAATCGCCGAAGCCGTAGAACTTTTTGGCGTTTTCGCCGAGGAACGCCTTCTTTTCGGCTTCGGTCAGCCGCGGCGTTTCGAGAATGAATCTGACCGCCATTTTATAGGTGATCTCGGTCATTGTGCGGGGATAGTCGCTGCCCCACATAAGCTTTTCGATTCCGCAGATTCCGGCGGCCTCTTTTATCGCCTCAATCGCGGAGGGATAGGGGTAATACTCTTTGTTAAAGAGCCATGTCAGCCCGCCGCTCTCTATAAATACGTTTTTGTTACGCGCGAGCTTGATCTGCTCCTGCCAGCCGTCGGCCGTCACCATTCCGAAGTGGCCGACTGCGATTTTAAGGTTGGGGCAGCGGTCGATCAGATACTGCATATCTTCTGTCTGCTCGGCGCCGTCGGCGAGGTCGATCGAAATAAACATTCCGCGGCTTTCGATGTCTTTAAAAACCGGCAAAAGCTTTTTAAGATCGCGGTCTCTGAGCCTTGATGCGCAGATTTTCAGGCCGTCGAAGCCGTCGGTGCGGTAGGCGTCGTTTTCTTCATATAGCGAGCAGATTCTGAACCGGTCGGGATATTTTTCTCTGACGCTCAAAAGATACAGATCCTGGTTGCCGTCCATATATTCCTGGGTAACAACGCAGGCGTTCACACAGGCATAGTCCATATTCCCGAGAAGGCGCTCGGCGGTATTTCTGCCGTCGTCGATATAGGCCGGCATCATCTGCCTTGCCTCCCCGAGAAAGCTCGATTTTCCGTGGCCGAGATCTCTGACCGGCAGGCCGCCGATCATTCCGTCCTGCTTTTCCCAAAGGTGGAGATGTGCGTCGATTATAGTGTCAATACTCACAGCGTTACACCGTCCTTGAATATCGCAATCTCGCGGAAGCCGTTTTTCTCGCTCTTGGTCTCTGCGCCGTTTGCAACCGAAACGACGAAGTCAAAAAACTCGCGGTCTAAGCTTTCGCCGCCGATTATCCTTCCGGCGTCAAAGTCGATCCAGCCGGATTTTTTTAAATAAAGCGCGCTGTTTGAGGAAATTTTCACAGTCGGCACAGGCGAGCCGAGAGGCGTTCCGCGGCCGGTCGAGAAGAGTATCAGGTGGCAGCCGCAGGCCGCGAGGTTGGTTATCGCGACTATGTCGTTTCCGGGGCCGTTGAGAAGGCTCAGGCCGCTGCGCTTCAATCTGTCGCCGTAGTCCAAAACGTCGGTGACGGGGGCGCTGCCGCCCTTCTGGACGCAGCCGAGCGACTTTTCCTCAAGGGTCGTGATCCCGCCGGCGCGGTTGCCGGGAGAGGGGTTTTCATAGATCTCCTGCCCGTGAGCGGTGAAGTAGTCCTTGAAGTTATTTATCAGCGAAACGGTTTTATCGAAGACCTCGCGGGAAACGCAGCGGTTCATCAAAATAGTTTCGGCGCCGAACATCTCGGGGACTTCGGTCAGGACAGTCGAGCCGCCCATCGAGATCAGGCGGTCGGAGAAGCGGCCGATCAGCGGGTTGGCGGTGATTCCGGAAAAACCGTCGGAGCCTCCGCACTTTAAGCCGACGCGCAGCTTTGAGATCGGCACAGGCTGCCTTTTGAAGCTGCCTGCATATTCTTTAAGCTCGGCTATCAGCTTAATACCCTCGGAGATTTCGTCCCCGCAGTCCTGAGAATTGAGAAATTTCACTCTCGCGGGGTCGACTTCGCCGAGGACTTTTTTAAACTCGGCGAGGTTGTTGTTCTCGCAGCCGAGTCCGAGAACCAGAACGCCGCCGGCGTTGGGGTGTCTGACCAAACCAGCAAGAATTTTCTGGGTAGTAAGGTGGTCGCCGCCGAGCTGAGAACAGCCGTAGGGGTGGGTAAGAGCGATTGCGCCGCCGAGCTCGGCGAGCCTTTTTGCGATTCCGTTTACGCAGCCGACAGTCGGAATGATCCAGATATCGTTTCTGATTCCGATGTCGCCGTCCTCGCGAAGATAGGCGTTGACCGTCAGCGGCTCGGCGGGGCTCAATTCACAGCTCACCGGGTTATAGACATAGTCCTCGCGGAGATTAAGAGCGGTTCTGAGGTTATGGGTGTGAACCTGCTCGCCGGATTTAATATCAGCCGAGGCTTTGCCGATCGGGAAGCCGTATTTTATCACGCTCTCCCCTGCCCTTATGTCGCAAAGCGCGAGCTTGTGGCCGGTCTCGGAATTGACCGCGACATTGTCGGCAGGGTGAATTTTTATCAGGCTCATTTCAGAGCCTCCCGATAATAGGCGGTCATTCCCTCGCTTCTGATAAGATCATAGGTATATTCGACCTCAGGGAGCATAAAGCTGAGGTCCTCGCCCCAATAGTCGGTTCTTGAAAGGATTTCGGCAACAGAAGCGGTGCGCATAAACTTCATTATCTCCTCGCCGTCGTTGGATTCACCGGTGCGGTAAAAAGCTATAAGCGCCGCAAGCGACATTGTCAGAAGCTTGGGGAGACGGTTGTTCTGCTCGCGGTATTCGAGAATTGTCGGCAGAACGCGCGCCTTGAATTTGCTGACCGAGTTTAAGGCGATCGAAAGGAGCTGGTGCTTGACGAACGGATTTGCAAAGCGTTCGAGAACCGCTGCGCCGAAGGTCTTGTCCTCATCGGTAGAGCCGAGAGTCGGGATTATCTCTTCGTCGAGTGCCTTTTTCAGGAAGCCGCAGACATTCGGGTCGTCTAGACATTCCTTTACCGTCGAAAGGCCGTAGAGCCGCGCGGCGAGAACCATCGAGGTGTGCGCGCCGTTGAGGATTCTGACCTTGCGCTTTTTATATGGGGTGACGTCGTTTGTCCAGATAACGTTTACTCCTGCCTTTTTGAGCGGGAACTCGTCTTCAAAGTCGCCTTCAATTACCCAGAGGTGGAAGATCTCGGCGGTGTTTAAAAGCCTGTCTTCACAGCCGAGCTCTTCGCAGAGCTTAGCGGCTTCGTCCTTCGGATAGCCGGTGCAGATCCTGTCGACAAGGGTGTTGCAGAAACGGTTTTCAGTCTCGATCCAGGACTTGAAGCCGTCGCCGAGCTGCCAAAGATCGGCATATTTCAGGACATATTCCTTTAAGAAATCGGCGTTATGGTCGATAAGCTCGCAGCAGAAAAGGATAAACCCGGGCAGGCCGCACTTATAGCGCTCATAGAGGAGCGCAGTCAGCTTCGCGGGGAAGGACTTCGGCGGAGCGTCGGTGAGCTTTTCGGCGCCGAGATATTCGATTCCGGCCTCGGTGGTGTTCGAGATTATAAAGCGCATATCGGGGTTGTGTGCGAGTTCAAGATAAGCTTTATAGTCTGAATAGGGGTTGACGCCGCGGGAGATTGAATGAACCTCGGTGCATTGGTTTATAACTTCGCCGTTTTCGACTCCGCGGAGATACTGGTGATAGACGCCGTGCTGGGAGTTCAAGACGTCGATAAGGCCCTTTTCAATCGGCTGAACGACGACGGCCTTTCCGTCAAACACGCCCTTTTCGTTCATGATATGTATAAACATATCAGCAAAGGAGCGGAGGAACCCGCCCTCGCCGAACTGGATTATTCTCTCTTTCATATTCAGTCTCCTATCTTGACAAGAACCTTGCAGAGGTCGCCGTTGTTGTTGGCGAGAGCCTTAAAGGCTTCGTCGGCTCTGTCCATCGGGTAAACGTCGCTGACCATTTTTAAGACGTCGACTCTGCCGCTTGCGATGATGTCGATGACCTCTTTGAAATCCGAAGGGTATGAATTGCGGCTGCCGAAGACATTCAGCTCCTTTTTCAGAAGTATCGAATGGAGGAAGGTGGTCTCCTTCTTGCCGTTTCCTATAAGAACTATCTGACCGGCGAAGGCGGCGCAGTCGATGCAGTTGAGGAAGGTCACCGACTGACCGCAGGCTTCGATGCAGATATCAAAGCCGTCGCCGTTTGTTATCTCCATAGCCTTTTTGACGATGTCGTCATTTTTGGAGTTGATAACTCCCTTTGCTCCGAACATCTTCGCCTTTTCGAGGCGGCCGTCCAGAATGTCGGCGACATATACCTCGGCTCCCTTTTCTTTTGCGGAGATCAGCGCGAACAGGCCGATCGGACCGGCGCCGACGACGAGAACTCTGTCGCCCGGCTTGATTTTCGCGCGGTTGACGGCGTGCCAGCTTATTGTGAACGGCTCGACGAGAGCGAGCTGCTTCGCGGAAAGGCCCTTGCCCTCATAAATTCTCGAAATCGGCATTGAGACATATTCGCAGAAGCTGCCGTCGCGCTGAACGCCCATCGTCTTGTTGTCGGTGCAGCAGTTGACGAATCCTCTGCGGCAGGAATAGCACTCGCCGCAGTTGAAATAGGGGTTGGCGGTAACGACGTCTCCCGGCTTCAAGCCGCGGTCGTTTTTGGGAATTGAAACGATTTCGGCGGAAAATTCGTGTCCCGGAATGCGGGGATAGGTCGTGAACGGCTGGTTGCCGGTGTAGCTCGCGACGTCGGCTCCGCAGATTCCGCCGTAGAGGATTTTGAGGAGCGCCTCGCCCTCGTCAGGCTCCGGCTTCGGGGTGTCGACAACCGCGATTTCAAAGGGTTTATTGATCAGAACTGTCTTCATTTCAATCACACTTTCTCATATATTGATGTATTTTTTGTTCCAGATAACCGCCGTTTTCATCGGGGCGGCCTTGGAATAAATCTTGTTTTTATATGCGCCGATCGGGTCGGCGGCAAATTCGTCCCTGTCGATCAGCTCGACGATCTCGTTGTAGCGGCTCTTGGCTAAAAGCTCGATCGCGCGCTCCATGTGGCACTGGCGGAAGTTGATCGAGCCGAAGATCAGGTGGTTCTCGAAGCCGAACGGCATTGTGTCATATTCGACGCGGGGGCCGAGTGAAAAGCTGTTGTAGATTCCGTTGCAGCCGAGAGCGCGGTGCTCAAAGGCGACTCGGTGCTCGACATTCGAGCCGCTGACGCCGATAAACATTGTCGCTCTGCCGCCGAGACGTTCAACTATCGCGTCGGCGAGCTCCTTTTCGGAGGAATAGCTGTTTCTGAGATATTCCGCGCCGGTCTCGCGAAGAGCAAATCTGACCTTCCGAGAATCCTCGGGGCTTCTCGCGACAAAGAGAATCTTAGCGTTCGGGTGGGCGCGGTGGATAAGGTCGCCCATAAACATTCCGGTAGTTCCGAGGCCGAAGATAACGGTGCGGTCGAAAATCTCTTCTTTGGCGATTTTCCTCGCGGCGTCTTCGTCGCACTTTTCGCACGCCATTACAACTCGGAACAGGTGAGCCGAGCCGAGGTCCTCCATTCGCTCGAGCTGAAAGAGCATACAGCCGAACGGGTCGGGAAATACCATTTTTTTGGCAAATTCGAGGTTGAGCTTTCCTCCGCTGACATAGCCGTCGGGAATGCGAAGAAGCATATCTGGGTTGAAATACTGGGCGTCGCAGAAAAGGCCGTCGGCGCGGTCGCAGCCGTATTCAAAATAGCTCTCGCCGTCGGTATAGCGGGTCGGGTCATAGCTGTCGCCGCCGCGGATCAGAACGATCGCGAAGCGGTTTTCAGACGGAACCCAGACTATTCCCTCGTGGCCGTTGATAAGGCGGTTTTCACCCTCGGGGAATTTCGACCCCAATAGGCCCTTTGAGCCCATGTTCATCAGCTCGTTGTCGGTGCCGCAGAAGCCGATCAGAACCGGCTCGCAGAGAACGCCCTCCTTTTCGGACTCGCCGCGAAGACGGCGGCGCTTGACGTTTTTGATCTCAACGTCGCCATAGACCAGCGGGCGGGCTTCGTCGTTCTGAAAATATGTACCTTTTACTAACATATCAGTCACTCCGTTCCGGGTAAATTTCACCTTTTATTCTACACCACTTTTCAGAGATTTTCAATACCCGTCAGAAATTTTTGCGCTTAAAGCCGCTCTGACACAGGAATACAAATCGGGCCGCTTTTTCGGGAACAGTTTGCCATTTGTCATATATAATTGAGAATATATAAGATTGAATGAAAAACACTTGAAATCCGACGGAATGTTTCGTATAATATGATTATAAATCTCAACAGAAAGGACTTGGAACTATGAATTATGCTTTGAAATTGCCGGAAAATATGCTCCGCGAGCAGCCGCTAAAAGGAGAGGTACGCCGTTTTGAATACGACACCGAAACCTATGACGCCGACAGCAAGCCGCTCCACAAGGGCGCGTGGGTATATCTTCCTTACGGCTACAACCCCGAGAAAAAATATGACATAGTCTATCTTTTGCACGGCGGCGGAGTCAACGAGGACTGGTGGTTCAAGATGTTCCCCGAAACGGTCACTATTCTCGACAATATGTTTGCCGACAAGCTCTGCGAGCCCTGCATCATTGTCACACCGACATATTACCGCAACGACCCCTCGCTCAGAACATCTGTCGACATCACCGAGCACTTTAAATCTGAACTCCGCAAGGATCTGATCCCTGCGGTCGAAAAGGAGTTTTCGACCTATGCCTGCGGCGACGTTTCGGAAGAGAATCTCGTCGCGACAAGAAATCGCCGCGCTTTCGCCGGCCTTTCGCTCGGCTCGATGACTACATACCGCGCGGCGCTTTATAACAACTTCGACCTGTTCTCGTGGTACGGCCCGTTTTCCGGCTGCTGCGGCCCGATGGGAGATCACAACACCGAAGTCCGCAGAATCTGCGAAACTCTAGCCGACGGCGAAGCAAAGGGACTTTCTTTAGACTTTATGCTCTGCTGCAACGGCGACAAGGATATCGCTTATGCCGAGCACCGCGACATTATGGAAAAGGCGGAGGCGCTCTGCCCTCAGCTCGTTGTCGGCGAAAACTATGACTTTGTCGTTATCCCCGGCGGAGTTCACGATATGAACGCCTGGCAGCTCGACCTCTATAACGCGCTTCAGGTCTTCTTCAAATAACGTGAGGCGAAAATCATGAAAAGATTATTTACAGTTATACTCGCGGCAATGATGCTAGCAGGCTGCTCGGGCGGCGAAAACGCCGGCTCTCCCGTCGGCGCCGACGGCGCAAACACCGAAGAGGAGGTCGATATAATGGAAAATATGGAGGTCACGGAATTCTGCCCCGACGAAATCACCGAAACCCGCGACGGAGTCAAATACGGCACGCTTTCTCACGAGACCTATCACTCCGAAACGACCGGCAGGGACAGAGGCTTTAATATCCTTCTGCCTGCGGATTATGACGAAACTAAAAAATATCCGGTTTTATATCTTTTGCACGGAATTTTCGGCGACGAAAACTCGATGACCGACCCGAATTTCAAGATCCCCGAGATACTAGGAAACCTTGCCGCCGACGGCCTTGCGAAGGAAATGATTATCGTCTATCCGAATATGTACGCTTCGAGCGACCCGGCTCAGCAGCCCGCCTTTACCCCGGAATCGGTTCTTCCTTATGACAACTTCATCAACGACCTCGTCGACGATCTGATGCCCTATATCGAGGAAAACTATTCCGTACTGACCGGCAGGGACAACACCGCGATCTGCGGCTTCTCGATGGGCGGCAGAGAGACGCTTTTCATCGGGCTTTCCCGCCCCGATCTCTTTAAATACGTCGGAGCGATCTCCCCTGCTCCCGGGCTCACCCCCGGACAGGACTGGGCGATGACCCACCCCGGGCAGCTCGAGGAAAAGGAGCTGACCTTTGACGGCAAGGATTATAAGCCGGCGCTGCTGATGGTCTGCTGCGGCACCAACGACAGCGTTGTCGGAAAGTTCCCGCTGAGCTATCACGAGATCTTTGACACAAACAAGACCGAGCATGTCTGGTATGAGATAACCGGCGCGGATCACGATGCGACGGCTATCAAGAGCGGCATATACAACTTCCTGAAAAACATTTTCTGAATGATTCAAGCGCCTCGGGGATCTCGGGGCGCTGCTTTAAAAAACAGAAAACAGAAGTCGGATTGCAGAATTTAAGGTGAATATGGAGCTTATTGAGATACTTAAAATACACGCAAAAAAATATCCGCTGATGAGACCGGAGGACGCCGTCAAGCTGATCTATCAGAACGAGTTCGGCGGCGGACACCTGATCAAAGACCCCGAGCAGAGACTCAGACGGCTGAGGCTGGAATATGAGCAGGTCGAGAAATCGCCCGGCGCGGAGCTTTTTGAGGATATCGGCAACGGGATCGTCAGAGTCAATCTCGCGGCGCTGGATCTCGGGGAATATCCGCTCGAAAAGCTCAACCGCGACTTTGTCGCCTCGGCGGAAAGACACAGAGGGAACCCGGAAATCTTTATTGAAAAGCTTTCGGCGCTTTGGTGCGAAGCCGAGAGGATCGGGTTCGGGTTCACGAAGCGGGAGCTCGGAAAATATCTCGCGAAATATAAAAGCGCGGGATTTCCGGCAGTGTCGCACAGCGAGGCATACCGAAACGCCTACCGCCCGGCATATAGGGTAATCGAAAAAAGAGTGTAAAAGAAAAGCAGACGCGGGCGTCTGCTTTTTGAGTATAAATCGGAATTTACCATATTCCTATTTCCCTGTATATTCTCTCGATAAACGGAGACTTGTGTTCGATATATTTCTCCATATCATACGGATAGAGCGCTGCCCCTTCTTCTTTGACGCGGCTGTATTCACATACAGCTTCGGGATGGGAACGCAAATAGTCCCTAAAAGCAATGTGCCTTTTTAGTTCTGCAGAATCTTGTGGACAAACATATAAATGGTGTTTCTGCAAATGATCTTTACCGTCATAATCGAACGCTTCCCGCCCGATAATGCCGAGATTTCCTTCATGGCGGTAACCAATACTATTCAAGGCGGCAACTGCGTCATTGAACAAAGAGTAATCTCTTATGATAACGTCAATATCAATGATTGGTTTTGCAGATAGACCTCGCACAGAAGTGCTGCCAACATGCTCAATACCCAGAGACAATTTGCCAAGAGCATTTTGAATCTCATCTTTTATTTTTATATAATTCTGTTCCCAGACCTTATCATAGGGCAGGACTATAATATGTTTTGTAACCACTTTCACTCACCCGTACAAATAATGATTTATCGCGTCATATAGTCGATCGCCTATTCGCCCGCATCGCCCTGTCACTCCGCTGAGGCGGGCTGAGCGGTGGATATTACGAAGGTCGTAACGCTCTCGGGCGGGAGGACGTAGTCAAAGGTGCTGCCGCTGTGGGCGACGTTGCCGGTTCGGGCGAGATTTTCGAGGGAGTTGGTGGTATATGCCTCGATATATTCAAAATCGTCGGTGTTTGAAAGGTCAAAGGTCTGGGCATAGCTGCTGAGAGTGTGGTTGATCGCGACGATGACGATCTCGCCGTCGCCCTTATAAGCCGAAACGCTGACGCCGTAGGCGGGGGTCTCGGTCGCTTCGATTCTCACAAATCCCGGGCGGACAAACTTCGAGAAATGGGCCATCATATAGCCGCGCTTCGAGATCGTTCCGTCTTCCTTCATCGGGCCGTAGAACCGGCGGATATACCACCAAACATAAGCCTGTATATTGCCGGTGACGAGGCCGTCGTGCATATTTACCGCGACTTCTATTGCTTCCGGCCAGAGATCGGCGTCGTTGTCGCTGTTCGGGACATAGACCTCGGTCATCCAGAGTTCTTTGCCCTCCCCTTTTTCCTCAAAGAGCGGGAAAGCCATGTCGCGCTTCTGGGTGCCGTAGAAGTGGGTGCCGAAAATGTCGATCTTCGAGAGGGCTTCCTCGTCGTTTAAGATCGCGTTGTAGAAGTCCTTGCGGTATTGGAACGCCTCGGGACTCATCAGCCGGCAGTCGATGACGTCGGAGTAGTTCTTGATGAAGTCCATTATTTCCTCGGTCGACCACCATGTCCACTCGTCGGCATAGTCGGGCTCGTTCTGGATCGAGATCGCATAGAGCTCGACGCCGTTTTCGCGCATATATGTAACAAAATCGTTGAGGTGCTGGGCATATTCGGCGTATTTGTCATGACGAAGGCGCTTTGCGTTGGAGTTGCCGTTGTGGTTAAAGCGCTCGCAGAGGTCCTCAGGCGGGTTCCAGGGCGACGCAAAGATCAGAGCGCCCTGCTCCTGAGCATATTTCGCGGTCTCAAGCTCCTTTTCCCAGTTGGCTTTATTCGGGTCGACCGAGATTCTGAGAATTGTAAAACCAAGCTGATCTTCGCCGTTTTTAAAGGCGGTTTCGCGCTGCTCCTGAGTCAGATCGTCGATCCAGTTGGGGTAGTTGATTCCGCCGAAGCCCTGAATTGTCTGATGCTCGATCGAAGCGTCGATTTTAACCTCGTCGCCCCACTGAGCGCCGGTCACATCTGGCAAAAAGAGCTCGTCGTCCCTTATCTTTTCGGGCTCCGCTTCGCCGCAGGACGCAAGAGTCAAAATCATCAGCAGGGCAAGCAGCAGAGAAAGTCCCCTTTTGAACATATTCATACCGTTATACCTCCAAGTAAAATATTTCTTTAAGTATAGCACAACGCGGCGTATCTTTCAAGTAGTGAATAAATATCATTTCGGAAAGATTTATTTGCAACTTAGCCGCGAAAAAATCGCGCAGAAGTGGCGGACGGCGTTATTGACCTTTAGTTTCCGGAAAGATATAATTAAATCAGAAACAGGGCCCGGTTTCAGATAATTTTTTAAAAAAAGGAGAATCGGAATGAACATTACTTTAGACAAGAATTTACAGTCGCTCCGCATCTCGAAGGGAAATACTCAGGACGACCTAGCCGATTTTCTCGGAGTCACCCACCAGACCGTATCAAAGTGGGAGCGCGGCGAGAATTATCCCGACCTGACGCTGATCCCCCCGATTGCGGAATATTACAACGTCACAGTCGACGACCTTTTGGGCGTCGGAGAGATCAAAAAGCGCGAGAGAATCGAGGAATATAAGGCGGAAAGCGCACAGTATGACCGCACCGGCGAAGCCGAAAAGCGTGACGAGGTCTGGAGGCGCGCCGTCGCGGAATTTCCGAACAACCTTGAATGTCTCACGAAGCTGATGCAAAGCCTTCACACCAGCCCGGAAGGCTCAAGCGACGAAGTGATTGAGCTTGCGGAGCGCATTCTTCGCGAATCCACAGACAGCGCACAGCGCGAATCGGCAACGCAGATTTTAGTGCTCAATCTCATGTGTGAAGAGAGATTCGACGAGGCCGAGAAGCTAATAAACACCCTGCCGGACGTTTATATTACAACAAACAGGCTTCTCTGTGACCTTTGCGCAAATAGAGGCGACAGAGAAAGGGGCAAGAATATTGCCTGCAACAACATACTGACTTATTTTGAGCTTGCAGCTATGGACCTCTATAACCTCTGCGTGTTCAACAAGGGCGACTACGAGCACTATATCAAGCTGCACGAGGTTTATTTGAAGCTCGCGGACGTGATCTTTGACGACGGGTTCTACGGGTTTTATAACTGCAGAATCTATATGCGGCACTACTGGCTCGCAAAGCTCTATTCAAACCTGCATAACGACGAGGAAAAGGCGAGATATCACCTTGAAGCGGCGGCGAAGTGCGCGATTGACTTTGACAGCCTGCCCGAAAAATTCACCTACCGCGGAACCCTTTTCGGCGAGGGCATTGAGTGGACGCAGAAAGACATCACCCGCAGCTCGACCGAAAGCATCTGTGAGAGACTTTTGCACGGCATCGACGGCCGCGGTCTCGACGACGGCGCGTTCGACAGGTGGAGAGACAAGGACTGGTTTAAGGCGGTAACGGAAAAGCTGGAAAAGAAATGTTAAAGCAAAAGGCCCTCGAGGAAACTCGAGGGCCGAAGGCTGTCGAAAATAATTCGACAGCCTTTGACGGAAAACCCCGCGCGGGTTTTCCGTAACCCTTTCCTGCATCGCCTGCGCATACGCTCACGCACCTAAACCGCGCAAAAGCGCAGTTTAGGGGCTGCGGCGATAAAGGTATAAAAATCGAGGCAAAAGCCGCTCTGACACAAGAAAACAAATCCGCATAATCTGACCGCAAAACCGCCAACTTCGTCGTTGGCGGCTCTTGCATTACATAAAGTAGTGCGTGCGAGCCGCCGCCTGGAATTTGACGGCTTTGCGCGATTATGCGGCGCTTCGCGGTACCCGCCGGGTACCTTTGTTTTCTTATGTCAGAGTGGCAAAGCCCCGATTTTTATTTTTTTAACATGGTTGAGATAGAGACAGGCCGAAGTCCTAGGAAAAACCAAGAGTCGGTTTTAATATTTGAACGAATATCTGCCCGGGCTGAGAGTAATGACGCCATTTTCTGACGCGGGGAGGTTATCGGAGAGGACATTTTCAGACGGCAGGGTCAGAAGGCCCTCGCAGTCGAACGGTACTTCGATTTTAACCTCGGTCTCGCCGTTTTCAATCTTCCAGCTTACCTTCCAAAGTCCGGCGGCAGAGCGGTATTCGGCTTCGAGATGCCCGAGGGCTCTGTGGGGAATCGGCCGCAGATAAGCCTTTTTGAAGCCGGGCTCGGCGGGCGAAATCCCCGCACAGCGCTCATATATCCACTGGGCGATCGAGCCGTAGGCATAGTGGTTGAGGCTGTTCATTCCGGTCGAGGAGATGCTGCCGTCCTCGAGAACGCTGTTCCAGCGCTCCCAGACAGTCGTTGCGCCGAGATTAACCGCAAACAGCCAGCCGGGGTATTCCTCGTTCATCAGAAGCGAATAGGCGAGGTCGGCGCTGCCGGCCTTTGTAAGCTCCTCGCAGAGAAGCGGGGTGCCGATGAAGCCGGTTCTGAGCTTTCCACCGTCGAGCGAAATTCTTCTGACCAGCTCGCGCCTCATTCTCTCGGGGTCGGTCGAAAGGCCGTGGCGCAGCGCGAGAAGATAAGCGGTCTGGGTCTGAATGCTGATTCTGCCGGTCGAGGTGAAGTATTCGGCGCGAATTTCGTTCAAAAGCCTTTCGGCGAGGGAGGAATAATGTTTGAAATCCTCCTCGCGGCCGACTAGCTTCGCCGCATTTGCGGTCAGGCGGGAGCTGTAAAGGTAATATACTTTCGCGATAAAGGCGGTGTCGGTACCGCCCTGGCGGTCGTCGAACGGGTCGAAGCCGGGCGAGAAGTCGAGCGCGAGCCAATCGCCATAGTGGAACTTTCGGCTCCACTCGCCCCCGTCGGCCTCGAGGCGGGTCACATAGTCGACCCAGGACATCATCGAGGGCAGGCAGCGCTCGAGGATCGAGATGTCTCCGTAGAAGTTATAGAGAACGGTCGGGATTATGCAGGCGGCGTCGCTCCATGCCGCGGCGACGGTGGTGTCGCCGAAGGAGGGAATTACGACCGGAACGCCGCCGTTATATGCAGGCTGCTCGGTCGACATATCGTAGAGGTATTTTTCAAAGAAAGCGCAGCTGCCGGTCTGGTAGCAGGCGGTCGGAGCAAAGACTTCGGCGTCGCCGGTCCAGCCCATTCGCTCGTCGCGCTGAGGGCAGTCGGTCGGAACGTCGAGGAAGTTGCCGCGCTGTCCCCACCTGATGTTGCTAAGGAGCTTATTCACCTTTTCGCTGCCGGTCGAGATATAACCGGTGTCCTCAATATCGGAGCAGAGGACAAGGGCGGTGAAGTCCTCTGGCTTGATTTCCGGCAAGCCTTCTACCTTTACATATCTGTAACCGAAAAATGTAAAGTGAGGGACGACCGTCGTCGGGCTGCCATCGCTGACATAAATGTACTCCGCCTTAGCGGTGCGCAGATTGTCGCGGTAGAAGCAGCCGTTCTGGAGAATTTCGCCGAATTGCAGACGAACCTGAGTTCCGGCGGGTGCATCGACCTTCAGGCGGAAAATTCCGGTAAGGTTCTGGCCGAGGTCGAGGACTGTCTCACCCGCTGGAGTAAAGATAATCTCCTTTACAGGCACTTCTTTCACAATTCTGACCGGCAGGCTGAGGCGTTCCTCAAGGCGTCCTTCAGGCGGGTCGGTTCTGACCGCTCTGACCGGCTCGACGGGCTTTAAGGTGCTGTCGCGGTGCTCGCCGTCATAGTGGTTGGAGAAGGTTATATCGGAGCGCTCGACAGTCCAGCTCTCGTCGGTCGGAATCACCTCGCTGCTGCCGTCGGCGTAGTCGATATGAACCTCGGCGATAAGCTTCCAACTGTCGCCGTAGTAGGGCTTTTTCCGCATTTTATAGCCGAAGCGGCCTTTATACCAGCCGTTTCCGAGAAGAACGCTGAGCGTTCCGGAGTTCTTAAGCTGCTCGGTTATGTCGTAGGTCTGATACTGGACCCACTCGAAATAGTTGTTGCAGTAGGGAGCGAGGTATTCGTCGCCGATGCGCTCGCCGTTATAATATGCTTCATAGAGCCCGAGACCGCAGATATAGAGCCTTGCGGAAGCTACATCGCCTTTAGGCTCGATCTGCTTTTTGAATATCGGGTGCCGGGGCTCGGAGTCGTCGCAGCCGATCCAGGAGGCGAGCCACGGTTCGCTGAGTTTGCCGGTTTCGAAGAAGTTTTCTTCACTCTCGGCCTCCTCTCCGGCGTCGGTTCTGGCATAGACCCGCCAACTGTAACGTGTTCTTGGGGTCAGGCCTATTTCGACAGGTGCAGCGAGGCTGCTTAGCTGAGCCCAGCCGGTATCGGCGACTGTCAAGCTGTCAGACTTTACGATTATCTTTGCTTCGGTCTGGCGGCTGCCGGACGCTTCTTCGACCTGCCAACTGAATACAGGGCGCTCGATATGAAAGCCGAGCGGATTGACAAGATGATTGACTTTACAATGTGTGATCTTCATATTACTCACCCTTTATCGCAACGGCCTCGACCTCGACAAGAACTCCCTTCGGCAGAGCTTTGACCGCGACGCAGCTTCTCGCGGGGGCGGAGGTTATATATCTGCCGTAGACGGAATTAAACTCTGCGAAGTCGGCCATATCGGCGAGGAAGCAGGTGGTTTTGACTATTGAGTCGAAGGACGCCCCTGCCTCTTCGAGTACCGCTTTCAGATTTAGCATTACACGCTCGGCCTGCTCGGCGATGTTACGGCCGACGACCTCGCCCGTCTGCGGATCGAGCGGTATCTGGCCGGAGGTGTAGACGGTGTTGCCTGCGGCGATAGCCTGTGAATAGGGGCCGATCGCCTTCGGAGCCTTTTCGGTTGATATTACTTTAAGCATTTAAATTCCTCCTAAAAAAATATTCTTAAAATATTGTCAGGATTGATTATATCACATATACTCCCCCGTTGTCCATATCATAAAGGAAGATTTTATAAATTTTTAGCTGAGTCAGGGTCAAAAATTTTGCGGTTTTGCTTGCAATCTTTAAAAGGAAGAGGTATAATATCTATGATTATGCACAATGATCGGAGGCTTTTATTTGAGAAAAATCACCTCTGCGCAGATAATTATTCTCGGCTTTGCGGCCTTTATTCTATTGGGAACTCTGCTTCTGATGCTCCCCTTCGCGACAAGGGGCGAGGGCGGCGCGAGCTTCGGCGACGCGCTTTTCACCGCGACCTCGGCAGTTTGCGTCACCGGACTTATTGTTCAGGACACCGCGACCTATTGGTCGGCTTTCGGGCAGGCGGTGATACTCGGGCTGATTCAGGTCGGCGGAATGGGGATCGTCACAATCGCCGTTGCGATCAGCTCGGCGGCAGGAAAAAGGATCAGCCTTAAACAGCGCAGCACAATGCAGGAAGCGATCTCGGCCCACCAGATCGGCGGGATCGTCAGGCTGACGGGCTTTATAATCAAGACGACTGCGGTCATCGAGCTTTTGGGCGCGGCGGCGATGGCGCCGGTGTTCTGCCGCGAGTTCGGAATCGCAAAAGGATTGTGGTACAGCGTTTTTCACTCTGTTTCCGCTTTTTGCAACGCGGGCTTTGACCTGATGGGCGCAAAGGAGCAGTATTCCTCGCTTACATATTTCCGGGGAAATCCGCTTATCAACATAGTCATAATGGCTCTTATCATAATCGGAGGAATCGGATTTCTGACCTGGGACGACATCAGGACGAACAAATTCCGGCTCAGACGTTACAGAATGCAGAGCAAAGTCATTCTCGCGACATCGGGAATACTGATCGCCGCGCCGGCAATTTATTTCTTCTTCTGTGAATTTTCGGGAGAAGGGCTCGGCACAAGGATTCTGAGCTCGCTTTTCCAGTCGGTCACGACGAGAACGGCGGGATTTAATACCGCAGACCTGACGCTTTTGAGCGAAGCCGGGATCGCAGTCATGATCTTGCTGATGCTGGTCGGCGGCTCACCCGGCTCGACTGCCGGCGGAATGAAGACCACCACCCTTGCGGTTTTGGTCTCGACGGCGGTATCGGTCTTCCGCAGGAGGGAGCACACCCATTTCTTCGGCCGAAGGGTCGAGGACGGCGCAATAAGAAGCGCGGCGACGATACTGGTGATGTATATTACTCTGTTTCTCGGCGGAGGATTTATTATCAGCAGAGTCGAGGAGCTGCCGCTGCTGACCTGTCTGTTTGAAACCGGCTCGGCGGTCGGAACTGTCGGGCTGACTCTCGGGATCACCCCGACGCTCGGGCATCTTTCTCGGGCGATACTGATTCTTTTGATGTATCTCGGCAGAGTCGGCGGGCTGACGCTTATCTTCGCGGCGCTTTCCGGAACTCAGGGCAACACTGCGCGTCTGCCACAGGAAAAATTGACTATCGGTTAAGGAGAAGTGATTGAAATGAAATCCATATTATTGATCGGACTCGGAAGATTCGGTTCGCATATCGCGAGGTCTCTCTACGGGATGAAGCACGAGGTAATGGCGGTCGACATCAGTGAGGAAAGGGTCAACGCGGCTCTGCCGTTTGTCACCAGCGCGCAGATCGGAGACAGCACAAACAAGGAATTTTTAGAGTCGCTAGGGGTCAGAAACTTCGACGCCTGCATCGTCACTATCGGCGACGATTTTCAGAACTCGCTCGAAACCGCCTCTCTTTTAAAGGAGCTCGGCGCTAAAAAGGTCATCGCGAGAGCTTCGAGAGGGGTTCAGGAAAAGTTTCTTTTAAGAAACGGCGCCGACGAGGTCGTCTACCCCGAAAAGCAGCTCGCCGCATGGACCGCGATCAGATGCACCTCCGACTCGATTCTCGACTATATCGAGCTCGACGACGGATATTCGATATTCGAGCTTGCGATCCCGGAGGAGTGGTACAGCAAGACGATCGGCCAGCTCGACGTCAGAAAAAAATACGGGATCAATATTCTCGGAGTGCGCGATCTCGGAAAGCTCAATATGAATGTCACTGCGGACACTCTTCTCGACACCGAGAGCTCGGTTCTTGTGCTCGGGAGCTTAAAGGCTATTCAGAAGTGCTTCAAGCTTTAATCTGTTAAATATTGTATTTATATAGGAGGAAACAAACATGGCAGCATTTTCACCAATGGGCTTCTGGGGCCCGCTGGGCGGAGGTATGCACGACAAGCTCAAGGAACCGCCGCCCAAAAGCATCAAGGAGGTTCCGGGATATCTCAAAAGGCTGTTCGGCGGCTTCTTCTTCAGACTGACCTACATAATCAGGCTGGTCTGGGAGGCAAAAAAGTCGCTGCTGATGATGATGGTATTCATGGCGGTATTCAACGGCGTTTCGCCTGTCATCTCGGCCTATATCTCGGCAAACCTTTTAAATCACATCGCCGGAGTTCTCTCAATGGGAACGACCGACGTCGGGCAGATCACCACATATCTTCTGCCGGCGATGGTTTTGCAGTTCGGCTATATGTTCTTTGTCAACCTGATCAACGCGCTCAGCAACATCATCACAAGAACGTCGAGCGAAATAGTCACCAATCACGTCAAATGCAAGATTATGAACAAGGCGAAAGAGATCGACATCGCCTCCTTCGATATGCCGGAGTTCTATGAGAAATTCGAGAACGCCAACCGCGAAGCGGGATCCCGACCGATCGAGGTCATTCGCTCGACCTTCGGAATCGTCAGCACCGCGATCTCGGCGATAAGCTTTATCGTTATCCTCGCCGCGGTCGCTTGGTTCGCGCCGCTGATAGTGATAATCCTCTCGGTTCCGAGCGCGATAATCACCTTCTCCTATCGCCGCAAGAACTTCAGCTATATGCGCCGCCATTCAAAGGAGCGCAGGCAGATGTCTTACTATTCGGATATGCTCGTCAACAAGGACATGGTCAAGGAGATCAGGCTTTTCGGGCTTTCCGACACCTTTATCTTCAACTACAAAAAGGTGTTTCAGAAATATTTCGCCGGAATCAAGCATCTGATCACCGTCGAGGGAATCTGGAATATCGCGATATCTTTGGTCACAACTGCGGTCAACTGCGCGCTGTTCTTCTTCATCGCCTATACCGTCACCATCGGCAGCGGACAGATCGGCGACTATTCGCTCTATACCGGAGCGCTGACCTCGATCGCCAACTGCGTCGCGGGGCTTGTCGCTACGAGCTCGAGCATCTATGAAGGCACGCTCTTTATCGACAATATGATCGTCTTCATGAACGAGAAGAAGCACATTGTCCCGTCTGTCGCGGAGCCTCTTCACGTTCAGCGCCATATCGGCCACACGATCGAATTCAGGGACGTATCGTTCAGGTATCCCGGCACTCAGAGAGACGTTCTTAAAAATATCAGCTTTGTGATCAACCCGGGCGACACGGTAGTTCTCGTCGGCCTCAACGGCGCGGGAAAGACGACGCTTTTAAAGCTGCTGACCCGACTTTATGACCCGACTCAGGGAGTTATCCTCCTCGACGGCAAGGACATCAGAATGTATGACACCGACGAGCTCTACGATATGTATGGAGTAATATTCCAGGACTTCGGAAAATATGCCTTTACGGTCAACGAAAATATCGCTTTCGGCGAGATCTCAAAGCCGATGAACGAGGACGAGACCAAAAAGGCCGCTCAGGCAAGCGCGGCTCACGACTTTATCACCCGGCTGCCCGACGGATATAATACTCCGCTGATGCGTGTATTCGAGATGAACGGAATCGAGCCGTCGATCGGACAGTGGCAGAAGCTCGCGATCGCGAGGGCGTTCTATTCCGACTCCGACGTTCTGATTCTCGACGAGCCGACCGCCTCTCTCGACGCTATCGCCGAACAGGAGATCTTCAACCAGTTCGACCGGCTCCGCAAGGATAAGACGACCTTCTTCGTTTCGCACAGGCTTTCGAGCGCGACGGTTGCGACAAAGATACTTGTTCTTGAAAACGGCGTTCTCGCCGAGGTCGGCAACCACGCAGAGCTGATGAAAAAAGAGGGAATCTATTACGAACTGTTCTCGACCCAGGCGAGCAGATATATCAACGCTCCCGAGGCAGAGAGCGTTACGGAATAAACGACACAGCAAAAGCGCCGCAGATGTACTGCGGCGCTTGATTTTTTTGTTTATCGGTACAAAGGCCCGTATGTTTTGCAGGCGGAATAATCTGCTGCCTGGCTGTCTTCGGTGCCGAAGCTCGCCCAGGAATGGGGTCTGAAGACCTTATCCTTTGGAACATTGTGCATCGAAACGGGAATCCTCAGCATCGAGGCGAGGGTTATCAGCTCTGCGCCGACATGGCCGTAGACGGTCACTCCGTGGTTCGCGCCCCAGTTGGCCATTACGCTGTAAACATCTTTGAACGCACCCTCTTCGGTCAGGCGCGGACAGAACCATGTCGTCGGCCAGGTCGGGTCGGTTCTCGGGTCGATCGCTTTATGGATTTCGTCGGGAAGATCGGCGGTCCAGCCCTCGGCGATCTGGATAACCGGGCCTACGCCCTGGACGATGTTGAACCGGAGCATTGTAACCGGCATTTCGGCGCGGCATCTGAAATGACTCGAGAATCCGCCGCCGCGGAAGTATTCGTAGTTGGCGCGGCACCAGTCGGTCGCAGCGAGACAGGCCGAAATGTCGCTCTCGGTCATCTCCCAGAAAGGCTTCATGCAGCCCTCGCCTGCGGCGTTTTTACTAGCGCCGGAGCCGTCAAGAGCGGTCGCACCGGAGTTGATTAGGTGGATAAAGCCGTTTGCGGCGACACCCTCGGGGCGTCTGCCGGTGACTCTCTCGCAGGCGTCGGGGCTCCAGTAGGTTCTGACATCGTGGAAGCAGGGCGCGGAGCCGGAGACTAAGGTTCCGAGCAGCATTGAAATGCCGTTGCAGGTGTCGTTTTCGGTAGCGAACGGGGTCGGTGATTTAACGCCGTTCCAGTCAAAAGTCGAGGCGAGGATAGCCTCGGAGAAATCGGCGTTCGGGAGCCAGTCGGTCCACTGTCTTTGCCCTTGGAAGCCTCCGGCGACAGCGTTGCGGCCGAGAGCCTCTTCGTGCCAGCCCATTTCGTCGAGCTTCGGGTTGCCGTAGAGTATATCCCTCATTATTAGGGTCATTTTTACTACAAACTCCCAGTCCTTGCCGGGGTCGACGACCTTCGAGCGGGTTATGACCTCGGGGAGGTTCTTGCCGGCGTTGCAGTCAAAGCCCTCGCGGCAGTTCTTTTTGACCCATTCGAGCGCCATTTCATATTCGTCGTGATCGTATATGCCTATGGCTATGCGGCGGAGAATCTCGACCTCGTCCACCCATTCGGCGCGTATGCCGAAGTATTTTTGCATCACATCTGCGTCGCAGTAGCTTCCGGCAATACCCATCGCGACAGCGCCGATATTGACATAAGCCTTGTTTCTTATCCACCCGGCGGCGACTGCGCCCTTTGCGAACAAAAGTATCTTTTCGGCGACGTCTTCGGGAATTGAAGTGTCGCCAGCGTCCTGAACGTCATGCCCGTAGATTGCGAATGCGGGCAGACCGCGCTGAGCGTGCGCAGCCATTACCGCGGCGAGATATACCGCGCCGGGACGCTCGGTTCCGTTAAAGCCCCAGACCGCTTTTATCGTGTTAGGATCCATGTCGAAGGTCTCGGTTCCGTAGCACCAGCAGGGAGTCACCGAAAGGGTCGCGACGACGTTTTCGGTTGAAAACTGCTCGGCGACTTTGGCGGCTTCCGCTCCCCCGCCGATCGTGGTGCAGCCTATTACGCACTGAACCGGCGTTCCGTCGGGATATCTGAGCTTTTCGGATATCAGAGCGGCTGCGCTGCGGGCCATGTTCATTGTCTGAGTCTCAAGGCTTTCGCGGACTCCTCCCCACCTGCCGTCGATTACGGGGCGGATTCCTATTTTCGGATATAACATTTTTGCTCCTCCTTTTTTATTCTATGCCTTACGGCTTTATTTATCTGTCGGCTCGCTTTTCTCTCTGCGCGGATATTTTTTATATCCCGGGTGCTTGCCGGTGATTTTGTAATAGGAGCGGAGATTTATCAGCTTGTCGATGTTCTCGCGGCTGATGTCATAGCTTCCGCCGAGAAGTATCGCGTTGAGGGTGATCTTCGCCCAAAGCTCCAAGCTCTCCATTCGGTAATAGGCGGTCATCACATCGGCGCCCATTGTCAGCGCGCCGTGGTTTTCAAGCAGCAGGACATCGTGCTCATTGAGATATGGCTCGATCGCGTCGGGGATCTCGGAGGTCGAGGGAGTTCCGTAGGGCGTCAGCGGTACGGAGCCGATCGCGGCGACGTCCTCGATCATGTTATACATATCCATCGGGCGGTGGGCGACTGCAAAGCCGGTCGCGGTCGGCGGGTGAGCGTGGACTACCGCGCCGACGTCTTCGCGCTTTTCGTAGCAGCGAAGGTGCATTTTTATCTCGCTCGACGGACGATAGCCCTCGGCTCCTTCGAGAATATTACCCGAAGAATCGATTATCAGCAGCTTTTCCGGGGGGATAAAGCTCTTGCTGATGCCGGTCGGGGTGACGAGAAAGCGGCCGCCCTCGAGCTTGACCGAGACGTTTCCGTCGTTGGCGGCGACCCAGCCGAGCTGCCACATCTTGTGGCACACATCGCAGATTTGGTCCTTTAATTCCGAAATATCAGGCATTTCTATCCTCCTTGCTGTCCAGTTCTTTTAATACGGCGCTCATTACGACGCCTATCTTTTCTCTGAAAATAAGATTTGCGCGGCCGTCATAAGGGGTCTCGTCGCGGTTTATTAAAACCATATTTTTACCGCGGAAATATCTTAAAAGCCCGGCAGCGGGATATACAGCCAAAGAGGTGCCGCCGACTATCATCAGATCTGCCCCGGAGATCGCGCGGACGGAGCTTGTCAGCACGTCTTCGTCGAGCGACTCTTCGTATAAAACGACGTCGGGCTTGATCTTTCCGCCGCAGAAGCGGCAGCGTGGAACCTTTCCGCCTGCTTCGACAACTTCGCTCATCTGCGCTTCTCTGCCGCAGCTTTGGCAGTGATAGCGGTAGACGGTGCCGTGGAGCTCCATCACGTTTTTGCTGCCGGCGCGCTGGTGAAGGCCGTCGATGTTCTGGGTGATGACCGCGTCGAGCTTGCCGCGGCGCTCCAGCTCGGCGAGAACGAGATGAGCCGGGTTCGGCTCGGCCTTTGACTCTAGAAAATACTTATAGTAGAAATCGTAAAAGACGTCGGTTTTGGAATTGAAAAAGCTGTGGCTGAGGATCGTTTCGGGCGGGACGCCGTATTGCTTGACGGTATTATAGAGGCCGTCCTCGCTGCGGTAATCCTTTACGCCGCTCTCGGTCGAGACGCCCGCGCCGCCGAAGAACACTGCCGAGCGGGACGAGGCGATCATCTTTGCAAAGAGCTTTATGCTGTCTTCAAACATTATTTCACCCCTATCGGTTTTATATAATCAAATTATAGCAGAAATTCTGTTGCTTTGCAATAATTTTTTGAATTTTTCGCATAAAATTTGTCTGAACAAGCAAAAAGCTCCGAAAGCAGAGCCTTCGGAGCTTTGGCATACAGGAAAGTCATGTTTGCCATGGCATTTATAATTCATAAAAATCGGGGCTTTGCCGCGATTTTTATACCTTAATCGCCGCAGTTCAAAACCGCGTTTCTGCGCGGTTTTGAGCGTGAGCGTATGCGCAGGCGATGCAGGAGAGGTTTACGGAGAACCCGTTCGGGGTTTCCCGTCAATTTTTCGTTATGTGGAACCAATCGAAATCGGCGGAGCCGCCGGCAGTATCGGTCGAATAGCAGTAGAGCGCGGTGCGGTAGCCGGTGAACAGGTCGAGGTCGTAGCTCATCGTAAAGCTCTTGCCGATCTTCTCCCAGTTTTCGCCGTCGAGGGAGTAATAGAATCTGGCCTGATCGTTTGTCGTGATGCTGCCGTCCTCGTTGATCTCGGAGAAATTGAAGTCGATTTTCAGATATATCTCGCTGCCGGAGATCTCCTCCTCGCGGACGATATATTTTTCCTCGCCGCGCTTTATAGTCGAGAAATAGGCCTTCGGCGTTCCGTCGTCAGAAATATAGACGCCGACCTCGCCGGAATAGGTCTGGAAAGCGGCGATTCCTGCAAAGTCGCCGGGATTAAGGCCGGAAAAATCGAGCTTTACTTCCGACGAACAGGTCGGGCCTTCGGTGCGGTGGGTCAGGACGTTTCGGGTGTGGAAGATGTCCTTTGTTACGGCGGAGGTGGTAATTCTGAACCAGCCCGGGCGCTCGGTCAGGCTCCAATTGCCGTTGTCTGGGTTGTGGTTCCACTGCCAGAACAGAGAGAGCTCGTTCGTTTCGCTGTCAAATTCGTCGTCGCTCATCAGGCTGCTTTCGCTCCACTCCTTTTCGGGAGAATAGACCGAAATCTCCTTGACGGCTTTGCCGTCTTCGCCCATCATCGGCCAGCCGTCCGTCCACTTAACCGGCTGGAGGCAGGGAACTCTGCCGACCGCGCCGTGGTCCTGGAACAAAAGCGCATACCAGTCGCCCTCGGGGGTGTCGACGATTCCGCCCTGGGCGACGCCGCTGCCGTAGTAGCCCATCTGGTCGCAGAGGACCGTTTTTCCCTCGTATTCGCCGAGCAGCGTTTTGCTCCGGTAGCAGAGCTCACAGCGGGCGACCCCGGGGGTAGAGGTGGCGTAGCTTATCATCAAAAGATAGTAGTAGTCGCCGATCTTGTAGAAATGAGAGCCCTCGGCGCCGCTGAGTCCGTCGACGATACCGGAATTGAGAATCTTCTGGTCGACGCCGCCCGGCTTAACGCCGGAGCAGTCGGACAGAAGCTCGGTTATCGTCACATCGCCGATTCCCTGAACGACATAAACTCTGCCGTCGTCGTCAAAGAAGAGGGAAGCGTCATAGAACACTCTGTCGAGCTCGGTGCGCTCCCACTCCCCGCTTTCAATGTCGGCGGTGGTGAAAATATAGGTCTTTCCCTGGTCGAGGGCGCAGAAAAGGACATAGAACTTTCCGTCGTGATAGCGTATGCTGGTTGCCCACTGCCCGCGGGAATAGGAATTTTCCTCGCCGACAAGATTGAATTTTGCGTTGTCCTCCAAGATGTCATAGACATAGCAGACTATCTCCCAGTGAACGAGGTCGTAGGAGCGCATGACCGGGCAGCCCGGCATAAAGAACATCGTCGTCGAGACCATGTAGTAGGCGTCATCGACCCTTATTACATCGGGGTCGGGAACGTCGTCCCAGATGATCGGATTTTGGGCGGTTATCAGGTTTTTGAGCTCACCGCTCTCGGTTTTAAGCGTTTTCGGCTTTCCGCAGGCGGAAAAGAGCATCAGCGCCGCAAGAAACAGCGCCAAAAGCTTTAGCTTCATTGTTATCTTCCTTCCAAGTAAACGGTTTTTATAATTATCACGGCTGAGATTCGCCGGAGTTTTCGGGAGTTTCTTCGGCTGATTCAAGCTCAAGCGGCAAGTCGCCGTCGCGAACCTTGCCGATGTCGGTACCCTGCATTTTGTAGTATTCGTTGTCGGTCGGCATACGCTTCGCCGAAAGCTTTGAGTCGATTATCTTGCCGACGGTGTCATAGGCGACGGCAAAGAGCGGGACGCCGACTATCATTCCGGCGATTCCGAACATCGAGCCGAAGACCAGAATCGCAAAGAGCATCCAGAACGGAGAGAGGCCGACCTTTGAACCCAGAATCCTCGGGCCGATTACGTTTCCGTCGAGCTGCTGGAGAACGACGATGAACAGTAGGAACCATATCACCTTTTTCGGCTCGGCTATCAGGATCAGGAAAGCCGAGGGTATTGCGCCGATAAACGGGCCGAAGATCGGAATGATGTTGGTTATTCCGATTATTATCGAGATCATCATTGCGTAAGGCATATTGAAGATCAGCATACCGATTCCGCAGAGAACGCCGATTATGACCGAATCGATAACCTTTCCGTAGATAAAGTTCAGAAGGGCGTTGTTGGTGCTGGAGGTGATAGAGAAGATCTTTACATAGGTTTCCTCGCGGAAATTGGCGACTATCGCCTTTTTCGCCTGAGCCTGAAGGGTCTCCTTGCTGAAAAGGAAGTAGATCGCGACGATGACTCCGAAGATAAAGTTCTTGAAGCTGTTGGCGAAATTGAGTAGGCTGTAAAGCAGATTTGTAAGCTGAGGTACTACTGCCTGGAATATTCGCTGCAAGCTCAGGTTTAAATCGGACAGCTCGTTCAAAACTACCTGCTGAACGCTCGGATTGTCGTCGAGAATTTTATTGGCCCAGGTCTCTAGCCCCGGCAGAAGCTCGTTGACGATTCCGGAATAGATTCCCGGGACGCTTGAAATTATCTCGGGAATTACCGAGAGAATTATCGCGAGCAGGACGGCGATAAAAACAAATGTCGCGAATACGACGCCGATCGCCCTTGTGATCTTAGGGTGCTTTTTCTTTCGGAAGATAAAGCGGTTCAGAAACTTTTCGGTCGACATCATTATCGGGTTCATGATGAACGCGATCACGGCGCCCCAGATTATCGGCTCAAAGATTCTGACGATAAACGAGCAGATGTTTTTTACCGTGTCCCATCTGAAGAAGGCGACGACCAGAAAAATTGCGACGAGCATCGCGAGAATGACGTATTTGAGTATCACGTTATATTTCTTATTTGACAGGATTTTCAAATTATCACACTCCTATTCGGGTTATGAGACCATTATATATCATTCGGGGAAAAAAATCCAGTACCTTTCGGGCATCTTAATAAAAAAGTTTTTTAAAAAATTGCCGTCAAGGTGTTTCTTTTGGACTGAAAATGTGGTAGAATAGAACACGGAGTCTTCGGAGACATTAAAAATGTGGCCATGCTGAAGACATAGTTTTTATTTGCCTCGCCTGCGCGAGGCAAATAAGGGGACCCCCGGCGAGGTTCCCCTACGGCAAAACAATTCACCGGATTGTTTTGCCTACCCTCCTGCGCTTCGTTTCGCATAAATTCCGCGCCCTGCGGGGCGCGGCCAGAGGCTACTCGCCTCTGGACTCTCGCAGCCCTTTTGTAAAAGGGTTGACCGAAAACTTTCAGTTTAAAATGCTTGAATTAAACACGACTATAAATACAAATTCGGAGGAAACATGACAGACAGAGAATTTTTGACGGCCAAGCGCCGCGCAATGGAAAAATATTTTTCAAACCTCAACGGCAAACAGCGTGAGGCGGTGTTCTGCGTCAACGGGCCGCTTCTTATCCTCGCCGGGGCCGGAAGCGGAAAGACGACTGTTTTGGTCAACCGCGTCGCGAACATGATCTATTTCGGCAACGCTTATCTCGACGAAAACCGCTTCGCCGGTGTCAGCCCGGCGGACGAACAGTTTCTCTTGGACTACGCCGACGGAAAGACATCGGACAATGAGCGGTTAAAGAACATCGTCGCGGTCGACTGCGTCAACCCGTGGAACATTCTGGCGATAACCTTTACAAACAAGGCAGCGGGAGAGCTTAAAGCGCGGCTCGGAATGATGCTCGGAGACAAGGCAAACGGAATCACCGCGGCGACGTTTCACTCCGCCTGCGTGAGGATTCTCAGGCGGGAGATCCAAAATCTCGGATACGGACAGAGCTTCACGATATACGACACCGACGACTCGACAAGGGTTATAAAAGCCTGCCTTGCAGACCTCAATATGTCGGACAAGCTGTTTGCACCGAAGTCGATTTTAAGCGAGATCTCCCACGCTAAGGAGTCGCAGATAACTGCTGACGAATATATTTTGCAGTCGGCGGGAGACTACCGAAAGAAAAAGATCGGGGACGTTTATAAGGCTTATCAGTCAAAGCTCAGAACTGCGAACGCAGTCGATTTCGACGACATTCTGCTGCTGACCGTTCAGCTATTTGAGGACTATCCCGACATCTTGCAGCACTACCAGAATCTCTATAAATACATACTCGTCGACGAATATCAGGACACAAACACTGTTCAGTACAGACTGGTGTCGCTTCTGAGCGAAAAGCGGCGGAACCTTTGCGTTGTCGGCGACGACGACCAGTCAATTTATAAATTCCGCGGGGCGACGATCGAGAATATCCTCTCGTTTGAGCACCAGTTCGAGAACGCAAAGGTGATTCGGCTCGAACAGAATTACCGCTCGACACAGTCAATACTCAACTGCGCCAACAGCGTCATCAAGAACAACAAGGGGCGAAAAGGAAAGAATCTTTGGACCGACGGCGGCGAGGGGGACAAAGTCGTTCTCTACAAGGCCGCATCGGAGCAGGGCGAGGCGAGATTTGTCGCCCAGACGATCTATCAGTCGGTCAAGAACGGCGGAAGATGGTCTGACAACGCGGTGCTCTACCGAATGAACGCCCAGTCAAACGCGATCGAACGGGCGCTTGTCGCCTCGGGGATCAGCTATCGGGTAATCGGCGGCGTAAAGTTTTATGACCGCAAGGAGATAAAGGATATAATCGCCTATCTCTCGGTTTTAAACAACGAAAACGATATGCTCAGGCTGCGCAGGATAATCAACGAGCCGAAGCGCGGAATCGGCGAGGCAAGCGTCGACCTTCTAGCTCAGGTCGCGGAAGGGCTCGGCGAGTCGCCGGTCGCGGTGATGAGAAACGCTGCGGAATATCCCCTGCTATCGCGGGTTGCAAACAAGCTCACCGCGCTCGCGGAGGTTTTCGATGAGCTGAGGCTGACCGCGGAATCGTCGCCGCTAGACGAGCTCCTCGACGAGCTGATGATGAAAACCGGTTATCTCGCGATGCTCCAGTCGCTCGGCGAGGAGGGCGCGGGAAGGCTCGAAAACATCAACGAGCTTAAATCAACGATGCTGAGCTATTCGCAGAACGCCGAAGAGCCGAGCCTCTCGGGATTTTTGGAGGAAATTTCACTTTATACCGACATCGACAGCCTCGACCCCGACGCCGACAGCGTGACGCTGATGACCGTTCACTCCGCAAAAGGGCTTGAATTCAACAACGTCTTCGTCGTCGGGCTGGAGGAAAATATCTTCCCGAGCTCACGAAGCATGGACCTCGAGGAAGATGTCGAGGAGGAGCGCAGGCTTGCTTATGTCGCGATAACGAGGGCAAGAAAGCGGCTCTATCTCTGCTGCGCGAGGCAGAGAATGCTGTTCGGCACAACGCAGTATAACAAGCCCTCGCGGTTTGTCGGCGAACTTCCGGCGGAATTTATCAAGGAAGAAACCGAGCGGACGGCTGTCGACGACACTCCTAAGCAGCAGCCGGGGACGGCGGCTAAGACCTCCGGATTCGGAAAGGGAATCGGCACAAGGCCGGCTCAGAACACCGGAAAGAGCTTTGCTGTCGGAGACAGGGTAGTTCACAACATCTTCGGCGAGGGAACTGTGCTGAAAGCGGTGCAAATGTCGAACGACACGCTGCTTGAAATCGCCTTTGAAAAGGTCGGCACAAAGAAGATAATGGCCAATTTTGCAAACATCAGGAAGGTGTAAAAATGGTGAATTACGATAAATATATCACTCCGGATATGCTGAACCTGACCGATACCTACGCTGTCAAGGTCTTGATCTGCTATTTTTTAAGGCAGATCAACCGGCCGATCACGCCGATGCAGCTGACCGAGATTGCGACAGACGACGGGATCGTAAACTATTTTGTTTTCACCGACGCGATAAACCAGCTTCTCGAAGCGAAAACGATAATTCTCGAGGAGCAGGACGGCGAGGAATACTATGTTCTGACCGAACTCGCGAAATTCGGCGCGGACGACTTCAAGACAATTGTCCCGAACAGCCTCAGAAACAAAATTCTCTCCTCGGGGCTGAAATTCTTCGCGAAGCTCAAAAACAACAACGACGTAAAGATCTCAATTTCGGAGCAGCAGAGGGGTTACAGCGTAAACGTCTTCTGCACCGACGGCGGGCTGACGCTGATGGATCTGAGGCTTTTTGCGCCCGACCGCGAGCAGGCTCAGCTTCTTGCCGACAAGATAATGATGAATCCCGCGGATTTTTACGGAAAGGTTCTCGACTACGCTCTCGAAAACGAGGAATATCAGCCTGAGGTAAAGGAGGTAGACGGGCTTTGAGCAAAAACAGCTTTTTTGCGCTGACGTCGCGAATGAAATATATCTCTCGCTGGGGGCTGATGAGAAACACTCGCGAGGAAAACATCGCGGAGCATTCTCTTGAAGTCGCGATAATTACTCACCTGCTCTGCGAGCTCAGAAACAGGCGGTTCGGCGGCTCGGTCGACGTCTCAAAGGCGGTGCTGACGGCGGTTTATCACGACGTTCCCGAGATCATTACAGGCGATCTGCCGACGCCGGTTAAATATTACGACCCCGAGATCAAATCGGCATATAAGAGGGTCGAGCAGGCGGCGGCTGAAAAGCTTCTCGGCTCGATACCCGAGGATCTTCGGGACGGCTACTCCCCTCTTCTTTCGGAGGACGGCGACCCGCAGATCGCGGAGCTTGTCAAGGCGGCGGACAAGCTCTCGGCGCTGATAAAGTGCATTGAGGAGCGAAGAAGCGGCAACACTGACTTTCTCGAAGCCGAAAGGCAGACTCTCGAAGCGATCAGAAAGATGAAGCTTCGGGAAGCGGACACCTTTATCGAGGAATTCCTGCCGGCTTATAATCTGACGCTGGACGAACAGACAAGAGAATAAAAATTGCTCCGGAGGCCAAAGCTTCCGGAGCTTTTGATTTGTTACCTGACCTTTGCCATTCTGCCCTTGTCCATTTCAACGACGGTGTCGCAGAGAACGTCGATGTCTTCGGCGGAGTGTGAGGCGATCAGTATTGTTTTTCCCTGAGCTTTGAGGTCAAGGAGATACTTTCGCATTTCTCCGACGCCGTCTTTATCTAGGCCGTTCATAGGCTCGTCTAAGATGAGCAGGTCGGGGTTTTCCATGATTGCCTGAGCTAGTCCGAGGCGCTGGCGCATACCGAGGGAATATTTCTTAACCGATTTCTTTAATTTGGGGTCGAGGCCGACAAGTTCTATACTCTTTCTGATGTCCTCATCGGTGATTTTATGGCGAATGTCAGCGAGGAGCTTTAGGTTTTTAAAGCCGGTGTAATACGGGATAAACTCCGGAGTTTCAATAATTACGCCGACGCTCTCGGGAAAGTCGCAGTCGATTCCGATGCGCTTGCCTGCGACGGTAATTTCGCCCTCGGTCGGCTTGATGAAGCCGCAGATACATTTCATCAGCATGGTTTTCCCCGAGCCGTTGCGGCCGATGATTCCGTGGATTTTGCCGTCTTCAAATTCTACGTTTATGTTCTGCAAAATCGTGTCTTTTTTAATTTTAAGCGACACATTTTCAACTTTTATCATTCTAATCCTCCTTTGACATCAGCGAGAGATTCTTGCGCTTTATCACGCTGACGCCGATGAAATACATCAGTATATTCGCGGCAACAAGATAGAGCACCGAACCCCAGATCGGAAAAATCATTTCGTTGAAAAGCTCGTCATAGTGCTTGCCGGCGGTCGAGTGGGCGAACGGGAAGAGCCAGCAGATTTTCAGTCCGATTATTTGCAGAGCCATACCCGCGCCGAGCATAAGAAGATTTGCCGCGAGGCCGGTTATTCGGTTGAATCTTAGCGCGAGTGTCATCTGGAGCTGAGCGCAAAAGGTCAGGTGAAGGACAGTCAGCAGACTGCCGAGCGCGACAGCGCCGACGACCGAAAAGTTTGTCATCACCGAGAGGTCGAGATAGCTCAGCGGGTTGATGCTGCGAAAGTTGATCGTGTCCATTGTCTGAGAGTTGATCAGCTTCGCCGAGTTGCTCCATACGCCGCCGACAAAGCCCTGCGGCTGAATAGCGATTACACCGAAGACGAACAGAGCCGCAAGCATTGTCACCGCTGAAATTATTACAAACCCGACCTGTGAGCGGTACCATTTTGCGCGGCCGGCGCGGATCAGGACGAATGTCGCGTTGGCGGAGATGTCGGGGAAATCTATCATCAGCACAGCGAAGGTCAGAGTTATGACCGGCACGCAGAAGACGTTTGTTATAAAGGTCAGATAAGGCTCAAGCGCGTTGACCGGCTCGCCGAACATCGCGATATAATCCTTTATCGGGGTGACAGAGAACATATAGAGGCAGATCAGCGTAAACAGAAAGATTATCTGCTTATCGTTTTTGAGCCATTTTATGTATTCAGAGAACGCAATTCCGAGGCGCTTCAATTCATCACCCGCTTTCCGAAAGCCTTTCTGCCGAAGAGATAGAGTGCCGCCGTGATACCGAGGACGATCGGGAAATATATCAGCCCGAGGCGCTCATAGTTTTCAAGACCGAGCTCCACTCTGCCGAAATCGTTAAAAACGATCTGGGACCGAAGCACCATATTGCCCGGGCATAAAAGTCCCGCCAAGTGATTCCCTTTAAGATACAGCCCGTAAAAGCCGTCGTCGACCGCAAACATCACCGCCATCGGGAGACCGAGAGCCTTATATTTGCTCTGCGTTAAAAGATAGAGAAGCAGGCAGAGCGCTGAAATCGCTGCGGAAAACAAAAACACCGAGACTGCCGCGTTTAGGACGTATAAGTATTCGTTTTGGGAGTTAAACAGCGCACCGAGCTGAGAGTGTAGCGGCACCTGACTGAAATACACTTCCTCGAGCGAGTCAGGCCGGTACTCCGAAAGATATTCGGAGTTTTTCGGAAAGTGCAGATATATCGCCGCGCAGAAGACCAAATATCCGGCCAACACCGAACCCGCGCCAGAGAGGACATATTCAAAAAAGGTCTTGTTCCAGTATTTTGAGAACCCGCCCTCGCGGCAGAGTCTGAAACTGTAGCTGCCTTTGAGCTCGGCGGCGGTTTTTGAGACGCAGGGCGCGGAACATATCAGCGGCAGAAAGGTTATAAACCACATCGGGTTGGACGGTGTGCAAAAATCCGGCGCGGCGTTTCGGTTTGATTCCTCGCGAAGCTCCTCGTGGCTGTAAGAGAAGTATTTTAAGATAACAGTGCCGCCATTTTGCTCAAAATTTTGGCAGGGAGACAGAAATAGGAGCATCACCGTTATCAGCGCCGCAAAAACATATCCCGTAACTGTATAAACCACATCTTTTTTACTTTCCATCGGTTCACCTTCTTTCAACTCTGCCATAGGCCATAGCGATAATTTCGCCGGTGAGCGCATCGACAAAATATGTTTCCGCATTGCTCGCGTCGGAGGAATTGAGCGGGAGATTCTTTCTGAAGCACCAATAGGGCTTGAGCAGAAGGTCGCAGGTAGAGACCGCCATGTCTTCATAATATTCGGGATATTCCCAGAGCTCATAATAGGGGTATTTTTTGCAGACCAAAACATAGTTGAGCTCGGCGGTGAAGCTGAGATTGGCGTTTTGGGCGAGCTTTTCGGAAAGAAGGTCCGAAGCCGCGCCGAGTGTCAGAAGGCTGTCGCCCGAGTCTGTCGCGTCGCCGAGGTCATAGGAATAGTCCTTGGTGAAGTTTGTGAGCAATTCCTTTTCGGAGCACCAGCAGGCGGCGTAGTTGTCGATCAAAAACTCGTTTCCGCTTTCGATCGCGGCATTGTCACGAAGATATCTTCTGTCCTCGTCATAGAAGTTGCCGTTTTCGTCCTTGAACTGAATTTTGAAATAATAGCCGTAGGTATCCTGCGGGAGAGATTTCACCTGAACTGTTTTGACTCTATATGTAAAACTGTCAGGGTCGGCGGGCGCTATCTCGTTATTGAAAAAGCTTTCTGCAAACGCAACCGCTTCTCTGAGATTCCACTCCTCGCCGTCATACATCTTATAGCTCAGATCGGCGGGTATTTCATCATAATCGAGATCAAACTGCGCGGCGGTTTCAAACGCATCGGGGTAATAGGTGTTTTCGGGAAGACTTGAGCCGACCGGAGATCCCCATGTCCCGCCTTTGGTGTTGGTTATCAGGTGAAAATTCACGTCGTCATTGTTTGTCGGCCTGTATGCGTCGAGCGCGTAGGTCATGCAGTTCTGATTCAGAATACTTCCGTCGGGCTGCATTGTAGGCTCGGTCGTCACCGGCACGTCGTCGTAGTAGGGGTCTCCCACCTTTTTGTGTGTCCAAAGCGATTCGTCGTGAACGTCATATCTGTCGCCGTAGAGATATTCGGCATAGGCGTAGATGTCGAAATCCTCTGCGCGGCCGACGGTGACGTTATATGTCGGCATGACGCTCCCCTCGCCTGCTCTCGCACGCTCGACGGTTATGTTTTTATAGGTCTTTTGAAGATCGTAGTCGAGCTGGGCGCGGATTGCCTCAATGTCTCCGCGCTCGGCGGGTTGAAACTCGACCGATTCGGTGCCGACTGTGTTGCCGGATTCGTCGGTAACCGGAACGGTCACGACTGCGGGGGCGGTCGCCTCTGTTTCGGATTCCTTTAAGCTCTCCGGCATTTCGGCGCAGGACGATAGCGCCAAAGCCGCGAGCAGAAAACAGCAGACTCGTTTAAGCTTATTCATTGTTTACCTCCATGTCAAATTCAAATTCGACGCCGTGGAACGAGACGGATTTGATTGTTGAAAGGTCGATCGGAGCGGTGAAGCCGACATATATGCAGTAGCCGCCGGTTTCGCGGTCGATCCAGCCGTTTTCAGACCTCAAAAATCCCGAGTCAAGGCCCTGAACCGAGCCGTCGGCCATATTGACCATCAATTTATAAAGATTGGAAAAATCGTCGCCCCTGTCTATCCCCAAAACGCTCGTCGGGTCGTCGCTCAGTGAAAGAAGTATCCCGAGCGGTGAAATCTCCAAGCCGACGGTTATTCCCTCGATTTCCGCCGATTCCGTTGAACGGACCGATTCAAGAATATTCAGGCTGTCTTTTTTGATCTCAAAGACCATGTCCTCGCCGGAAAGGGTGACGAAATCGGAATAGCCGCCGTCGGAATAACAGCCGAAGCTGCCGAGGGTGATCTCGCCGCCGGAGTCGGGGATCTCGGCAAAGCCGAGGTTATAGTAGCCGTAGGTAAAGAGGCTTTCGCTTCGCGACAGAAGGGTCATGCCGACGGTGCCGCCGTGGAAGTTGTCGGAATATCGCCTGAACATCGGCACGGCTTCTTCGGGGATTTTGCAATCTGAGGCGTCGACCTCGACTATCGCGACGATATAGTGGCCGTCGCAGGCGGTGCTGACTATGCTCGCCGAAATGTTTTCGGAGGAAGCGGTTATTCTCCCCTCGCTGCCATATTCTTCGGCGTCGCCGATCATCGTTATATCCGCGCCGGAGCGATCAACGCTGTTTTCAAAGAACTGTTTCAGGCCGAAAAAGCCTGTCCCGACCGCGGCGACCGTCACCGCGCAGGCAAATACCGCAGCGAGCGCAGCCGCAAGCGCCGCCGGAAGACGGAGCCTCGAATTTTTCGGGCGGGCGGCGGCAGAATCGGAAACGCGGCTGATTCTTTCGAGAGAACGGGCTTTTTGGGATTCGTCGAGGCTGAGCGAGTTCATCGCGCTCTTGTAGTCATCTATATTCATTAAAACTCCTCCTTCTTTAATATTTAAATTCGGCGTTCGAGAAGCCTGCGGGCTCTCGAAAGGCGGGTAGTTACCGCAGTTTCGCTTATTCCGAGAGCAGAGGCAATTTCGGCGGCGGACATATCCTCGTAATAGAACATATGGACCGCGAGGCGGTATTTTTCGGGCAGGGACATCACGGCGTCGAGAATTTCGACGCTTTCGGTCGAAGGTGCGCTGAAATATTCCGGCTCGGGCGGGATATATTTCGAGCGCTTAAGACGGTCCTTACATTTATTGACCGCTACCCTGATCAGCCACGCTTTTTCGTGCTCCTCCGACTCAAACTCGGGGCAGGCCTCGATATATTTCAGAAAGACCTCCTCGGCGACGTCCTGCGCGTCGTGGATACTCCTCAGATAACAGAACGCGATCTTTGAGAGGCTTTCGTAGTATTTTTCAAAAAGCTTTATTATGTGTTCCTTGTCAGCGCCGGAGTTCATCTTTTCACTTCCTTCACAATAAATACGACTGAGCGGGGCGGTTTGTCACAAAAACTTTTGCTATAAGGAAAGTTTAATACTTGGACGGGCGGGTGTCAATGAGTTATAATAGGGAAAGTATAAATAAAACATTATATAAAAACACGGAGTATGACCTATCATACTCCGTGTTGAATTTATTTTCGTTGAGTTATTCGTAATCAACGACGTCGGCCCAGCGAAGCAGAAATTCGCGCTCCTGCTCGTTGCCCTTTACCGACTGAGAGGCGGCAACGATCGGCATCCATTTCTGGACATACTGCTTCGCGGTGTCGCTCTTTTTGCAGAACAGGCTGAGATATTTTTCGGCGGTCTCGGTGTCGCCGCTGAGGCAGAACAAGAGATATGTTCTCGCGGCGTCGGCAGAGGCGTTGCCCTGGGTGACGTGGGACCAGTCGAGGATATAGGGGCCGTCCTTTGAAATTACTATATTCGAGGGGTTGAAATCGCCGTGGCAGACCTTGTTGTGCTTCGGCATACCCTCGAGGCGGGTATGGAGCTCATAACGGGTCGTAGCGTCGAGCTTTGCCTGGCTGATCTTCGAGTTCATCTTGTCCTTTAGCTTATTGAGCAGCGGGCAGGTCTTCGACTGAACAAGAAGCTGGAGATCGACAAATTGGCTGAGATACTCGTCCCGCTTTTCGGGGTGCTTTTCCATCAACTGCGCAAGGGTCTCGCCCTCTATATATTCATAGATTATCGCCCATTCGCCGTTTACGGTCGTAACCTCTAAAAGCTTCGGGATCGGCAGGCCGGTTCCCTCGATTCTCGCGAGGTTAAGGGCTTCGTTAAGGATATCGGCCTTTGAAAAACCCTCGTGGAAGACTTTAATACATCTGTCGCCGTCGCGGTAGACGGTCTTGTTCTTTCTGACGGCAATAACATTGTCAAGTTTCATATCTTTATCCCCCTTTATTTATTGAACTGGCTCTCGTCGGGAACCTCCTGCTCGGTGAAGGTTCTGCCGTAATAGGCGTTGAGATACATCTGTCTGATCTCGCTCATCAGCGGATAGCGCGGGTTTGCGCCGGTGCATTGGTCGTCGAACGCCTGCTCGGTCATTTCGTCGAGACGCTCCAAGAAGTCCTTTTCGTCGGGAACATAGTCGCGGATCGTCGGCTTTATTCCGATCTTTGCCTTGAGCTCATCAATTGCTTTTATAAGATTTTCGAGCTTTTCGCTGTCGCTTGAACCGCCGAGGCCGAGATAATCGGCGATTTCGGCATATCTCGCCAGAGTGTGCGGGCGGTCGTACTGCGGGAAGGTACCCATTTTTGCGGGAGCTTCGGCCGAGTTGAATCTGAGAACCTCGTCGATCAGAAGCGCGTTGGCGATGCCGTGAGGGAGATGGTGGAAAGCGCCGAGCTTGTGAGCCATCGAGTGGCAGACGCCTAGGAATGCGTTTGCAAACGCCATTCCCGCCATTGTCGCGGCGTTGGCCATTTTTTCACGGGCCTTGATGTCGCCGCCGTTTTCATAGGCGATCGGCAGGTATTCAAATATTACCTTCAAGGCTCTCAGCGCGAGGCCGTCGGTGTAGTCGGTCGCCATCATCGAGGCGTAGGCTTCAAGTGCGTGGGTTACGGCGTCGATTCCTGAGGCGGCGGTCAGGCTCTTCGGTGCGGTCATGTGGAAATCGGTGTCGATTATCGCCATATCGGGCAGAAGCTCATAGTCTGCGAGAGGATATTTCATTCCGTTTGATTCGTCGGTTATGACCGCGAACGGAGTGACCTCGGAGCCTGTTCCGGCAGAGGTCGGGATCGCGATGAAATATGCCTTTTCGCCCATCTTCGGGAAGGTATAGACGCGCTTTCGGATATCCTGGAAACGCATCGCCATGTCGGCAAAATCTGCCTCCGGGTGCTCATAAAGAACCCACATTATCTTTGCGGCGTCCATCGCCGAGCCGCCTCCGAGGGCGATTATGCAGTCGGGCTCGAAGGTGCGCATTTGGGCGGCGCCTGCCTTAGCCGAAGCGAGGGTCGGGTCGGGCTCGACGTCGGAGAAAACGGTGTAATTTATCCCGAGCTCGCCGAGGCGGTCGGTGATCGGCTTGGTATAGCCGTTTTTATAGAGGAAGCTGTCGGTGACGATAAAGGCGCGGCGCTTATCCATAACGGTTTTGAGCTCGCCGAGAGCGACCGGCAGACAGCCCTTTTTGATATAGATTTTTTCGGGAGCTCTGAACCAAAGCATATTCTCTCTCCTCTCTGCAACGGTTTTGATATTGAGCAGATGCTTTATTCCGACATTCTCGGAAACCGAGTTGCCTCCCCACGAGCCGCAGCCGAGTGTCAGCGAAGGGGCGAGCTTGAAGTTATAGAGATCGCCGATTCCTCCCTGAGACGAGGGGGTGTTGACGACGATCCGGCAGGTCTTCATTCTCTCGGAAAATTCGTCGAGCCGGTCCTTCGCGGCAACGGGGTCGATATAGATCGAAGCGGTGTGGCCGTAGCCGCCGTCCTCGATCAGGCGCTCGGCCTTTGCAAAGGCGTCCTCGGGGCTTTTGGATTTATACATTGCAAGGACAGGCGAGAGTTTTTCGTGGGCGAACTCCTCCGAGAGGTCGACGCTTTCAACCTCGCCGATCAGAATTTTTGTACCCTCGGGGACCTCTACTCCGGCCAAAGCTGCGATTTTCGCGGCCTTTTGGCCGACGATCTTTGCGTTAAGAGCGCCGTTGATTATCATTGTCTTTCTGACCTTGTCGAGCTGGTCGGGCTTCAGGAACCAGCAGCCGCGGCGGGCAAACTCGCGCCTGACACCGTCATAGATGCTCTCGGGAACTATCACCGACTGCTCCGAGGCGCAGATCATTCCGTTGTCAAAGGTCTTTGAGTGGATAATCGAGTTGACTGCGAGAATGATGTCGGCGCTCTCGTCGATGACCGCGGGGACATTTCCAGCTCCGACGCCCAGCGCGGGCTTTCCGCTCGAATATGCCGACTTGACCATTCCGGGGCCGCCGGTAGCGAGAATGATGTCCGACTCCTTCATCAGAAGATTGGTCATTTCGAGCGAGGGAATGTCGATCCAGGAAATGATGTCTTCCGGCGCTCCGGCTTCGACAGCAGCCTCGAGAACGACTTTGGCGGCTTCGATAGTCGATTTTTTGGCGCGGGGGTGAGGGCTGATGATTATTCCGTTGCGGGTTTTTAGGGCGATAAGAGTTTTGAAGATCGCGGTCGAGGTCGGGTTGGTGGTCGGAATAACCGCGCCGATGACGCCGATCGGCTCGGCGATCCTGCGGATTCCGTAGGCCTTATCTTCCTCGATCACCCCGCAGGTTTTAGCATCTTTATAAGCGTTGTAGATATATTCCGAGGCGTAATGGTTCTTTATCACCTTGTCCTCGACAACGCCCATTCCTGTTTCTTCAACGGCGAGCTTTGCAAGCGGGATCCTCTGCTTATTTGCCGCAGATGCGGCCGCGAGGAAGATCTTGTCGACCTCCTTCTGAGAATAGGACGAGAATTTTTGCTGCGCGGCTCTGACTCGCGCGATGGCGGCTTCGAGCTTTTCGACTCCGTCAACAGTTTCGTAATTCTTCATTCTGCAAAACCTCCTGAATTGCTGCGCGGCACGGTTTAACCTGCCGTGTTCCGGCAACATTATAGCATATAGTATGAGCGTTTTCAATATAAGAAATAACCAAAAGTTTTGCACAGTTCAAAAAGTTAGGACGGTTTGTTAAGCTTTCGGACTCCCCTTTTTGAAACAAAATCAGCGCGGGACAGGCAAAAGTTTTCTGAAACTCCCTGCCCCGCGCGGTTAAATTTTAACTATATGCTGATTTACCGGATCACATCGGCGTTCCGAAGCCGAAGCCCGACCATGGGAAGTAGCCGTAGCCGCCCATTGTGTCTTCCTCGGGCTCGTCGGCGTCCTCGGAAAGAGCGGTCTGCTTTCTGACCTTGACGGTGACTGTTATTTCGAGGTCTTCGCCCTGCCTCTTTACCGAGAGCTTCAACCTGTCGCCCTCGCGGCACTTCTGAACCGCGCTTGTCAGCCCGGTGTTGTCTGTGATTTCCTTGCCGTCGACGGCGGTGATTATATCGTCGGCGCGAAGACCGGCTTCGTCGGCGGGAGAATCCTTTTCAACGCTTTGGATCACGACGCCGGAAAGACCGAAGCGCTGGTATTCGCTGCCGAGAGGAGAGATCGTTACGCCTATATAGGGCTTTTCGACGGTGCCGTCGGTGATGATGCTCGAAATCATCGCTTTAACGCTGTCGATCGGGATCGCGAAGGCGATATTATCGATCGAGGCCTCGCCCATCGAGTTGCTGGAGAGCTTTGCGTTGGTTATTCCGATCACCTCGCCGTGCATATTGAACAGCGCGCCTCCCGAGTTTCCGGAGTTGATTGCGCAGTCGGTCTGGATCAGGTTCATCGCGGTGCCGCTTATCGTCACGCTGCGGTCAAGCGCGCTGATTATCCCCTTTGTGAAGGAGAATGTGAGCTCGCCGAGCGGGTTTCCGATCGCGCAGACGTCGTCGCCGACGCGGGAGTTTTCGGTGGTTCCGAGAGTTACAGGTGTCAGACCGTTTGCGTCGATTTTAAGAACAGCGATGTCGCTGTCGGCGTCATAGCCTATCACCTCAGCCGGATAGCTCTCGCCGTCATAGGTCGAGACGGTGATCGAGCTTGCGTCCTCGATGACGTGGTAGTTGGTGACGACATAGCCGTCCTCGGTCAGAATGAAACCGGAGCCGGAGGCCGCGGAGGTAGTTCTGTAACCGAAGAAGTTGGTGTCGATAGAGGTGGTGATGCCGACGGTCGAGTTTACGTTCTTTTCATAGACCTCGGCGGCGGTCAGCTCGCGGCCGGTATCGACATAGGCGACATTTAGAGCGTGATCCTCGCGGGAGCTCTCATAGACAGTCGAAGAGGCGGGCGCGCTTAAAGCGTCGCCGCGGGTAAGGGCGTAAGCTCCGCCGGCGCCGAGGGCTCCTCCGAGAAGAGAGCAGCAGAGCGCAAGGGCGACTATTTTTCCCGCGCCGAATCTCTTCGGCTTTTTGCCGCCGTCAAGCTCAGGCTGATACTGAATGGTCTCAAAATTTTCATAGTTTTCGTTCATTGTGAACACTCCTTATATATTGTAATTTGTGGGGTTTGCCTTTTGTTTACAGCCAATATTGTATCAGCGTTGTTTTAAATATAGATTACATAAATGTGAAAAATTCTGAAAGATTTGAGACGTATTTGTGCCTCGGATTTCTCAAAAACGTCATATTTGGGGAGGGGGACGAATAATTGAATTTGAAACTTTGATACTAACTTCTCTATTTTTTGACCTATCCCCCTTGCATTTTATCTTAGAATATGTTATAATAATCCGGCAAAAAATCAGACGGTCATTGAATTTGTGAAAATATGAAAAGAAGGTATATTATGAGAAAATTTATTTCACTTATGCTCGCGATTCTCATGGTCTTCGTGCTGGTGGGGTGCGGCGGGAGAAAGCGCACGCCGATTCAGCTTACCCTTTCAACAGAGGACTCGGAGGCAATACTCAACGCTGCCGGAATCAGGCTCCCAGATCCCGCTGAGGTCGGCGAGGCGGGTACCGTTTCCTGGCTCAGCTGGATGGACCCGTTCCAGAACTACGACGAGGGGGAAATAGTCAACACCGGCTACTTTACCTTCACCGAGCGCTATGGCGGAAAGCTCGACTGGCAGGAGGTTCTTTATGAGGACATGAACGACACGCTTGCCAATCTTGTTCTGGGAGGGACATCTCCCGACATGACTTTGGCAGGAACCTCCAACACTGCGACATTCCCGTCAAACTGCCTGAAGGGAATGTATCAGCCGATAGATAATTACATCGACTACACCGATCCGCTTTGGTCGGGCATGGCCGACGCGGCGGAGTATTTCGCGCTCGGTGAAAAACATTTTGCAATGGTATATGACATCGTTTTCAAGGACGTAATCCCCTACAACCGCAGAGTTATCAACGAATGGGGATTCGACGATCCCGCCGAGCTTTTTTATGACAACGAGTGGACTTGGGACAAATTCTATGAAATGTGTCTTGACTTCTCCGACGGAGAGGAAAACCGCTATGCCCTTGACGGCTGGTATGTAGTGTACGGTCTCGCGGAGGAATCGAGCGGGCGGTACTTGATTCAGAAAGACGAAAACGGCAACTATTTCTCGAACCTCGACGACCCGTATGTCGAAGTCGCAATGCAATACATCTATGACCTGACGCTGAACGACTGCTTCTATCACGAGGGAAGCGACTGGTGGGCGCGCAGAGGAGATACCTCGGGAACTGGCGTTACAGACGGGCTTTGCCTCTTCTGCCCGATAAATATCGAAGCGGCATATATGCAGCCGGTCGAGAACATCAAGGCTCTTTGGGGCGACATGACCGCCGAGGAGTGTATGTTTGTGCCGTTCCCGAGATATGAAGAGGGCGACGGCAACTACTACATCAACTCTCAGCCGACCGGCTATATGCTCTGCTACGGCGCACCGAATCCGGAAGGCGCGGCGCTTTTGGCATCGTGTATGAGATTCAAGGTGCTTGATCCGACGGTTATTGACATCGACAGACGCCTTCTCAAAGAGGTCTACCTCTGGACAGACGAGATGCTTGCAATGTGGGACACCTGCGAGCGGCTCGCAGCGGAAAACGTAAGAATGTTCTACACCGGAAATCTGCCTCAGAATCTTCAGGACGCATACGACCACCTGAACTGGGATATCCAGCGCACCGGCGGCGCGAACAGCTGGGCGCAGATCAAGGAAAAGTATGCCGATCAGATCGACTACTATCTCCAAGACCTCAACGCAACACTTCAAACCTACATTGAAACCGGTTCCGCCGGAGATTTTGCGGAGTAGAGTAGGTGCAAAGAATAATAGAATCCCCCGAGCGACGGCTTGGGGGATTTTTGCGAAATAGGAGATGACGCAAGAATTGTATATAAAAGCCTAGGAAACACTGCGGGGATGTCGGAGTTTCTTAAAACCGATTACAAAGCAGGATAGCACAAAGTCGCAGACCTGCCTACCGGCAGATCTGCGTTGTTCTTAATTTGGCTAAATTGCTGCTCCCCGCCGGTCTTTGCGCTGACGGTTACTTCGTACAAAACCGTCTTATCTTTGTAGGTCACTTCAACGGTCTGAACTCCCTCTGTCAGTGGGTCATAACCGCTGAAAGCGCAGTCTTGAGAAGTGAGCAGCTTTACGGCGCCGTCGCTCAGTTCGGCTATTAAAAGCAGCCCTCTTGTGTCCAACTCCTCGCCCAAAGCGTATTCAGTCTTCGGGAGGCAGAGCGTCTCCAAATCGTCTACACTGACCGGCGGTTTCTCGCTTATCAGAATATAGTTCAGGTTTATTGTCGGGTCGTCGGACTGAACGCTTATCAAAACACTTCCGATGTCGGAGCCCTCATCGGCGGATATTTCAATCGGGCTCTCGACGAGTTTATTTTCGTTTATCGGCACGCTCACCGTGTTTTCGTTTATCTTTTCGCCGTTTGCATATATGTCGGCGCTGCCGGAATTTCCCCAGTAGTTGCCGACGCACACTTTAAGATCATAAAGCCCGGGCGCGAGCTCAAATTTATATTCCACACGCCTCGGGGTGATCCCCTGGTTGTCCTGATTTCTCGCATATCGGAATGTCGCCTCTTTGGGCTGGCCGTCGGCGATCTCGTTCGGCGAATTTTCGTTTGCCCATGTCCATGCGGTATAAACGCCTTTGCTTTGCAGCCTGTTGCTGCCGCCTGTCGGAATATATGAGTCCTTCGGGTCGACAACTCCCCACATCATTCCGGTTACCGGGTCGGCGCCGTAGATCATATCGGTCAGGCTGTTGTCAGTCCCGAAGCTGTCGCCCGGCGACAGAGTGGAGGGGTCGTGATCGCCGCAGTCGACAAAGTAGACCGCCGTGCCGCCGCCTGTGACCTCAAGACTGTTGACCGCCGAGAATAAATCTCTGTATGCCGAATCTACCTCACACTGATATGCGTCGGATTTTTTAAGCACCACTTCGGCATAGCTTTTTACGGCGGCGAAAGCGCTATATGAACTTTCGGTATAATCGCCCTGCCTGCTAAGACCAAGCGCACCGACCAGCGCGGCAAGCGCTTCTTTCGGCACAGCGGCTGCGGCAAAATAGGCTTCTACCGTCTGATTTTCAGAAACGCTTTTGACGGTAAGGGTGTATTTTCCGCCGCGTTCGACTGCGTAGGCGGTCAGAACGGCTCCGTCGGGTGCTTTTTTGGAAGAACAGCCGCTTAGAATTCCCATTATTGCTATTGCTGCCATGATCGCGGCTTTTGGTCTTTTTAAATTCATCAGAGAACCTCCTGTCAATATGTTATGTCAAAACGGTTTATTCTATTTAAGAATAGCACGCTTTTCCGGCATCTGTCACCTCGGAATGTTGACAAATGTTTTTGCATTATTGACAAATGATGTATTACGTCGATAAGCGAAAGCGCAATATTGAGCGCCCGGCCGCCTCTGCCTAAAATTAAAGCGACCCCGAAGGATCGCTTCTTAGTTTACTTTTTCTCGGCAAGCCGCTTCATGCTCTCAACGCAGGCCTTAAACCTCGGCTCGTTTCTGATCGGGTTGAACCAAGCCCAGCCTTTTTCATCGGTCAGAGCATTAAGCAAGTCGCGGGCGTCGAACGGATATGTCCAGCAGCCGTCCTGTTCGGTAAGGAAGTGGAAGCTTTTGCCCCAGTCAAATTCGGTGACGGCTTTGCTCCAGCTTAAATCGGGCAGGAAGCGCGAGCTTTTTATTTTTGCGCCTTCGGGGAGCCTTTCGGCCGCCTCGACCAGCCCTATGACGTCTTCAAGAACTGTGAGGGCCTCCTCGGTCTCCCCGAGCATCGCCTCGCGGCAGGAAAGCCTCAGCCCATGCCAGACCTTCTCGAAGATCCAGCAGTCGGGCTCACCGTCGCAGCTCACAGGGTGCTCCGAAGTGGGCATCTCGTCCTCAAACGTGTGGATAATCCCAAGGCAGGTTATAATGCGCTCTGCGGATTCTTTGATGTCGCCGTAGTCGTCCAAGCTCCTGAATAGCTGCCAAGACACCGCGTCTCTCAGGGTGTTATAGAGCATTTTCTGACGCAGAGGCTCGAATTTTTCCGCGTCGCCGCGTGTAAGATATCTCTCAAAGAGACAGGAATCGCGGCTTGTGTCGCAGGAGGTGGAATACTTGTCAAGGAAGTCCGAGATCCTGCCGTCCTCCTCGATTTGAGAAAAGCCCATGATTACTTCGCAGTTTTTGGGATCCTTTTTCAGAATTGCCTCGGCTAAAAGGCGGCATTCCGACAGAATCGGCTCCTGCATTTCAACCTCGCCGAGCGATGTAAAGAGCGCCGCCGCGGCTTCGGTGTCCGAAAAATCGCGTCTCAAAAGCCTGACTGTTTCGGCGAGCTTAGCGCGAAGCTCTGCCTTCTTTTCCTCATTTGCGGACGGGTATTCGTTATTGAGAATATCGGCGCACTTCAACAGAAGGCAGTCAGCCTGCCTGTTTTTCTCATCCTCGGGGATTCCGAGAAGCTCGTCGGTCGAGACGGAAAACAGCTCGGAAATCGCCGGCAGAAGCTCGATGTCGGGGTATGTTGTGCCTGCTTCCTTTCATTATGGTAACGATTTTTTGATTTTTGAATCTCAATCGATTTTTCCTATAAACCTGTAATAGATGTCTACTTTCTGGCGTTTTTCGCCGTTTTCGAGCGTTTCGGCCTCGTGGACTGCAATCCTTTCAATCAAAGCGTTCAGCATTTCAGCGGTCAGTTCTTTTGGGTCGGAGTATTTCTTGATAGTTTCGACCCAGTTCCTGATGTTCTGCTGCCTGTCGGCTTTGGCGTTTACCTCTGCCGTCAGTTCGGAAATTCTCACGTCAAGCTGTTCCTGCTCGGTCTGAAATTTGGCGCAAAGGCTGTCAAAGTTTCGCTCTGTGATTTTCTCGGATAGCCTGTCCTCATAGAGCTTCGCTAATAAGCCGTCCAACTCCTTCAGTCGTTTTTGCGCCTTCTTCAGCTCCCTTTCGGCATATGAATCCGCGGAATTTTTCTCGCCGTCTTTTATAAGATACTTGAGCATCTCCTGCTCGTCGGCTTCGCACAGCTTTGACCAGTGCTGCAATCTTGAAAGAACGTAGTTGTAAAGATTGTCGTAATTGATATAATGTATGGAGCAACTCTCTTTGCCGTACTGCGAGTAAGTCGAGCAGTTGAAATATCTCCGAACGCCGTTTTTCTTTTTGACAGTTGCATACTTTAAAGCTAAGCCGCAATCTGCACACTTTATCAAGCCGGCGAACATTTGCTGCTCTCCACTTTCAGTAGTCTTTCGCCTTGATTTAATCATCTCTTGCACTTTGCAAAAGTCATCGCGGGAAAT
>CANQJB010000003.1 GCA_947624155.1 uncultured Clostridia bacterium
AAAGCTTATCGACGACAGCTTCAGCGGTATCCACGTTATGTTTTCCGAGGAGGACGACGACTTTATTATCGGAAATTCGAGCATGATCAGCTCGGAATTCAGTAAAGACGGCCGCGTCGCCGGCCATCTCGGGCTTATCGGGCCGATGAGGATCGACTATAAAAAGGTGATACCTTATGTCGAGTATTTCGCCGAAAAGATAACTCAGATGCTTTCGTCTGCGGACGAAGACCGTGAATCAAACGATAAAACTGATAGTGAGGAGCCTATATGACTGAAAAAGAGAAGAAAAAGGCCGAAAAGGAGCCGGAACTGAATCCGAAGGCAGAGCCCGAGGCAGCCGAAGAAAATAAGGCCGCCGAGGCCGAAGCAGCCGAGGATAAAAAAGAGGAAAAGGAAGAAAAGGAGCCGACTGCCGAGGAAAAGCTCACCGCGGAAAACGCAGAGCTTCGGGACAAATACCTTCGCCTGCTCGCGGAATTTGACAACTACCGCAAGAGATGCGTCAAGGAGCGGCAGGAGATCTATCCCGACGCGACAGCCCACGCCGTTGAAGCGTTTCTGCCTTTAGCCGACAACTTTGAACGCGCGGCGAACGCAGAGTCGTCCGACGAAAAATACAAGGCGGGAGTAATGATGATCTACGATCAGCTCTCAAACGCCTTCAAAAAGCTCGGGATCGAAGAGATTTCAAGAGTCGGGGAGCAGTTTGACCCGGCGCTTGAAAACGCAGTCAGCCACATCGAGGACGAAAACCTCGGAGAAAACGTTGTCGCCCAGGTTTATCAAAAGGGCTACCGGCTCGGCGACAAGGTAATCAGACACGCGATGGTTGTCATCGCAAACTGAACGCCAACTATACCAATTAAAATATATCAAATTAAAAAGGAGTAATTTATATGTCTAAAATCATCGGTATCGACTTAGGTACAACCAATTCCTGCGTAGCCGTCATGGAGGGCGGCGAGGCAGTCGTTATCCCCAACAGCGAAGGCGCAAGAACCACCCCGTCGGTCGTCGGCGTTTCAAAGAACGGCGACAGGCTTGTCGGCCAGGTTGCAAAGCGTCAGGCGGTCGTCAACTTTGACAACACCGTCATCTCGATCAAGCGCCACATGGGCTCCGACTATAAGGCCCAGATGGGCGGAAAGTCCTACACTCCCCAGGAGATCTCCGCGATGATCCTTCAGAAGCTCAAGACCGACGCCGAAGCTTATCTCGGCGAAAAGGTCACCGAAGCGGTCATCACCGTTCCGGCATACTTCACCGACGCTCAGCGCCAGGCGACCAAGGACGCCGGCCAGATCGCGGGTCTCAATGTCCGCAGAATCATCAACGAGCCGACAGCCGCAGCGCTTTCTTACGGCATTGACAAGGAAGAGGACCAGAAGGTAATGGTCTATGACCTCGGCGGCGGAACCTTCGACGTCTCGATTATCGAGATGGGCGACGGAGTCACCGAAGTTCTCGCAACCGCCGGCAACAACCGCCTCGGCGGCGACGACTTCGACCAGAGAATCATCGACCTGCTTGTTTCGGAATTCAAAAAGACCGAGGGAATCGACCTTTCGGGCGACAAGATGGCGATGCAGAGACTCAAGGAAGCCGCAGAAAAGGCGAAGATCGAGCTCTCCAACGTCCCGACTTCAAACATCAACCTGCCGTTCATCACCGCCGACGCCACCGGCGCAAAGCACCTCGACTACACTCTCACCCAGGCGAAGTTCAACGAAATCACCGCCGACCTCGTCGAGGCGACAATGGGTCCCGTCCGCCAGGCGCTTTCCGACTCCGGCCTTTCGACCTCTCAGATCAATAAGGTCCTGATGGTCGGCGGCTCGTCGAGAATCCCCGCGGTCGTCGAAGCTGTCAGAAAGATCACCGGCAAGGAGCCGTTCAAGGGAATCAACCCCGATGAGTGCGTCGCTCTCGGCGCGGCGATCCAGGGCGGTATCCTCAACCGCGATATCGATTCGAGCCTTGTTCTCAACGACGTAACCCCGCTCTCTCTCGGAATCGAGACACTCGGCGGAGTATGCACAAGGATCATCGAGCGCAACACCACTATCCCCTGCGGAAAGAAGCAGATTTTCTCGACCGCGGCCGACAACCAGACCGCCGTTGACATCAACATTTTGCAGGGCGAGCGCGAATTTGCCCGCGACAACAAACAGCTCGGAATGTTCAAGCTCGACGGAATCGCTCCCGCTCCGAGAGGAGTACCGCAGATCGAGGTCAGCTTCGATATCGACACCAACGGCATCGTCCATGTCACCGCGAAGGATCTCGGCACCGGCAAGGAGCAGAATATCACAATCACCTCCTCCTCGAATATGTCGAAGGACGATATCGACAAGGCTGTCAAGGACGCCGAGCGCTTTGCCGCCGAGGACAAGAAGCGCCGCGAAGACGTCGACACCCGCAACAGCGCCGATCAGATGGTATTCCAGTGCCGCAAGTCGCTCGCAGATTTCGGCGACAAGGTCAGCGCAAGCGAAAAGTCTGACGTCGAGTCGAAGATCACCGCTCTTGAAGAGGCCCTCAAGGGAACCGACATGGAGCTGATCAAATCGAGGCAGAAGGACCTCGAAACCGCTTTCGGCGCAGTCGCGACAAAGGTCTATCAGGCCGCATCGCAGCAGAACCAGCAGGGCGGCCCGCAGCAGGGTCCGCAGGGCGGCAACCCCGGCGACGAATATGTCGACACCGGCTTCAACAACTAAAATTATCGCGTATCGCGGAGCCTGCAAAAGCGCGGGCTCCGCGCATGAACGCTGTGCATTAACGGAGTGTATATATGGCTGACAAAAGAGATTATTACGAGGTCTTAGGCGTTCAGAAGGGCGCTTCCGACGACGAACTCAAAAAGGCCTACCGCGCAATGGTCAAAAAATACCACCCCGATCTTCACCCCGACGATAAAGAAGCCGAGGCGAAGATGAAGGAGGTCAACGAGGCTTATGATGTCCTCTCCGACAGGGATAAGCGCGCGAAATACGATCAGTTCGGTTTCGCGGGGGTCGACCCGTCCTATGCCGCAGGGCAGGGCGGAGGCGGCTTCGGCGGTTTCTCGGGAGGCGGCTTCTCGGGCGATTTCGGCGGCTTCGGCGACATCGGGGACATCTTCGAAAGCTTCTTCGGCGGAGGCGGAGGCTTCGGCCAGCAGACGAGATCAAACCCCAACGCCCCGCGGCGCGGCCAGGATCTCAGAACCGGAGTTCAGATTTCCTTTATGGAAGCCTGCAAGGGAACCGGTGTCGACATCAGAGTCAACAGGCTTGAGCGCTGTCCCGACTGCGGAGGAAGCGGCGCAAGGCCCGGCACCTCGCCCGAAACCTGCCCCGACTGCCGCGGAACCGGAACGGTCAGGGTCAGTCAGCGCACGCCGCTCGGTGTGTTCCAGACAACCAAGACCTGCGAGAAATGCGGCGGCAGAGGAAAGATTATCCGCGAGGTGTGTCAGTCCTGCGGCGGCCAGGGAAGAGTCAGAAGGGTTCTTTCCAAGAATGTTAAGATCCCGCAGGGTATCGACGACGGCCAGACTTTAAGAATAACCGGCGAGGGCGACTGCGGAATCAACGGCGGCGCCAACGGCGATCTGATAATCAGAGTCAGCGTCAAGCCGGACGAGATGTTTGAGCGCGAGGGCTTCGACATCTATTCCGAGGTGCCGATCTCCTATCTCCAGGCGGCCCTCGGCGACGACATCGCAGTTCCGACCATCGACGGCAACGTAAAATATAAAATTCCGGCCGGGACCCAGAACGGCGATACATTTGTTCTGAGAGGTCAGGGTGTCCCGAGACTTTACCGCACCGGCCGCGGCGACCACCACGTCAGCGTCAGGGTCGAGGTACCGCGAAACCTCAGCAAAAAGCAGGCAGACCTTCTCAGAGCCTTCGACGACTCGTTAGAAGACCGCAACAGCCCCGGAAAGAAAAAGTTTTCGGACTGGTTCAAAAACTGACAGATAATCACCCCCTCCCGACAGCTGTCGGGAGGGGGTTTAAGGTCGGGAAGCTCATGCTCCTTTTATCGTTATCTCCCCCGCCTCAGTTAAACCTCCCGTCCCAAGGCGTCGACCCGTCGATATATTCATCTCGGACTGCGGGGACATAATACGCGCCGTAAGTTTCGGCGCCGACGCCCTGCCAGCCGCCGAGGCTGACATAGCACCTGTAATAAGGAATACCGTCGCTGCGGTAGATGAGTTCGGTATAAACAACGTCCGCCGACGTTTTCTCCGAGCCGGCCGCGGTGGTCAGATATCTCCCGCTGTCGATCCGCGCGAGCGCTTCCTCGGGGGTTATTATCGGGTAGTCGCCGAGTTTTTCATACTGCTCAAAGAAGCCGTCGATCACGCCGTGGATGTGGATAACTCCGTCGTCCATAAAATCGATGCAGTTGAGGCTGTAATTGATTATTGACTGAATGATGTCGTCGGGGCTGTCCTCCGGAACCGTTCCGTCCTCATAGGGGATCATTTCATATCCGCTGAGAGGGTGATACATTCTGACATAGCAATTGTCCTCCTCGCTCGCGATGACCTCGGTCCGGCCGGCGTCGTTATATCCGATCAGCCACTCATATCTCATCAGCAGTTCAGCCTCGGCTCTTTCTGCCTCCTCGCGGGCCGCGCCGTTATAGAACCCGACCTTTGCACCCTCAGAAAGCCCGAAGCCGTCTTCGAGGCGGATATAGGCGATATAGTTCATGCCGTCGGTGACGGTGACCTCGATTTCGACGCCGTCCTGCTCGCAGACCGCGCTGACCGAGTCGCCGCTGTCTTTAAGGGTGACCTTCGCGGGGTCGAGGCCGAAGCCGCGGGCATAAAACTTCGCAGCTTCGACCATAAAGTCGGTGTTTGCGCCGACTATTCTGCCGTTGTCCTGATAATCGCGGTAAAGCTTTTGGCGATATACCGGCAGGGTCGTCTGATCGGTGATTTTAAGTTCAACCCACGGGCTTCCGCCGTCGAGGTTTGAGATGTCCGAGACGCTGCAGCCCTCAAAGCCCGCTGAGACGCTGCCAAGCTCGGGGGTGATCTTTGGGAGGCTCTCGCTGTCCGATTTAATCAGCCCGCGCTTGAAATAATCGTTGTGGAAGAAGTCGACAAGACTTTCAAACGACGATTTCTGGGTCAGGATAAACGGGTTTCCTTCGGTCGAGCTCTTATAACTCCGCTCGCTTTCCGCCATTTCGAGGTCGATGTTCGGATAATCCCCTTCGAAGCGGATATTCTCCTTTCCGATGTGATAGGCGAGCCTCTTTCCGCCGACATTCAGAAGCAAAAACTCCGTCTCGCTGTCGGGGAGCTGATAACCCATCGGTGGATCGTCGAAGTTATTCAGGGTCGAGACAAGCCTGTCTCCCTCGGAATAGACCGGCCAGCCCTCCTCCTGCCACTCGGTGCTTCCCCAGCCTGTGACATCAAACCAAACGTCGATCGGGCAGTCGTTTGTGAGGTCATAGAAGCCGTGGGCGCGGTAGAGGGTGCGGTTTTTGTTGAATTCGCCGTAGAGGCTGACCGCTTCGTCATAGCTGTAAATATTCGTTATCTCATAGGCGATCACTCTGTCGCCGCTGTCGAGATACTGCGCGTATTCGTCATAGCCCTGCGCGGAGCCGGTCGCGGGGGACGGCTCGCCGAGTGTGATCCCGCTGTAAAGGGTTTCGGCAAGGCTCTCGGCGACATAATCTCCGCCGTCGATAGGCGGGTCAGTCTCGGTCATTCCGACCGCGACCGCGCCGGGGCCGTATTTGTTTTCAACGACGTTCTCCAAAGGGAGCTTTTCCGCGCCGTCGACCGCCCTTTTGAGAGCTTCCGCGAGCTCCTCGGGGGCGTAAGCGCCGTGATATACCGCGGGGTTATAGGTCGTTGTGGTGATAAGCTCGGCGGTCTTGTCGGTGAGGTAGTTGGTTAGATCTGCCTCCAGCCCGGGGACGCTCTGCCCCCGCGCGACAAGATACTCAACTCCGTTTACCGCCGCGACGTCATAAATCAGAGTGTTGTCACAGAACATTCTCTGAAAATCCGATTTCAGCGACTCGCGGTATAAAAGAACTGCGATCCTGTCGCCCTCAGAATAGGGCGGGCAGCCGGCGATCTGGCGCTCAACGCTTCCGTCCAGCCTGATAACGGTGTTTTTGTTCATCGCCTTTCCGGCAAAGTAGTCGTAGATTACAGTCGCTTTATAGAAGGTCGCGAGACCGTCGCTCGAGGCGAGGTTATAGCCGTTGAGCCAGACCGCGTCCTCGGGGGAAATCACCTCATTGATGATAAGCTCATAGAACGAACCGATCAGCGAGTTGCTGTCAGCCCGGCCGAAGATGTCTCCGAGCGCTTCCCAGCTCTTTTCGGAGCAGGGCTTCGCGTCGACAAGGACGCCGTCATATATTCTGTCTGCGCTGCCGCAGAACCGAGCGTCCTCGATCTCAAACGGCGCTCTGAAATCGGCATCTGCCGCGGGAACCTCATATTCATAATAGCAGCGCTCGCCGACGTGTCCGGCGCGGTCTTCGGCGGGAAGCTGGTCGGTTATATCGACGGTGACGGTGAAGCAGGGGCAGCCGAGGCGGTAATTGAGGCTAACTCCGACGATGTTTTCGGGGTCGGGCTTTTTGACCGAGGAATAAGGGAAGCTCATCTCTCCCAGCCTTTCGGCGAGCCGGTCATAGGATCCGAGGAGCCGGTAGTCGCCGAGCTTGCTATATGAGCCGTCGAGAACGGCGTAAAGACCTGTGAGCCTTTCGCCGTCGAAGCGCGCCGAAACCCGGTGGAACGTGCGGTTGAGATAGGTCTCGATCTCGGCGGAGGAATTTCCGGCGGAGGTTATTTCGTCCGAATCCGAGCCGCGCCAGATATTTAACTCGCCGTCGGTCTCTTCGGCGATTATCTCGCCCTCTCCGGGCAGGAACCAGCCGTATTTTTCGGCGATCATTTCCGCGCGATTCAGAGCGTCGCCGCCGAGTTCTTCGCCGTTTTTGAAGCGAACGCTCGCGGTATAGCCGCTGAGCTCGCCCGCGCTGATCTCAAAGACATAGTCCTCGGTTTCGACCGAATAGCCGTCGGGCAGGACATATTTTTCGATGATCGAGTCGATCTCATCTTTACTTGAAATGCCCTCGCGCTCGAGGTTTTGCCTGACTCTCTCAGTGCTTGAAGCGTTGGAGCTCTCCGAAATCTCATAAGCGCCGATATCAAGCCCGAAGGCTGACATCATGCTCTCAAGCCGGTCGAGCATATAGTCGGAGTCGCAGTCGAGATAGCGGTAGCTGCCGTTTCCGCCGCAGCTGCGGTATCTGACCGAATTTTCATATATCGGCAATGTCTCTCCCCACCAGAGGCGACCGCTCTCGGGCTTGTAGTCCTCCGCCCAGATGTCGCCGGTGCTGCCCAGACCGATTGCCGAAGTGCCGCCGCAGTTGACAGCGAGGAGCTCCTCGGCGGTGAGCGCATCGCCGAACAGGCTGTGATCTATCGCGGGGACATAGTAGATGTCATAGAGGCTCAGGCTGCTTTGGCTCTCGATCGGCGCGTCGGGGAAATAGACATAGAGCCTGTAACACGGGAAGTAGTATTCGTCGGTCTTTCCGGAAAAATAGCAGAGCTCCGCCCTTTTGACATATTCGGCGTCGTTGACATCGGAGTCGGCCGCGCCGAGATATTCGCCCTCTGTGAACAGCTCGACCGCCTGCTCCTCGGAGATAAGCTCACATTCCTGACGGATATTTTCAATATTTGTGATGTCGTAATTTATTCCGCATAACTCGCCGCCGTCTGTCACGAAGCTGACGCCTCGGAAGCTGCGGTTGATAAAGTCCTGAGCAGGGTCTCCGGTCTGGTCGTAAACCAAAACGGTATATCCGCCCCGCTGGCCGCAGACATCTCTTTCGCCGCCGGTGACTGTTGCCGTCGGGTTATCCATCGCGAGGCGGTCGGAATATTCCGAAATGAGATATTCCGCGAGCTTTTCGGCCTGCTCCGGAGTCGAATCGCTCAGCCCCTCGGGGAGAGGCAGAGGGTTCTCAAAATCTACCGACACGGAATATTCGCCGGTGACTGTGACCGTGATTCCGTTCTGATAAGCGGTGAGCTGCTCGGGCTGGTCGACTCCGGGCGGCGCTTCGATACCCCACCGGCTTTCAAACAGCCCGTCGAGGTCGTCTTCGCTGCTCTGCGAGGGAATGCTCGCTTCTTTGATCTCGAGGCTGCCGAGATCAAGTCCGAAAAGCTCGGCAAAGCGGTTCAACGTCTCGGCCATTTTTTCGCGGTCGGTGCTCTCGGGATAGGAGCCGTACCACTTCGTCGCGTTTTTATAGACCGGAAGGCTGCCGATTTTTTCCGCGTCCCATTCCTCGGTCAGAAGCTCGGAAATGTCCTTTAAAAATATCCCGCCGTCTCCGCTTCCGCCGTAGTTGACAGGAACGGTTATCGCAGACAGATTATCTATGCCGGTGGTCTTGCCGGAACCGCTGTCCTGTGAATCTGTCTCCCCGCCTTTATCGGACTCGGGGAGTTCCGTGACTTCGCCGCCCTTATCCGGCTCGGGGGCTGGGCCGATACTGAGTCTTGAATTTACCCCGACAATTACCGCCGAGGCGATCACAACAGCGGCGCAGGCAGCTATTGCGGCATATTTAAGATAAGGCTTTTTCGGCGCGGACTTTTCGCGGGCGGAATCGGCCTCTTTGACCGTTTCGTCGCTCAAGAAGTTGAGAGCTTCCGAAAAATCTAGCTTTTTCATATATCAAACCCCTCCTTTTCGAGGTATTCGCGGAGCCCTTGGCGGGTTCTGAACAGCATACTCTTGACCCTCTGCTCGGTCGAGCCCTGTCTCACGGCTATTTCTCTGACGGTGTCGGCAAAATAATAGCGCTGGACAAAGGCGGTTCTTGCGTCATAAGAGACGGTTTTCAGATAGCGGTCGATCGCTTCGCCGAGAAGGCTGCGGTCGAAATCGGCTTCGCTCTTTTCGTTCACTATATCTCCGAGCTCGTCGAGCGAGACGGTAAACTCCGAAGCGACGCGCTTTTTGCGGTGGGCAAGACGGTAGCGGTCGATTGAAAGCTCGCGGGCGATTTTTCCGAGATATGTTCTCAAAAGCCCCGGCCTTTGAGGCGGGATCGAGTTCCAGGCTCGCAGAAGCGTTTCGTTGACGATCTCGCGGGCGTCCTCGAAATCGGCAAGGATACTGTAAGCGACCTTGCTCAGATAGCTCTGATATTTCTGCTCGGTCTCACTGAGAGCCGTTTCGTCCCTCTGCCAGAACAGCTCGACAATAGTTTCGTCCTGCAATTATTGCACTCTCCTTTTTGAAGCCTGTTTCATGTCACTTCTATTATATATCCCGACAAAACGGTTTACAAGGTTTCGCGGGAAATAAAAAAACCGGCCGAAGCCGGAAACGAAAAACGGGAGCCCGCGAGGGGTTCCCGTTAATTTGGCTGCGGCACTAGGATTCGAACCTAGGGAATGCTGGAGTCAGAGTCCAGTGCCTTACCACTTGGCGATGCCGCAATATTGCTATGCGGGGCTTTGGCTGGGATAGGTGGATTCGAACCACCGGAATGACGGAGTCAAAGTCCGCTGCCTTACCGCTTGGCTATATCCCAAGATCGCTGCGACCTTGCCAGCGTGCAACACAGCTTTGTTATTATAGCAAATCCCCGCGGAAAATGCAAGTGTTTTTTTAAAAAAATTTTTAAAAATTTTTGGTGAGGCGGAAAAAGGTTAGTTGTTAGGAAGTTTGGGTGACGTTTTGAAAAGTATTGAGGTTAGGGGCGGTTGTGCGGTTTAATGCAGAGGTCGGAATCCCATTCGCCGCTTTTCTGAACGGTCAGAAAAGCGGAGGGAAAAGAATCGCCGGAGGGGGCGGGTTGAATAGATAAAGCACCGTAGACATAAAGACAGCTGTCTGCCCATGCTAAATTGCAGCACCGTTCAGACCAGTCGAAAGAGTTCCACCCTTTGTATCAGGCTTACTTCCCTCTAGAACACCGTCGCTACCGCGTGCGCGGCGATACCCTCGCCGCTGCCCGAAAATCCGAGACCCTCCTCGGTCGTGGCCTTGACCGAAACCTGCGAAACGTCGATTTCCGCGGCCTCGGCGATATTTTTGCGCATTGAGTCAATATAGGGCGCGAGCTTCGGCGCCTGCGCGATCACCGTCGCGTCGATGTTGCCGATCTCATATCCCTCCGCCCTCAGCCTGCCGCACACATCTTTCAGAAGCCCGAGGCTGTCGGCGCCGCCGTAGCGCGGGTCGCTGTCGGGAAAGAGCTTTCCGATGTCCCCCATCGCCGCCGCGCCGAGAAGCGCGTCCATAATTGCGTGAACCAGAACGTCGGCGTCGGAATGGCCGAGAAGCCCCTTCTCCCATTCGATTTTTACGCCGCCGAGGATAAGCGCTCTGCCCTCGACGAGCCTGTGAACGTCATAGCCGTGGCCGATTCTCATTTTGTCACCTCCGAGAAGGCTCAGCGCCGCAGCGATATCGTCGCGGGTGGTGAGCTTGATGTTGCGGTACTCCCCTATTGTCAGATGAGGCGCGACGCCGACCGCATCGAGGAGCTGGGCGTCGTCGGTCAGACTGCCGGAGGAGTGTTCAAGCGCGTATTGATAAAGCCTGCGTGAGAAGGTCTGCGGCGTTCTGACGGTAAAAAGTGTGTTTCGGTCAGGCGAGAAGCTATTTTCGCCGTCAAAGCAGCGGATAGTGTCCTTGACGGGGGTGCAGACGACCGAGCTGCCGTATTTATAGGCGTCCTCGACCGAGCGCTCTATCTCGGAGGCGCTGACAAGCGGCCGCGCTCCGTCGTGGATAAGAACGATGTCGCCGGATGTGAGTTTAAAAGCATTCGAGACCGATTCGGTGCGGGTCTTTCCGGCAGGGGCAAACCTAACCGGCTTCGGAAGCCCGCCGAGCTCGCGCTCATATTCGCCCCAGAGCTCAGTAGGTGCGGCGACAATTATTTCGGTGATATATCCGCAGCCGCAGAGAGCCTCGGCCGAGCGCCGTATCACGCTCTTTCCGCGAAGCCTGATTAAAAGCTTGTTTTCACCCATTCTCTCGCTTCTGCCTCCGCAGGCCAAAATCGCCGAAACGGCCTTACCCTCGGGCAGATATTCACTGACATTCATTTTCGCGCCCCCCTTTTCCTATATAATATAACCGCAGAGGAGAAATGTCAAGGCAAGGAAAATCTCATTTTCCTCCCCTGCTCGCCTTTTGTAACCAATATGTAACCAAAACTGAAAAACTGTAATCTCTTTGTAACCAATTGTAATCGTATTGTTCTTGAATTTTGGATTTTGAGGCGCTATAATATAATCACAGTCCGGAAAGGAGATCAGGCAGATGAAAAAATATAAACTCAGCATTGTCAATTCGGTCATAGCAGGAATTCTTATCTGCGCGATTCTCGCGGCGTGCGGCGCCGCCGAAATGAAAAGACCCGAAGTCGATCCGCCGCCGGCGGATAAAGAAATCTCGGCTCCTGCCCATGTCCTCCCCGCTCCCGAGCCGGAAGCTGCCGAACCCCTCCCCGAAACCGATCTTTCGGAGAATGATCCTTTGAAGACAGAGGAACAAGAGCCGGTCAGCGCGGAGATACCCGAGGCCAAAGCCGGAGAAGAAAACTCCGAGCCGGGCGTTCTCGATTCAGAAATCGCGAATAAAATTATAGAGACGGCGAAAGCTCAGCTCGGCATACCCTTTAAAATGGGCGGAAGCAGTCCGAAAGAGGGCTTTGATTCGACAGGATTTGTCTATTACTGCCTCGGAGAGGCCGGAATTGATTTCCCGCGGGATATTAAATCCCAGCTTGAATACGGCGAGCAGGTCGGATATAGCGACCTTGCTCCCGGAGACGCGGTCTATTTCTTGGCGGAGCCCGGCGAGGCTGCCGGCTTCTGCGGAATATATGTCGGCGGAGGGCTGATTATCTACTCCCCCGTCCCCGACGAATTTGTCAGGACCGCAAACATCACCACGGGCTACTGGACCGCCAGGTTTGTCACCGGCGTCAGACCCGCCTAAAAAACGACATCTTCATTATTCCTCCTTACTTTCATTTTTCAAAAGCCAGCGGAGCCCACCCGGGCTCCGTTGCTTTTTAGTTTATATAAAAATAAAGCCAAATAAGGTATTTAGCACAGTTGCATATTACCCGCCCGTGTGATATAATAACAAAAAATACCTGTCAGTCGGCAAAGAACCGGCTTGACCGGAATTTACGGAGTTGATTTTAATGCGAGCAAAGCTTGCCTGCCTTTCTGTTCTTGCCGTTTCGGCCGTTTTAGCCCTCGCGGCGAGATTCATCAGCCTCGACGGAAACGCCGAGGTCAAAAACGCCGAACCTCTGACCGTCGAAGAGATGGTTTCCGAAATGACTATCCGAGAAAAGGTCGGCCAGTTGTTTATCGTCCGCCCCGAGGCTTTGAGCGAGCTCGGGCTGGACGAAGACCACCCCGGCGGCAGCGCCGATTCTCTGAGTGAAGCGATGAAAAACGGCCTTTCGGAATACCCCGTCGGCGGTGTCGCGATGTTCGGAAAGAACATCACCTCTCCCGAGCAGATAACCTCGTTTATCGACGGCCTTCAATCCGAAAGCGCTATACCTTTATTTATAGCTGTCGATGAAGAGGGCGGCGCGGTTGCGCGTCTTGCAAACAACGAAGCTTTTGATCTGCCGCAATATGAAAGTCCTGCAGCTGTGGCCTCAAGCGGAGACACCGCCGACGCCCTTGAAATGGGCAGGACTATCGGCACATATCTTAAAGAATACGGCTTTAATCTCGACTTTGCGCCGGACGCCGATGTAAACACCAACCCCGATAATCCGGTAATAGGAACCCGTGCGTTCTCGTCGAACTCGGTTATTGCTTCCGATATGTCTTCATCAATGGCAGAAGGGCTCCGCGAATGCGGAATTATCCCGACCTTCAAGCATTTCCCCGGCCATGGCGATACCGCTGAGGACAGCCATTTTTCAACCGCCGTCAGCTATAAGACTCGCGAGGAAATGGAGAACTGCGAATGGCTGCCGTTCAGAAACGCCCTCGACACCGACTGCATTATGGTCGGCCACATAACGACGCCCAATCTGACCGACGATATGCTTCCGGCGTCTTTGTCGCATGAGGTTGTGACTGGAATTCTCCGAGAAGATTTCGGCTTTGACGGTCTTATTGTCACCGATGCGTTGGAAATGGGCGCGATCACTGAGGAATACGGCGGCGGAGGCGCGGCGGTGATGGCTTTCGAGGCCGGCTGCGACATTCTTCTGATTCCTTCAGATCTCGGCGAAGCATTTGAGGCGGTTTTGAGCGCAGTCGAGTCGGGCGAGATAAGCGTCAGCCGCCTTGACGAAAGCGTCGAGCGCATTCTGAGCTTTAAAGAAAGATATATCGGGCTCAATTAAAATCACAACCACCAGCCGTGCCGGTGGTTTTCTTTGGACAACAAAACCCCGCTCCCGAATAATCTCGGGAGCGGGGATTTGCGTATTATCGCTTTAACTCAGAGTATCTCGACTTCTGCGGTTTTCATTATTTCGACTTCGGAGATCGCCTTTCTGACCTCGGCGACGAGTTTTTCGACCTGCTCGGGGCAGCGGCCGGTATAGAGCGAGGGCTCCAAAACCGCCTCCATTTCGGCCTCGGTCATTGAAAACTCGGGGTGGGAGGCGAGGCGGGCAAGGAGGTCGCAGCCTTCGCCCTGCTTCATTCTCGCGGTGGCCTCCATCGAGCAGACGCGGATTATTTCGTGGAGCTTCTGGCGGTCGCCGCCGCGCTTTACTCCCTCCATCATCAGGTTTTCGGTCGCGATGAACGGCAGATATTCCTTTACCGCCTTTTCGACCATCTTTTCGTTGACCCTCATTCCGTCGGTGACGTTCTGGGCGAGCCTTAATATCGCGTCGGCGCAGAGATAGCCCTCGGGCAGGGAAATTCTGCGGTTCGCGGAGTCGTCGAGAGTGCGCTCGAGCCACTGTGTCGAGGCGGTGAGCGGCGCGTTGAGAGCGTCGGCCATAAGATATCTCGAGAGCGAGCAGATCCTCTCGCAACGCATCGGATTGCGCTTATACGCCATCGCCGAGGAGCCGATCTGGTGCTCCTCGAAAGGCTCTTCGAGCTGGCGGTCGTGCTGCAAAAGGCGCAGGTCGTTCGCCATTCTGTAACAGCTCTGGGCAATCGAGGAGAGGACGTTGAGTATTCTCGAATCGAATTTTCTCGGATATGTCTGCCCCGAAACGGTGAAGCATTTTTTAAAGCCGAATTCTTCGGAGATCATTCTGTTCATCTCGTCGATTTTTTCGCCGTCGCCCTCAAAAAGCTCCATAAAGCTCGCTTCGGTGCCGGTTGTGCCGCGGCAGCCGAGGAAGCGGAAGCTGTCGATGACGAAATCGAGTTCTTCGAGGTCGGCGAGGAAGTCCTGAGCCCAGAGCGATGCGCGCTTTCCGACGGTTACGAGCTGGGCGGGCTGGTAGTGAGTATATCCGAGGGTCGGGAGAGCCTTGTATTTTTCGGCGAAGTCGGAGAGGTTTTTGAGAACCTTAGCGATTTCTCCGCGGAGGTATTTGAGTCCGTCGCGATAGATGATTAGGTCAGCGTTGTCGGTCACATAGCAGCTTGTTGCGCCGAGGTGGATAATTCCGGCAGCGGAGGGGGCTGCTTTGCCGTAGGTATAGATATGCGCCATGACGTCGTGGCGGACTTCCTTTTCGCGCTTGTGTTCGAGCTCATAGTCGATGTCGTCGATATGCGCTTCCAGCTCGGCGACCTGAGCTTCGGTAACGGGCAGGCCGAGCTTATGCTCCGCTCTTGCGAGGGCGACCCAGAGGCGGCGCCAGGTTTTGATTCGGGTGTCCATTGAAAGCAGGTTGAGCATATATTCCGAGGCATAGCGCGAGGAAAGAGGTGATTCATAGATATTTGTCGGCATGATCTTACTTCCTTTCGTTTAATGACAAAGTGCGGGCGCAGCCCCGCGCCCGCTTCGCGGGCTGTCCGCGGCTCCGCCGCGGAATTGCGCGGGGAATGACCCCGCGCAATCGGGGCTGCGTCAGAGCGCCTTTGTTACCTTATGATAATGCTGTCTCTCTCGGGGCCGACCGAGACATATCCGATCCGGCAGCCGATCTCGCGCTCGACATATTCGACATAGTTTCTCGCCTCGACCGGCAGGTCTTCCCACCTGCGGCAGCCCGAGATGTCGCACTTCCAGCCCGGCATATATTCATAGACCGGCTTTGCGTCTGGCAGAATCGCCGGGAACGGGAATTTGTCGGTCAGCTCGCCGTAAAGCTCGTATTTTGAGCAGATCGGGATCTCGTCCATGCAGCTGAGGATGTCGAGCTTTGTGAGCGCGATGACCGTCGCGCCCTGAGTCTCGACGCCGTATCTCGTCGCGACGATGTCGATAGGACCGACGCGGCGGGGTCTGCCGGTCTTCGCGCCGTATTCGTCACCGGCCTCGCGGAGCTTGTCGGCCTGCTCACCGAACCATTCGCAGGTGAACGGGCCTTCACCGACGCAGGAGGAATAAGCCTTGACAACTCCGATTATCCTGTCGATTCTGACCCCGGGCAGCCCCGAACCGACCGGTGCGAACGCCGCGATTGTATTGGACGAAGTGGTGTAAGGTACGATTCCGTAGTCGAGGTCGCGCAGAGCGCCGAGCTGAGCCTCAAAGAGGATCTTTTTGCCCTCTGCCGAAGCCTTTTTGAGATATTCGCCGGTGTCGCAGACAAACGGCTTGATCTTTTCGCCGTAGTCGCGCACCCAGCCCATAAGCTGATCTATCGTATATCCCTCGGCGCCGTAGACGTTCTTGAGCGTGAGATTTTTCCATTCAAGGAGATCGGTGAGGTGTGCCTTCAGGTGATCGGGGTAGAGAAGCTCGCCGGCGAGAACGGTCTTTTTGGAATATTTGTCGGAATAGAACGGCGCTATTCCCTGCTTTGTCGAGCCGTATTTCTTATCGGCAAGGCGCGTCTCCTCGAGAGAATCGAGCTCGCGGTGCCAAGGCAGGAGCAGCGAAGCGCGGTCGCTGATTTTGAGATTTTCGGGCGTGATTTTGACTCCGCGTGCGGTAACGTCTTCGATCTCGTTCCAGAGGTTTTCGCAGTCGAGCGCTACTCCGTTTCCGAGGATATTGACCACTCCGTCGGTGAAGATTCCGGAGGGGAGAAGATGGAGCGCGAATTTGCCGTATTCGTTGATAATGGTGTGGCCGGCGTTGCCTCCGCCCTGATAGCGGACAACGATGTCGTGGTCGCGGGTGATGAGGTCGACCATTCGGCCCTTTCCCTCGTCGCCCCAGTTGATTCCGACTATTGCGCAGTTAGACATAGATAAAACTTTCCTTTCTATAAAAGATCAAGGCTGACCTGTGTTTACACATACGCTTATATAATATCAGATTTTTTCGGCCATTACAATATAAAAAAAGAAATTTTTATAAAAAATTTCCGGACTCGGCATCGAAAACCGGTAAACGCCCAATAGGGGTGGGCTTAGCTTTGCACCCCAAAAAACAAATCGCGGCGAGCCAAAAAAGGCACGCCGCAGCTTGGCGTCGCTAAGAGGATTCGAACCTCCGGCCTGCCGCTTAGGAGGCGGCCGCTCTATCCTGCTGAGCTATAGCGACATCGGTTTTGCAACGATTATTCTATCATAAGCTCGGCGGTCTGTCAAGCAGTTGACTTGGAAAAATTTAATCAAAAGGTTGCAAATTACGCCGCAATATGATAGTATATTCCTGACCGCCGAATCGGCGGGTCCAGGGACATTATTAAGGAGGATTTTTATGCTTAAAGAAATCGCTGAAATCAAAAATCTCCCCTTCGGGAGCATAAAGCTGACCGACGGATACTGCGTCAACGCGCTCGCGCGGGAGATCGACTATCTGAAGGCATTTGAAAACGACCGCGTTCTCTGCGGATTCCGCAAAAACGCCGGACTCGATACCCGAGGCGCCGAGCCCTACGGCGGCTGGGAATCGCTTCTGATCGGAGGCCACGCGATGGGCCATTACTTTGTCGCCCTCGCTCAGGCTTCCGCCAACCCCGGAGTTTCCGAGGAGGACAGAAAGGCTCTCGCTAAAAAGCTCGGCGAGATAATGGACGGCCTTAAAGAATGCCAGCTCCCGAACGGCTTCCTATGGGGCTCTTCGATCCTCGACCCGGATAATATCGAGGTCCAGTTCGACAACGTCGAAAAGGGACTTTCGCACCTTTTCAAGGAGGCTTGGGTTCCGTGGTACACAATGCACAAGATCCTCGAAGGACTTGTCGCGGCATATACCGTCGGCGGGAACGAAACCGCCCTCGAAATCGCGAAAAAGCTCGGAGGCTGGGTATATAACCGCGTGACAGGCTGGGATCCCGAAACGAGAAAGGTAACTCTCAGAACCGAATACGGCGGAATGAACGACATTATGTATGAGCTCTACCGCGTTACCGGCGACGAGCGCTATGCCGCTGCGGCGCACGCCTTTGATGAAGAACCCCTTATGAACAGGATCTTCACCAAGGAGAGCAATATGCTCACCGGCCTCCACGCCAACACCAATATTCCTAAGGTGATCGGCTATCTGAGACGCTATCAGCTCTGCCACGGAAAGACCGTCGGCGGCGAAAAGGTCGACGCTTCGCAGTATCTCGAAGCCGCAAAGAAATTCTGGGACAACGTTCTGACTCACCATACATATCACACCGGCGGCAACAGCGAATGGGAGCACTTCCGCGAGGACGATTCTCTCGACGCAAAGCGCACAAACTGCAACTGCGAGACCTGCAACGTCTATAATATGCTGAAGCTGACCCGCGAGCTCTTCAAGATCACCGGCGAGAGGAAATATGCCGACTATCTCGAAAACGCCTTTTTGAACCATATTCTCGCCTCTCAGAACCCCGAGACCGGAATGACCACCTATTTCCAGTCGATGGCGACCGGCTATTTCAAGGTCTTTTCGAGCCGTTGGGATGATTTCTGGTGCTGCACCGGCAGCGGAATGGAGAATATGACCAAGCTCGGCGACTCGGTTTGCTTCGGCGATAAAAACGGCCTCTGGGTCGTCTCTTATCTCAGCTCCGAGATCAGTCTCCCGGGAGCCCGACTCAGAATTAAAACCTCTATTCCTAGCGAAGACACGGCTTCTGTCGAGATCCTCGAGGGCGAGAATCTTCCGCTCAGTCTGAGAATACCCGATTGGGCAAAGGGGCCGGTCGAGATAACCAAGAACGGCCGCAGCTGCGATTTTGAGACCGTCGGCGGCTTTGCAAAGCTGACCGCGGGCGCCGGAGACAAGGTTGAAATAAGAATCCCGCTCGGGCTGAGCGTCAAGACCCTCTGCGACAACCCGAACGCCTTTGCGCTTCGCTTCGGCCCGCTTCTTCTGGCGGCAAAGCTCGGCAGCGAGAACATGACCCAAACGAGAACCGGCGTAAACGTCGCGATACCCGAAAAGAGCGTTTCCGACGGCAGAATAAGCCTTGAATGCTCGGTCGCGGAGCTCGCGAAGAAGCCGGAAAAATATGTCGAAAGAACCGGCGGCTGCGAGTTCAGGCTCGGCGAAATGACCTTTATTCCGTATTATTTGATCGAAGAGAGATACGGAATCTACTGGACAGCGGAGTAAACTTGTATGGCGGGGAACTCTCCGGGTTCCCCGTTGGCTTTTCTTGCGCTGCCTGCGCCAAAGTTATGGCAATCTGTTTATAATGTGTCCGAGTCGGACACATTTTTTTATTTTCCTCTTGACAAATACCCCCTAGGGGTATATAATATTATCAGACGAAACGGAGATGATCTGATGACAGCCAAAAAATGCTGCTGTGAAGAAAAGAAAACGACCGAGCGCACCGAATCGGAGCGGAAAAAACTGATCCACCGCCTGAACCGAATCGAGGGCCAGATCAGAGGAATCAGAAAAATGGTCGAGAGCAACGCCTATTGCCCCGACATTCTTGTCCAGAGCTCTGCCGCGGCCGCAGCGCTCAACTCCTTTAACCGCGACTTAATCGGGAATCATATCAAGGGCTGCGTTTTCAACGGCCTTAAAAACGGCGACGACGGTGTGATCGACGAGCTTGTGAACACACTTCAGAAGCTGATGAAATAAGAGATGCGAGATGACACAGTATAATGTAACAGGAATGACCTGCGCCGCCTGCTCCGCGCGGGTCGAAAAAGCGGTCGGCAAGGTCGCGGGAGTAAAAAGCTGTTCGGTGAGCCTGCTGACCAACTCGATGGGGGTCGATGGAAACGCGAAGCCCGCCGACATCATCAAAGCCGTCACCGACGCGGGATACGGCGCTTCGCTGAAGGGCGCGGAAAAAGCCGCTTCCGACGACAGTCTCAAAGACACCGAGACCCCGAAGCTGCTGAAAAGGCTGATCTGGTCGCTCGGCTTCTGGCTGGTGCTGATGTATTTTTCGATGGGACACATGATGTTCTCGCTGCCCGTCCCTGCGTTTATGGCCGGCAACCATGTCATGATGGGGCTTTTGCAGCTGATTCTGACCGCGATAATAATGGTTATAAACCAGCGGTTCTTTGTCAGCGGTTTTAAGGGGCTTATGCACCGCTCGCCGAATATGGACACCCTCGTCGCGCTCGGCTCCTCAGCCGCGTTTATTTACAGCACCGTCGCGCTCTTCGCGATGACCGACGCTTCATATAAGGGCGACACGGACGCCGTCATGAGATATATGGACGAGTTCTACTTCGAGTCGGCGGCGACTATTCTGACGCTTATAACCGTCGGGAAAACCCTCGAAGCCTATTCAAAGGGTCGCACCACCGACGCACTTAAAAGCCTGATGAAGCTCGCGCCGAAGACCGCTTCGGTAATCAGGGACGGCGTTGAGCAGATTATTTCGGTCTCTGAGGTTATAAAGGGCGATGTATTTGTAGTCCGGCCGGGGGAGAATATTCCGGTCGACGGAACGGTTATCGAGGGCGGAGGCGCGGTCGACGAATCGGCGCTGACCGGCGAGAGTATTCCTGTCGACAAGGCGGCGGGCAGCGCTGTTTCCGCCGGAACGCTCAATAAGTCGGGATTTTTGAAATGTGAGGCAACAAGGGTCGGCGAGGATACGACGCTTTCGCAGATAATAAAAATGGTATCCGACGCTGCGGCGACAAAGGCGCCTATCGCGAAGATCGCCGACAAGGTCTCGGGGGTTTTTGTCCCGACGGTAATGGCGATTGCCGCGGTGACAACGGTTATCTGGCTTATCGCCGGGCAGACGGTCGGGTTCGCGCTCGCGAGGGGAATATCGGTGCTTGTGATAAGCTGTCCCTGCGCGCTCGGCCTTGCGACTCCGGTCGCGATAATGGTCGGAAACGGGCTCGGGGCCAAAAACGGCATACTCTTTAAAACAGCCGTATCTCTCGAGGAGACCGGCAAGGCCGCGATAGCGGTTCTCGACAAGACAGGAACAATAACCCGCGGCGAGCCCGCCGTGACCGATATAATCCCGGAGGAGGGCGTCGGCGAAAGGGAGCTTTTGGAGCTTGCGCTCGGGCTGGAATCTTTGAGCGAGCACCCTCTTGCAAAGGCGGTCGTGCGCTATTGCGAGGGCTTTGAAGCTCCGGCGGCGGAGGATTTTGAAGCTCTGCCCGGAAACGGTCTCCGCGGAAAAATCGGCGGAAAAGAGGTGATCGGCGGCAGCGTTAAATTCATCGGCAGCGCGGTATCGCTGAGCGAAAAGACGCTTGAGGCCGCATCGTCTCTCGCGGAGCAGGGCAAGACACCGCTTCTGTTCGCCGAAGATAACAGGCTTCTCGGAATGATCGCCGTCGCGGATATAATTAAGGAAGACAGTCCGCAGGCGGTCAGAGAGCTTCAGAATATGGGAATCAAGGTCGTTATGCTGACCGGCGACAACGAAAAGACCGCCCGGGCGATCGGCGCGCAGGCGGGCGTCGACGGAGTGATCGCCGGCGTTCTGCCCGACGGCAAGGAGTCGGTTATCCGCAGACTCAAAGAGCGCGGAAAGGTAATAATGGTCGGCGACGGAATCAACGACGCTCCCGCACTGACGAGCGCGGATATCGGAATCGCGATCGGCGCGGGAACCGACGTTGCAATCGACGCGGCGGACGTTGTTTTAATGCAAAGCCGCCTTTCCGACGCCGCCGCAGCAGTCCGTCTCAGCCGCGCTACGCTGAGGATAATTCACCAGAATCTTTTCTGGGCGTTCTTCTATAATTCGGTCGGAATACCGATCGCCGCAGGGCTGTTTATCCCGCTGTTCGGGCTCCAGCTCAACCCGATGTTTGCGGCCGCGGCGATGAGCCTTTCGAGCTTCTGCGTCGTCTCAAACGCGCTTAGGCTCAATCTAATCAACGTTCACAGCTCGAAAAGAGATGTAAAGCTTAAAAACACGGCAAATATAACCCTGAAGGAGGAAAAGAAAATGACCAAAACACTTAAAATCGAAGGAATGATGTGCGCCCACTGCGAGGCGACCGTCAAGAAAGCGCTTGAGGCTGTCGCGGGAGTTCTGTCGGCTGAGGTAAGCCACACCGCCGGAACCGCAGTCGTCACCCTCAGCTCCGACGTCAGCGCCGACGAGCTCAAAAAGGCCGTCGAAGCGAAGGACTATAAGGTCACCGAAGTCGCCTGAGAGGCAAGCACGCCGGGGAATCCGTGAGGGTTCCCCGGCGGCTTTTATGCATTAAAGATAATCCGCCCCTCCCATAGGGAGGGGCGTCACCTTCAAATTCGCGTGCTCCGACAGGAGTGTGCGCACCTTAACGTATCAGCCAGCGCCATCTTAACATTAAAAATGCTCTGTCACATATAAAAAGGAGGCTTTGCAGCCTCCGATTTGATATTTTGTTTCACGCCTGCGCTTTTGGGGTGATCGGGTCGACATACTTCTTGAGGTAGGCATAGAAGTCGTCGCGGAATTCCTGCGAGTCGGCGACGTGGGCGGCATAGGCGTGCTCCTCGGCGTTGAGGTCGTAGCTGTGCAGAACGCTGAACGCGATATTGGAGCAGTGATCCGCGACGCGCTCGATGTTTATCAGCAGATCGTTATAGACAAAGCCGGTGACGATCGGCGAGGTGTTGGTGGTGACCCTGTCGACGTGGTTCGCTCTGAGCTGCTTTGTCATCTCGTCGATTGCCTCTTCGAGAGGCTCGACCTTTAGCGCGAGGTCACGGCGGCGCTCGATAAACGCTAGGCGGGCGAGGCCGATTATCTCCTTGGCGGCCTGAACCATCAGGACGATCTCGCCTGCGGTCTCGTCGTCAAAGACTATCTTCTTTTCAAAAATCTCGTCGGCGGTTTCGGCGATGTTCTGGGCGTGGTCGCTGAGGCGTTCGAGGTCGCCGATCGCGCTGAGCAGCTCGCTCGAGATCGCCTGCTGCTTGTCGGTCAGGCTGTTCTTTCCGATCTTGACGATATAGTTCCCGAGCTTGTCCTCATATTTGTCGCAGAGGGCCTCTTTATCGAGAACCTTCTGATATTTGGAGCGGTCATACTCGGTCAGCAGGCGAAGCGCGCGGTAGACGTTTTTCGTCGCGATGTCGCACATTCTGACCGTCGCGTTCTTGCTGAGCTCCAGAGCGGTCGGGGCGTAGTTGAGAAGGCTTTCGTCGAGGCTGTCGATCTCATACATATCCTCGCGCTCGGCGGGGTCGGGCTTGATCACGAGGTAGCAGCATTTCTCAATCAGCTTCAGCATCGGCAGGATAAACGCAACGGCGATCAGCCGCAGGCCGGTGTTCATTATCGCGATTCCGAGAACCTGGGCCGGCAGGTTCATAAAGCTCATGTCGAAGATAAGCATGGCCGGAATATAGATTATATATGTCACTATCAGGGCGATGACGTTTATTATCAGATAGGAGAACGCGGTTCTCTTGCCGTTTCGGTTGGCGCCGATCATCGCGATCAGAACGGGGGTCGAGGCGCCGATATTGATTCCGAGAATTATCGGCAGACAGACCGAATAGGGTATCGCGCCGGTGACCGAAAGCGCCTGCAAAATACCGACTGAGGCCGAGCTGGACTGTGTGACCGCGGTGATAAGTATTCCGGCGAGAACGCCGAAAACAGGGTTGCGGAAGAGTATCAGAAGATTGGCGAACCATGCGCTCTCTTTAAGAGGGCTGACCGATTCGCTTATCAAAGACATCGCGAGAAGCAGCGTCGCGAGGCCGAGCGCGACGTTTCCGACCGCGCGGCGGGTGGTTTTGTGCGAAAAAAGCACCAGTCCGCATCCCACAAGAGCCAAAAGTGAGATCAGAATGGCGGTGAAACCGTTTTCAGAGTCTGAAAGCGTCAGGATCCAGCCGGTCATTGTCGTTCCGACGTTTGCGCCGAGAACAATTCCGAGCGACTGAGAAAAGCTCATCATGCCTGTCGAGACAAAGCTGATGACCATGACGGTTGTAGCGCTGGAGGACTGAATAGCCGCAGCGGTAAGGGTGCCGAGAAGGAACCCCTTGAGGTGTGTTGAGGAAAGCTTCCAGAGAATAGCTTCCATTTTATTGCCGGCGAGCTGTTTGAGGCCGGTTCCCATTGTGCTCATTCCGAAGAGGAAGAACGCTACGCCGCCGAGCAGCGAGATAATGTTTGTAAATCCCATGTTTTTTCTCCAATCGTGAATCAAGGCGCCGCCGTCGGCGCCGCGCACCTGCGCAAATCAAAATCTTTCTTTACAGATAAATAATAGCAGAACCGCCGAAGGTTTTCAAGTACCGTTTACAAAAAAGTCAGTTTGCATAAATTTAATTGCAGTTAGGCCGAACTATATGGCAATTTTTCATTCGCAAAATGACGGCTCCGGCAGAGGGAGAAGGACAATGTGTTAGCGAAAGCAAAGGGATTTAGTGAGTAATTCTAACAATTTATCAATAATGACTTGAAAACTCGTGGAAATGTGGTATAATTGCATTACAAATAAATGAGCCCGGAAGGAGATCATTTTTATGAAAAAATTTTTGAAAAGGACAGTTGCAATGGCTTTAGTTTTATCGGCACTTATTTCTGCCACCGCTTGCGGCGCCTCCGCCAGCGAGTTTTCCTTTAAAGGCGATATAAAACCGACCGAGGACTTCGGTTATTCGGTCGGCGACAGTCTCACCAAAGCTTTTAAGGAAATGTCAGAGAACAACCCGATTTCATCCGACATCTTCTTTGCCGACCCGACCGCAGTCGAATACGACGGCCGGCTCTATATCTACGGCACCAACGACTCTCAGGAATTTACAGCGAAGGGCGGCTTCGGCAGCAACGGCTACGGAAGCATCAATACCCTTGCCTGCTTCTCAACTGACGATATGTCAAACTTCAGATATGAATGCACCGTTCCGGTCTGCGAGATCGCGACCTGGGCGGGCTGCTCCTGGGCGCCGTCGATAGTCGCGAGAAAGGAATCTGACGGAAAGACCCATTTCTATCTCTATTTCGCCAATTCCGGCGCGAATATCGGCGTTCTGACCTCGACCTCTCCGACCGGCCCCTGGACCGACCCCGTCGGCGGGCCTTTAGTCCACAACGGAATGCCCGGTCTGAGCGACGACCCGGTTTCATGGTGCTTTGACCCCGGAGTCGTGATTGACGAGAACGGAACCGGTTGGATCGCCTTCGGAGGCGGAGACCCGATGCACAGCGACGAAAACGGTATGCGCACCGGCAACTGCCGTATCGCAAAGCTCGGCAAGGACCTCGTCTCTATCGACAGCGAGATCGTTAAGGTCCCGACCTATTTCCACTTTGAGGCCAACGAGCTCAACTATATCAACGGCACCTATGTTCTGACCTACTGCTCCAACTACGCCGACAGAAGTATGTGGCCGGTGACTATGGGCGCGGCTCCCCAGACCTGCTCTATGTGCTATATGACCTCAAAAACCCCTCTCGAGCCCGAAAGCTGGCAGTGGGGCGGAGAATATCTCACCAACCCGAATCAGCACGGCTACCCCTTCTCAAATAACCACAGCCATCTCCAGAAGTTCGGCGACAAATATTACCTGATGTATCAGAACGTCTCTCTGCTCGAAAACATGGATAAGCTCGCCAGCGCCGACGGATTCCGCAGCATCGGCATCGACCTTTGCGAGGTCGACGAGGAGAACGTCGTTCTCTCGCCTTCGAAGATGACCGACGCGGGAGTTGAGCAGATCAAGAAGCTCGACGCGCTCGCTCTCCAGGAGGGCGAAACGATGCACACCGCCGCGGGCTTAACCTATTACCGCGACACCGAAAACGACGTCGCGTTTGTCTCGAATATCAGCGCCGGCGACTGGATCGGCCTGACCGACGTCGACTTCGGCAGCGGAGCAAACGCCTTTGCGGCGAGAGTCCGCGGAAACGGAATGATCGAGGTCAGACTCGACAAGGTCGACTCCGAGCCCGTCGCTTCGATCCAGTTCAAGACCGAGGGAGACGGCTTTGAAGTCATCGGCTGCGACACCCTTAAAGACATCTCCGGCACCCACGACCTGTTCTTTGTCTTCGGCGGCAACGGCTTCGTCTTCGACCAGTGGCAGTTTGCCTATATCAGCGCAGACTCGGCAGAGCAGTAATATAAAATCCGGATAAGCCGCTTGACGATAGGACTGCAAATGCGGTAAAGCGGGATTTGAAATTCTACCGTTACGGAGAATGCACAAAGCTCGACGGCAGTCAGACTTTTAAGGCTAAGGTTTTATAAGACGGAGTTGGACTGTCTATATACGAATCTATACTCAAAAAGCAGGCATTTTTCGCCTGCTTTTGCTGTCTTATGTGGTGATGCCTCTTGCCTCAGCTTATCCTGAAATGCGCTACGATTTCGTCCTTTCTGGCTTCGAGGCGGTCTTGCTCATACTCTTTCTGCGTCTCCGAGCCGTGGTGAATGAGGAGCGGAACGCCGTTTTTATTCCGCTTGTCCGAGACGATCCCGATATGTCCCTCAAATACGACTATATCCCCGCCCTGCCACTCCGAAATGTCGTAGACGTCGGTGGTGAGCTCCTTTGCGGTGCGGCGGAAATAGACGAGCAGGTTTCTGACCCTGCGGAAGTCGATGTTTTTGTCGCCGACATCAGGGTCATAGGCTGCGGGGTGCCTTTCGATGTCGGCCGAGACGAGCTCCATCAGGTCATATCCCGCGTTTTTGAGCGCCTGCGCGACGACGTCGGTGCAGACTCCGTAGCCGTCGTCGGGGTATCCGCCGGAGTAATATTTGCTCATGTATATCGGCTTTGTTTTTATGTATTCTCTCGCGCCCTCGAGAATATCGCTCTGGTCGTCGAGCCCGTCGCCGTCGCGGTCGGTCTCGGAGATGTAATCCGCGATCCCGAAATCCGCGTTTGTATATGTCTCCTTCGGAATGTTTGTGATTATCAGCACGGCTGAGGCGGCAAGTATCACCGCAATCAGAATTTTCGCCGGAGCCTTCAAACGGTATCTCTTTTTCATAACGCTGCCTCCTACTCTGACGATTTTAAACCGTTTGAGCAGAAAGTCAACGGAATTAAGAAATTCTTAATCTGAAATTAAGATTCCGCAGCGGAAGATTAAGAAAGTTTTAAGGGAATTAAGAAAGGGACAGGTGCGGGAATTAAAAAGCTTTAGGTCGAGCTCTTATGTCGGATTGAAAACTATTAGAATAATATTCCGAAATCCTTCCCCTCCCCTTGACAAACCGGTTCGGTTGTGATATTATGTTCAGCGTCAAAACAGGGGGGCCGGCGCGACCGGCTGAGATAGAAATGTTGTTTCTGACCCTCGACCTGATTCGGTTAGTACCGGCGTAGGGAGCTTTTGCTTTATATGTTGATTTGCCCTCAGGAATGACAACTATCATTTTTGGGGCTTTTTTCATTTGCCCCGCCCGTAAGGAGGAAATTAAAATGAAAAACAAACAACTTCTCGCACTCGTCGAGGGAGCGATAATGGTCGCTCTGGCAACCGTTCTCAGCTTTGTCAGAATCGTTCGCTTCCCTTGGGGAGGATCGGTAACGCTGCTTTCGATGCTGCCGATAACCATTTACAGCATTCGCCACGGAGTAAAATTCGGCCTGCTCGCTTCGTTCGTCTACTCGCTGATTCAGTTCTTGCAGGGCGTTATGGACGGACTTTTCGGCTGGGGCCTCACCGGAGGAATGCTTGTCGCCTGCATTCTCTTTGACTACATAGTCGCGTTCACCGTTCTCGGCCTCGCGGGAGCCTTCGGCAATAAGAGTATGCCCGCTATGGTCGGAGGAACGGTTATGGCCGTGTTCCTGCGCTATGTAAGCCATGTTATCAGCGGCGCGGCTGTCTGGCACTCTGTCGGCAAGATCTGGGAAGCCTTCTCGACCGACAACGAGTGGGTTTACAGCATCATCTACAACGGCGTTTATATGGGCGTTGAGCTCGTTCTCACCGTTGTCGTCACCGTGATCCTGCTCCAGATCCCGCAGATCAGAAAAACCTGATACCGAATAAATCAATGCCGTTCGGCCGCAGGGCAATAAGTTTTGCCCTGCGCACAAAACGCTCCCGACTCTTTTCGTCGGGGGCGTTTTTTCAGCGCGGCGGAAGCTTCGCAAAAACTCGATAACCGACAGTAGACATTTTCACATTCGGGTGATATAATTTAAACGCCGAGCGGGAGGCTGTTCAGCAAAAACATTTTATAAACATCTTAGATGTCACACTTTGATTGGAGGAATAAAGCAATGATCAGATTAGAGGAAATCGACCCCGATAATTGGAGATTGGGTCTGAAGGTGTCCGAAGCTCAACGGAACTATGTGTCAGACAGCGCGGGACTTCTTGCAAGAGCATACGCATATCGGAAAAGCCGAAGCAACGCCTTTGTCATTTATAATGACGATATTCCTGTCGGAATGACGTTATATTACGATTGGGACGAAATGAACGTATATGATTTCAGCCAGCTTTTTATAGACGAGCGCTATCAGGGACAGGGCTTTGGGATTGAAGCGGCGCGTCAGATTTTAGAGAGAATGGAGCGCGACGGCAAATTTGACAAGGTCGTTCTTTGCTATATTGACGGAAATGAAACCGCGAAGAACCTTTATGAAAAGCTGGGCTTCAAATTGACCGGAGAACGCTGGGAAGACGAGATCACAACGGAAAAGAGCCTGAGATAATTTCCGTTTTCAACGAGTTTTATAACCCTTTAGTAACAAACTGCCAAATTTTTATCTCTCCGCGCCCTGTCATCAGACAGGGCGCTTTCTTTTCGCCGCGACTCCCCTTTTAAAAAAATTTTCAAATACCTATTGACAAAGCTGTTACAACTGTATATACTGTTCATATACAGTAAACTGAAAGGAGCGATGACGTGAAGGTTTATATTGACAACAAGAGCGGAAATCCGATCTATGATCAGATATATTCGCAGATCAAAGCGCAGATAATAAGCGGGGTGCTTAGCGCCGACGACGCTCTTCCCTCGATACGCAGCCTGGCGAAGGATCTCAGGATCAGCGTGATAACGACAAAGCGAGCTTATGACGAGCTGGAGCACGACGGCTTTATCTACACCGTCGCGGGGAAGGGCTGTTTTGTCGCGCCGAAGAATGTCGAGCTGCTGCGCGAAGAGCATCTCAGGCAGATCGAAGCCCGGCTCGACGAAGCAATCAGGCTCGCGGCCGGCTGCGGGCTCGGAAAAGAAGACATCATCGCAATGCTGAATAACCTAACGGAGGAATGAAAATGACAAACGCAATCGAAATCAGAGAACTGACAAAATGCTATAAGGATTTCACCCTTGACCGAGTGACGCTCAGCCTGCCTTCCGGCTGCATAATGGGGCTTATCGGCGAGAACGGCGCGGGAAAATCGACAACGATCAAGCTGCTGCTCGATATGATCTCACGGGACAGCGGCGAGATAATCATTCTCGGCAAGGACAACCGCGAGAACTTCAAGCTCACCAAAGAGGACATCGGCGTCGTTTTGGACGACATCGGCCTGCCGGAGGTTCTGAATCCCAAGCAGATCGGAAAGATAATGCGCTATGCCTTTAAAAACTGGGACGGAGAGACATATAAGGCTTATCTTAAAAAGCTGGGCGTGCCGGAAAAGAAGAAGTTCAAGGAGCTTTCGAGGGGAATGAAGATGAAGCTCGGGATCGCGATCGCGCTTTCACACAAGCCGAAGCTTCTGATACTCGACGAGCCGACAAACGGCCTCGACCCGATCGCCCGCGACGAAGTCGTCGATATGTTCTATGAATTCACCCGCGACGAGGACCATTCGATACTTATTTCGTCCCATATCGTCAGCGACCTCGAAAAGCTCTGCGACTATATCGCTTTTCTCCACAAAGGAAGGCTGATGCTCTGCGAGGAAAAGGACGTTTTAAAGGACGGATACAGAATTGTCGGCGGAAGCTCTGAGGATATCGCAAAGATACCCGAGAAAGCGATCATCGGCAAAAAGGTCACGCCTTACAGCGTCGAGGCGATAGTAAAGCGCGACAGTATCCCCGAGGGAATGGAATCGTCGCCGGTAGACATCGAGCAACTGTTTATCTTCATGGTCAAAAAGGAGGGCTGAAAATGAAAGGACTTCTTCTCAAAGAGCTTTATCTCTTCTGGCATCACGGCAGGCTTTTTATCCTGCTCGCGGCGATTATGGCGGCTATCTCGGCTTTCGGAGGAACCATCGGGCCGATGCTGTCTGTAGTTATGTTCTTCGGAATCTACCCGATGACGCTTCAGGCATACGACGAGAGGTCGAAATGGCCGCAATATGCGCTGACGCTGACATATTCAAGATCAGACCTTGTAAACATTAAGTATATACTTGTGCTTATATTAGCTTTGGTCTCCTCGGTTATTGCGGCAGCAGTTTCCTGCATCAGCGGAATAATTTACGATAAACCGATGTCGCTTGACCCGATCTATCTCTCTACGCTGTTTGTTATATGTCTGCTTATGTGCAGCGTTCCGAGCCTGATGCTTCCGTTCGTCTTTTGGCTCGGCGCTGAAAAGGGAAGGCTTCTCTACTGCATTTTCGGCGGCTTGATCGGCGCCGCCGGCGGAATGCTCAGCAGTTCAAGCTTCGTGGTCGCCGGCATCGCCGCAGATGTCGTTTCAAGCCCGCTTCTGATCCCGGGGCTGCTCGCGGCCGCCACCGCGCTGTTCGGCGCCTCGTGGCTGCTGTCATTAAAGCTCTTCAAGAGGAGGGAGCTCTGAGGTGAAAGCGCTGATTCTGAAGGACCTGTATTTTCTGAAATCAAATCTGGCGTTTTATCTGCTGACTATGGTCATATTTCTGACCGTAGAATTGACCGGCGGCTCATGGGGCATGACCGCGATATGGGCGAGCACGATCCCCTGCACGATTTATATAACCGACGAGCGGACCGGCTGGCTCACCGTCTGCGGCACTCTGCCGGTTGAGCGAAAAACAATCGTCGCCGAAAAATATCTGTTTGCGCTGATCTGCGACGCCGTGATATTTGTTTTCGGCATAGCGGTCAAGCTGATGCTGTCGGCATTCGGCGTCGGCGGCGGCTTCGGGCTTATTGATCTTGCGACATACTTCTTTGTCTCAACGGTCGTTTTCCTCAGCGGCCCCGCGGTGATTCTGCCGCTGTCGATGAAAATCGGCGGACAGAAGGGGCTGTTCGGCTGGGTGTTGGTATTGCCTCTGAACATGGCGGCGATAATAATAGGTGTGCTCGCTAAAACCGGCATAGACGTCGGCGTCTTCGGCATAAAAAACATGACGATAATCATGCTCGCGATGTTTTTATTCAGCATTCTGCTGTTTGCGGCGTCATATCCGATCGCCGTCGCGGCATTTAAACACAAGGAGCTGTGACTGTGAAAAATTCGATGCGCTGCCCGAAATGCGGGTCAAAGAATATTGTCAGGATTTCCGACAACCCCGCGCGCTATTCCAGCGGGAACAATATCTATCTTTCAAGGCTCACCCTCGCGCGCAAAATTCCGGTGATTAGGTATGTCTGCTGCGGCTGCGGATATGTCGAGAATTGGATAGAGGCTGAGAGTGAGCTGAGGGAGATTGAGAGAGCGATAGGGAGATAATTTGAGAAATACTTAACTGCAAGTAATGTGTGATCTCATAGGAAGTGTTTATAAAAAGGTGGACGCTCTGCAAAGAGAACGTCCACTTAAATTTGCGCGATTCGCGAGAAGCGCGCGATAACTTAAAGTTTGGGAATGGCCAGATACTTTGTATTCAAGGCCTCCGCCGCCTGCGAATTTACCTGAGATCTCCGCCCGCTTCGAGCATATTTTCGATAAAGACACCGTAGCCCATCGTCGGGTCGCTGACGAAAACGTGGGTAACTGCGCCGACTATCTTTCCGTTCTGAAGTATCGGGCTGCCGGACATTCCCTGAACGATTCCGCCGGTCAGGGCGAGAAGCTCGGGGTCGGTGACGCGGATAATAATATTCTTGGTGTCAGCCGCGTCGCTCAGGCTCAGCTTTTCGATCGCTACGTCATATTCCTTCGGGACGCTTCCGCTGACCGTTGTCAGTATCGTCGCGGGGCCGGTCTCGACCTCGGTCTTAAAGGCGGCGGGCAGCGCTTCGGCCCTTCCGGCGATATAGTTCAGGCTGCCGAAAATCCCCTGCTCGCAGTTTCGGCGGATATTCCCGGCCGCGAGGCCGCTGAGAAAGGTGCCGTAAAGCTCGCCCGGGCAGCCGACCGAGCCCTTGTCGCAGCCGGTTATCGTCACATCGACTATCTCTCCCGAGCCGAGGGGGAGAATTTTTCTTGTGTCGGAATCCGAGATCGGGTGGCCTAAAGCTCCGAAGCTGCCGTTTTCGGGGTTGATATAGGTCATCGTCCCGACTCCGGCGGAGCTGTCCTTGATCCAAAGACCCGCCTTATAGGTACCCTCGGCCTCGGAAAACCTCGGCACTACATTCGCGGTGAACTCTCTTCCGTCGCGCCGCACAAGCATCTCGACCGCCTCGCCGTGTGAATTCATTATTATGTCCGCGAGGCGGTTTGAGGAATTCAATATCTCTCCGTTGGCGCTGACAATGCAGTCTCCGGCTATTATTCCAGCGTCGCCCGCGGGAGCGCCCCCGCCCGAGACCTCCTGGGTCGAAACGACTATCACCCCGTCGGTCAAAAGCTTTATTCCGATCGGCGAGCCGCCCGGGATCAGAAGCGGCGCGTCGGTGTGCTTTATCTCCGCTTTTTTGACCGGCACCAGCCCGAACAGCTTGATGGTTCCGGTCTCGGTGTCGGTCGGAGCACCTTCCGAAAGCTCGGCCTGCGCTGCGACCGCTTCGCCGTCAGGGATCACCGAAAGCACCGCCCCGATTCTCGGCATATCCCCGCCCGAGACAAAATAGCTGTCGGGGAGAGTTTCGCCGTAATAGCCGACCGCCGTCATTACCGCCATACTCAGCGCGGCGAGAAGCCCCGCAATGCGTTTTATAAATCTGCTCATTTTTAAATTTCCCGTTCCTTTCAGTTTGATTTGCTGCTCCGATATTTTTTGCAGGCAGCATTGAAATACTCTTTGCTGAAAGTAAGTATTATTTTCTTTGTCATAAAAGCGCACAAAAGATTCCCCCGACTTGAAAAATAGGGTTGAATCTTTGTGAGGATATGTGCTATAATAGACGGGTAAATATTTTTGCTGCGCCGCGCGCGGCACTCTTAAATATCATCTGCATTTTTTGAAAGGATATTCCGCTTTATGGACAGTTTGAGAGAAATTGTGGTGTTTGCCGTCTTTCTGGGATTGGTCGCCGTTTTTGTCAGAATGATAATCATCAGCGTTCAGAGCGCGGTCAAGAGGAGATCGTCGCCGAATATCACCGCCGAGGCGCGGGTGATAAGCAAATCCGCCGAAATCGGCAGCGGTGAATTTTCGACCGACGGTATCAGAAAGGGAAAGAAGATCTTCAGCGCGGTCTTTTTGGCCGAGGGGAAGGAGATCACTCTTCAGATGACCGAGAAGGAATTTGACGAGCTGCCCGAAGGCGCCGCCGGCCACCTTACATATCGAGAAAACACCTATCTCGGCTTCGCGCCGGACGCACTCATTGACGCAAAGGAAGATCAAAGATGAAAATTAAAAGACAGCCCGACTCAAAGCTCCATATTTTCGCGAAAATTCTCCTTACCGCGATCTATCTCTGGTCGGGGTTCTTCTGGAGCGGCGTCTCGGTCATATACTATATTATAGAACCGGATATGACACATATCGCGGTCGAATTTCTGATTTCGAGCGCTCTTCTGCTGATTTCGCTTGTTCTCTGCTGGTTCAGGCTCTATATCTGGCAGTTTCCGTTCTGCGTAATCGGGCTTGCGGTATATTTGCAGCCCGCGGCCGAGCTGATTCGGCTCGCGAATCAAAGAGAGGTCTACTTTAAGCCGTCGTTTGAGCTGAGATACCTGCCGGTGATCGCCTTCGGCGTCATCGCGCTGATCCTGTTTGCATACAGATTCTGGCAGCGGATCACTCTCAAAGCCGCGAAGCAGAGCGAGTTCGACAATTCGCCGACACAGAGCATTCTCGAAAAGCGCCGCGATGAATAGTCTGCCCCGCAGCGCAATATTTATAATAGTATCACAACAAGGAAGCATTGGTGAGAGCTTATGAAAACTGACAGCCGTCCGATCGGCGTATTCGACTCCGGAATGGGCGGACTGACCGCCGTCAAGGAGCTTATAAACATTCTCCCCGGCGAGGATATAATCTATCTCGGGGACACCGCACGGGTGCCTTACGGAACAAGGAGCCGCGAGACTATCCTAAGATATGCGGTCCAGGATTTTGAATTTTTGAAGCGAAAGGGAGTAAAGTTCATAATCGCAGCCTGCGGCACCGCTTCGAGCGTGATGATCGGCGAGGAGATGTTCCCGAAGGAGGAATGCACCGGCGTGATCCTGCCGGCGGTCGAGGCAGCCTGCAAGGCGACAAAAAACAAGAAAATCGGCGTGATCGCGACCGGCGCGTCGATAAGAAGCGGCAGCTATGAGCGCTGCATAAGCGGCATAATGCCGGAGGCGGAGGTCTATTCAAAGGCCTGTCCGATGTTTGTGCCGCTCGTCGAAAACGGATACTGCGGACGGGACTGCGAGCCTGCCGTCGCTATCGCGAAAGAATATCTCGAACCGCTGAGAGACGAGGGAATCGACACGCTGATACTCGGCTGCACCCACTACCCGCTTCTCTCGGGAATCATCGGGGACATTTTGGGCAGCGGAGTTAAGCTGATCTCATCCGGCGCCGAGGCGGGAAAATTCGCGAAAAAGCTGCTCGCAGAAAAGGGGCTTCTGAACGGCCGCCAAAGCGGAGGAAGCATCAGGCTCTACTGCACCGACAGCCCCGAGCTTTTCTGCGAAAATGCGGAGAGATTCATCGAGCTCGACGGAATTTTGGCGGAAAAGTGCAGTCTTGACTAATAAACGGAGGTCAAAAATGAAGGACGCTATCATCACAATAAGAAGCATACAGCACGATGGGGGCGAGCAGTCCGAAACCGAGGTTATCACCCAAGGGTCTTTCAGAAAGATCAAATCGGGCTATGAGCTCTGCTATGACGAGACCGAGGCGACGGGATATGAGGGCTCGAAGACAGTCCTGAAGATTCTCGACGGCTCGAAAATCGAGCTTGTCCGCTCCGGCGCGGTATCTAGCGAGCTCTATATCGAGCGGAACAAAAAGAACTTCTGCCTTTACGGCACCCCGTTCGGCGACATGACCGTCGGCGTTCAGGGAAAAAGCGTTGAGAGCAGAATGACCGACCTCGGCGGAAACGCAAAGGCGAGCTATGTGATCGACATCAACTCCTCGCTGATCGGCGACTATGACCTCGAAATAGATGTCAGGTGCTCGTAAAAAAGCAGACAGGGTCAATATGGCGCAGTAAATCGGGGATTTAACATTGTGGAAATCCTTCCTCCTTATATTTTGGCTTTAATGAAAGAGTCCAGGACTTTTTCATGCACCATGAAAATGACTATATATCTTTTGTGGAGAGACTTTTTATCATCGGCGTCTATGGGAGCAAAAAAGAATCACCGGATTTCATAAGGTGTTTTGAAAAATGGTTTGAGGTGACTCCTTATCCACACCATGTTCCGGTAATCGAACGCCGCTTGTACCGGCAAACAATGAAGGATAGCGTAATGGATATTGAACCAGTTAAAATGGCACTACAAGGGTTTATTCGATAAATTCCCGCTTATCTGTCAATGATCGTATCCCTATATACGCAAGAAAAGCAGACGCCCCGCGTCTGCTTTTGCTTTTTATTCTGGGCCGGCTTGCGGCGATTTAAATCTTGAGAATCATTTCGACGTGGGGGTAATCCTGCTCGAAATAGCGCTCGCCGGTCTCCTTGAAGCCGCAGGAGGAATAAAACCCGGCCTTGTCCTCCTGTGCGCCGACGGTGAGCTGAACGGCGCCGAGCGCCCCGGCCTCTTTGACAGCCTCGGCGATCAGCATTCGCCCGAGGCCTTCGCCGCGGCGGGATTTTTTTACAGCGACTCTGCCGATGTGGCAGGAGCCGCCGCCCTCGTCATAAAACCGAAGCGTCGCGACAGCCTCCTCGCCGTCGAAAAGAAGAATATGGACCGAGCGGGAGTCGAACTCGTCAAATTCGTCGGTGAAGCCCTGTTCGTCGACAAAAATCTCTTGGCGCAGCCTAGCCGATTCCGGCGGGACAGCGTTTTTAAATGTTCTGAATGTCATTTCTTTTTCCTGTTCTGATAGGGATAGGGGCTCTTGTTTTCCTCTTCGCGGAGGTGTTCGAGGTGGAGGCCGTAGACAAAGAGTACGGCTCCGACGACCATCGCAGCGCCGAAGATGACGGCGATGAACCAATAGCCGATCGCCTCGGATGCCTTCGGAAGCGGGCCGATTTTAAGGGTATAGCCGCATCTGAGCTCCTGCCCGAGGCCGAGCGAACTTATTCCCGAATCCATCATTGTCTTTTCCTGAGACGTCATATTCTTGAATCTGCCCGACATATCCTCAAAGCCGCTGCCGAGATAATTGCCGTCGGGGTTCTGGGCATAGTTCAGAAAAGCGTCGATTACCTGCTGAATGCTCGAATCCATTTCCTTTGGAGCTTCGACAAGGGTCAGATACTGATTGCCGTCGGCGCCGTCGATATACATGAAGTAGTAATAATGTGTCGCGGCGCGGTCGCTTTCGGCGATATAGCCGAGCTTCGAGAGAAACTTATAAGCGTTGCCGGTGACATATTGGCCGTCAAGGTCGCGGTTGACATCGAGGCCGGTCAGATTCTGGACGTTTTTGGCCTGGCTGACGTTTGAATAGATTCCGGCGATCCCCGCCGCCGAAAGAACAAACACCAGCGCGCATACCACCGCGACAGCGAGCTGTGAATAAATTCTGCCGCCGGTCAGAAAGCGCTTCAGCTTTTCGCCGGTGGTTTCAAATACATATTCGTCGTTATTCATCTTTAAGATCCTTTCTCATCGCCGGCGGAACCCGCCGCGCAAATACATGGTAAGTATAGCACAGTTCGTGGAATTAGTCAACGGGGAGATGTGCAAAAGATGTGGCCTAAAAGGCCACATCAAGAGGACAGAAGTTAGAAGACAGATGTCAGATTTCAAGGCGTCGTCTGCGGCGACGGTTCCAAATGTTGAGGATAATGTGTGCGGAATATGAGACTCGAGAATTAAGAAACTTGAGGATAAGTAGAAATGAAAACCTACTCTTTTATCTGTCGCTCTTCCTGCGTTTCAAATTTCACTCGAACATTTCCCCTCCCCTGCGTCATATTTCCGTATCTTCCAAAAAATGCACAGGGAATTTGTTTAATTTAAACAGAAAACCAACAGCCGCTTGAATTACATTAGTGGAAATGTGCAAAATACGACACAACTTTTGTTAAAAGTGCTGATTGAAACTAAATAATAAAGATGTTATAATAGATGTACCAAATTTTATTGGAGGTAAAAACCTTATGAAAAGATTATTGGCTATTCTGGTCGTAGCGGCAATGGTTATCTCAATGCTGTCTATGACTACCGTACTCAGCGCCGCAACTGCTGACATCGTCAACCAGGCCGGCGAAGGAACCGCCGTTATCGACGGCACAAAGGACGAGGCTTATGACACCGCCACTCCTCTTGACTTCGTTCAGAAGGGCAAGACCAACGGCAGCGGCGAGGTCCTCGACGCACCTATCGGCCAGGCTTGGGTAATCAACGACGCCGAAAACGTTTACGTCTTCTTCAGCGTTATCGACTCTGAGCTTGACAACACCTCTACCAACAACTACGAGACCGACTCCGTTGACGTCTTCTGGATGAAGGACAACGAAAAGCAGCAGTGGAGACTTTATTTCGACGATACCGGCTCCGCTGACTCCGGCGTAGCTCCCGACGGATTCTTCAAGACCGTCACCACCGACACCGGCTACGATGTCGAGTGCTACTTCCCGATCACCGATGTTCTCAACAACCAGATCGAGATGTGCTTGCAGATCAACGCCTGCTCCGGCGGCAAGCGCGACTACACCTGCTACATTCTCGGCAACCAGGACGCTGACGACGCTTATCAGCGCACCAACCGCCAGACCAACTACGACGTTTGGTGGACTCTTGCCCTCACCGGCGAGCACGAAGACACCCGCGTAGACCCCGTTGAGGAGCCTGCCGAGCTCACCGTCAAGAACTACATCGACATTCGCGACAACTCGAAGGTCTATGTTCAGCTCTACACTCAGAACACCTATGACTGGTCCGGCTGGGCTTCGATCGGCACCGGCGAGGGAATGGCTCTCGGCGGCTCCGTATCTCCCGAAGGCTGGAAGGGTCTCTTCGCTCCCGTTGTTCAGTACACCGTTGAGCAGATTCCCGATTGGGCCAATCTCCCGATCTTCGCTATTCAGGTCGGCGACGATCAGTATCTCGAACCCTCCGTTAAGAACGACGACGGCACCTGGAAGGATTCCGGTACCTTCGGCGACACCGCGAGATATCAGTTCACCTATACCGACATCACCGTCAAGGCTAACGGCTATAACGACGTAGTTATCCCCGGCGGAGTTCTCTCCGGCCGCTGGACCGCTAAGTCCGAGGGCTCCTACACCTCCGGTACCTCTTTCACCATCGACCTGATCGGTCCTGCTAAGGATCAGCTCGGCCTCGATGTCGAAGGCGCCTGCACTTGGCTCGCCAACGTCACCGACGTTCTCACCACCATCACCTATGACACCCACGAGCTCCTCACTCCCGCCGATATCGCAGCATTCGAGGAAACCATTCCCGCCCTCGAGCAGGAGTGGATCGACACCAACGAGTCCCTCGCCGAGCAGGTAACCAAGGCTCAGGAAGCCCTTACCGCTGCACAGGGCGCTGCTTCCGACACCGCTGCTCTCGAAGACGCCCTCAAGGACGCCAACAGCGCCAAGAACCGTTCTCAGAGAGAGCGCGAATCCGGCGGCTGGCTCGAAGGCGGCACCGCTGATACCTATATCAACGACACCTTCGACGCTATAATCAATGAGATTCAGGGACTTGTCGACGCAGCAGCCGCTGCTCCCGCTCCCGCTGAAGATCAGCCCGAGGCTCCCGCCGAGGATCAGGCTGAGGCTCCTGCCGAGGAAGCTCCCGCTGAGGCTCCTTCCTCCAGCGAATCCGGCTCCAGCACCGGCCTCATCGTCGGAATCATCGTTGTCGTTGTGATCGTAGTGATCGTTGTGGTCGCTGTCGTTCTCGGCAAAAAGAAGAAATAATATCTGATTATTAGTTCTTTATACTTAAACCGGTTCTGCGGAGAAGCTCTTTCGGGGGCTTCTCCGCAATCCGTATAGCGCAAAAGTTTATTAGTAAATATAATGATAAGTCAAAATTATTTCATAGGAGGTCAATTTATGAAAAACCTGACTGCACTGATAGTTGCCGCCGCGATGTTCCTCTCAATGGCGACGGTAATAAACGCGAGCGCGAAGGACATTGTTATCCAGTCCGCCCAAGGTACCGCGGTCATCGACGGCGTCAAGGACGACGCTTACAGCGGCGCGGTCGAGCTTCTTTTCGACCAGTCGGGAATGAACAACGGCGGCGGAGCAGTCCTCGAAACGCCGATGGCTAAAGGATATGTCATAAACGACGACGAGTTCGTCTATGTCTTTATGGAGGTCACCGACGACGAGCTCGACGACACCTCCTCAAACAGATATGAGCGCGACTCGGTCGAGGTCTTCTATATGGAGAACGACGCCTATATGCAGAACCGCTTCCATATCGACGGCCACGCCGACGAAGCGAAGTCGACCGGCTATATTCCCTCTGACGACGTTTGGGAGCTTGTCAGGACCGACGCCGGTTATAACTTTGAATATAAGTTCCCGATCACCGACGTTCTGAACAATTCGATCGAGATGAATCTTCAGATCAACGCCTGCACCGGCGGCAAGCGCGACCGCACCGTTTTCATTACCGGCGACACCGACGGCGACGAAGCGGCCTCGAGAACCAGCAGAGAAACGACCTCGGGCGGCTGGTGGAACCTCGCGCTTGTCGGAGAGTTTGCCGACACCCGCGAAGTCCCTGCCGAAGAGGCCGAGGAGATCACCTCGCGCAACTATGAGGAAATTCAGAATATGACCGTCTACGGCCAGCTCTTCGCTCAGGATCAGGTCGCCTACGGATGGCACGACATCGGCACCGGCGCGAACATCAAGTTCGGCGAGACCGTTGATTTTGCGTGGACAGGGCTTATGAACCCGGTCAGCTTCACCGCCGAGGACACCGACAACTGGACAAAGATGCCAGCGTTCGGGATCCAGGTCGGGGCAAGCGACTGGGCTGTCGGCGACAAGGGACACTGTCAGTTCACCTTTACCGACATAACGGTCAAGGCGACCGGCTATAACGACGTAGTTATCCCCGCCGGCGAGATAGACGGACAGTGGCTTGCGAAAGAGGAAAGCTGGGGAATCGGCGGCACAACCTCGCAGATCGACCTGCGCGGGCCGGTGACCGAACAGCTCGGAATCAGCGACGTTGAGGAATATTGCAGCTATCTCAGCGCGCTGACCGACGTCACCACCTCGATCACCTTTACCGCCTATAACCTTGTCACACCCGCCGACATCGACGCATTTGTCGCCAATCTTCAGACCGTCGAGCAGGAGTTTATCGACACCTCGCTCACCGAATACACCGACAGGGTCAACGCCGCTCTTGAGGCTGCGAACGCCGCAAACGGCGATGTTGCCGCTCTCGAGGACGCTCTGAAGGAGGCAGATCAGGCCACAAAGAGAGCCCGCACCGAGTGCAACAACCAGAATTACACCGGAATCGCCCTGAACTACGTCGATGAGACGCTTCAGGGAATCGTCGATCAGATTCAGGGTATGCTCGACGAGGCTCAGACCGCCGCGGCCGCCGTTCCCGCCGAGGAGCCCGAGACCGCTCCCGAGCAGACGGAGGAGCCCGCCGCTGAGACCGAAAGCTCAGGCTCAAACACCGGGCTGATGGTCGCAATTGTCGTTGTCGCGGTGGTTATCGTAGCCGTTATAGGCGCGATAATCCTCGCAAAGAAAAAGAAATAAGGCGCAAATATATAAAAAAGTCCCCGCAGGCTGCGGGGACTTTTTGTTTATTTAATCAATAAAATCCTTGACCTTGTTCGAGCGGTTCGGGTGTCTGAGCTTTCTGAGCGCCTTCGCCTCGATCTGCCTGATTCTCTCGCGGGTGACGTTAAACATCTGCCCGACCTCCTCGAGGGTGCGGCTGCGGCCGTCTTCGAGCCCGAATCTGAGCCTCAGAACCTTTTCCTCACGGTCGGTGAGGGTGCTGAGAACCTGATTTATCTGCTCTTTAAGGAGCACGAGCGAGGCGGCCTCGGTCGGCTCGGGGGCGTTTTCGTCGGGAATGAAGTCGCCGAGGTGGCTGTCCTCCTCCTCGCCGATCGGCGTTTCGAGGGAGACGGGGTCCTGAGCAATCCTCAGTATCTCGCGGACTCTTTCGACCGGCATATCGAGTGCCTGAGCGATCTCGTCGGGCGAGGGATCGCGGCCGTTCTGGTGGAGAAGCTGGCTCGAAGTCTTCTTGACCTTCGTTATCGTCTCAACCATGTGAACAGGGATTCTGATCGTTCTCGCCTGGTCGGCGATCGCGCGGGTGATCGACTGGCGTATCCACCAAGTGGCGTAGGTTGAGAATTTAAAGCCCTTTGTGTAGTCAAACTTGTCGACCGCTTTAATCAGCCCGAGGTTGCCCTCCTGGATCAGGTCCAAAAAGTGCATTCCCCTGCCGCTGTAACGCTTCGCGATCGAAACGACAAGCCTGAGATTTGCCTCGGCGAGGCGCTTTTTCGCCTCTTTATCGCCGTCCTTCATTCGCTGGGCGAGCTCAATCTCCTCCTCGGGGGTCAGAAGCGGAACGCGGCCGATCTCTTTTAAATAGATTTTGACAGGGTCGTCGATCGCGATCGAGTCGGAAATCGGGGCGTCAAGATCGTCGTCGATGTCGGTTTCGCCGTCGAGCAAAGGCTCGTCGAGCTCAATAAGCTCGTCGAGATTCTCGGTTTCCATCACAATGTCGTCGATGATTTCAATTCCGTTGGCCGCGCAGGCGTCATAAAAGCTGTCGATTCGCTCGACGTCATAATCCATTTCCTCGAGCGCCTCGGTTATCGCCTTTGTGGTCAGCTTTCCGGTTGCCTTGCCGGTTTCAAGCAGGCTGTCAATTGTGTACTTCTTTTCGCTCATAAATTGCCTCCGTTAATTTTATGTCAGTTCCTTTTGGATTTGCTTATCTCAGAGAAATATTTCAGAAAATCGTCGTCAGACATCTCTGACGGGTCGATATCAACAACGCCCTTTTTCAGCAGATCAATGTAGTCTGAAAGCGTATTCCGGTCGACCGCCATCTCCCGCGAGCGCACAAGAATACTTGATATTCTGCCCATCTCGTCGGCCGAAAATTCGCTTCCCAGCGAGGCCAGGCTGCATTCGCCGAAATAACCGTACTGCTCCTTCAGGGCGGCGTAGACCCTTTTATTGAAGCTTGTGATCCACTCGTCGGGGTCGAGGGCTTTGAAGATTTCGGCGGCAGAATCGGGGTGGTTAAGAATATATGCGATAAGCCCCTCCTCGGCTCTCGCCTGCTTCGGGAATTTGGTCGATTCGGGGTTGATCTCGTCGCGCTTCGTCCCCGAGGCGATCCGGTTCCACTCCCTTTTTTCGGACTGCGCCCGCTTCTTTCTCATTATCGCCGAAACCTCGGCGGCGACTATGTCCTTTGAGATCCCCTGCTCTGCGGCAACGCGGGAAATATATACCTCGCGCTCGATTCGGTTTTCGATTCCCGAGAGAACCTCGACGGCACGCTTTAAATATTCGACTCTGCCGAGATCGCCGTCGAGATCAAGACCCGACTTTGCGTTTGCGAGCTCATAGTCGGTCGAGCCCTCTGAGCCCTGCAGAAGAAGCTTGAAGCGCTCCGGCCCGTAGCGTTTTAAGTAGTCGTCAACGTCCTTGACGCCGTCGCCCGAGACCCTTATCACCTTTGCCGAAAGCCCCGCCGCGCCGAGAATCGAGATCGCGGCCTGAGTCGCCTTTCGTCCCGCCTCGTCGGCGTCATAGCTTATGTAGACCTCGTCGCAGTATTGCGACATCAGCCGCGCGTGTTCGCCGGTTATCGCCGTTCCGCAGGTCGCGACGGCTTCTTTAAAGCCCGCCTGATGGAGCGAGATAACATCGACGTTTCCCTCGCAGAGTATCAGCCGCTTTGACCTGACCGATTCGTTTTTTGCAAAGTTGAGCGCGAAAAGCGTCCTGCTCTTTTTATAGAGCGGGGTCTCGCGGGAGTTGAGGTATTTTCCGCCCTTCGGGTTTTCTTCGAGAGTTCTGCCCGAAAAGGCGATCACATTTCCCCGAAGATCGAAGATCGGGAAGATCACCCGATTGACGAAAAAGTCGAAGGTTCGGCCGTTCTTTTCACTCAAAAGGCTTGCGCGCAAAAGTTCCTGCTCGGTGAAGCCGTTGGCGAGCATATAGTTTTTGAGGCTTGTCCAGTGGTTCGGCGCAACTCCGAGCCCGAAGCTCTTTATCGTTTCGGGGGTCAGCCTGCGCTTTTCGATCAGATATCTGAGGCCCTCTGCGCCGTCGGGTGTTCTGAGATTCTGATAAAAAAATCTCGCGGCGGCCTTGTTTATCTCGGCAAGGCGGCGCTTTTCGCGCCCCGCTCTGTCGTCATAGCCGTCCTCCGGCATCGCCATTCCGGCCCGCTGGGCCAAAAATCTGACCGCCTCGATATAGTCGAGGTTCTCGATCTTCATAATGAAGGTGATTACGTCCCCGCCGGCGTGGCATCCGAAGCAGAAGAAGCTGCCGTTGTCGGTGTAGACGGTGCAGGACGGGGTTTTTTCGGAGTGGAACGGACAGAGGCATTTGAGGTTGCGGCCGGCGCGCTTCAGTGAAACATAGCCGCGCATCACGTCCTCGATCCTGTTCTGATCCTTAAGCTGTTCCAAAAATTCAGCCGGCAGCGGCATTATTTCACCTCATTTCGCCTTTTGGCCGTGTTATAATCTATTGCGAAGCGGCGGGGTAGGAACCCCAGCCCTTCGGGACAAAGATGTCAAGGAAAAGATTGATGCAGTAGCCGTCGGTCATTCCGGCGATATAGTCGCAGACCGCGGTGTCGGTGTCAAAGAGGTCGGCGAGCCGCAGATAGTCGGGCGGAAGCTTTTCGGGGCTCTCGGTGAAATATCCGTAGAGCTTTTCGATCATCAGCTTTGCCTTCGACTCTTCAGACTTGCAGACCGGATTGCGGTAGACGTTGGCAAACATAAACTCCGAAAGGGCGTTTTTCGCCCGCTCGATTTCGGGGGAATAGTGAAGCTCGGCGGCGCCGTTTTTTATCAGAGAGTTGACAAGCGAGGTTATTCTCTGCGACTTTGTCAGCCCGAGAACGTCGGTCGCCTCCTTCGGAAGATCCTCCTTCGAGATAACTCCGGCACGGATCGCGTCCTCGATGTCGTGGTTGATATAGGCGATAACGTCGGCAAACCTGACGACATAGCCCTCTTTTGTGTCGGCGATTTGGTCGGTGTGCTTTAAAATTCCGTCCCTGACCTCGGCGGTAAGGTTGAGTCCCCTGCCGTCCTTTTCGATCAGGTCGACGACTCTGACGCTCTGGACATAGTGCTTGAAGCCTTTCGGAGAAAGCTGATCCAGAATCGCCTCGCCGGCGTGGCCGAACGGGGTGTGGCCGAGATCGTGGCCGAGGGCGATCGCCTCGGTGAGGTCTTCGTTGAGCCGAAGAGCGCGGGAGATTGTCCTCGCAATCTGGCTGACCTCAAGGGTGTGAGTCAGTCGGGTGCGGTAGTGGTCGCCGGTCGGATTCAAAAAGACCTGAGTTTTCTGCTTCAGCCTCGCGAAGGCGTTGCAGTGTATTATTCTGTCGCGGTCGCGCTGAAAGTCGGTGCGCAGGCTGCATTTTTCCTCCGGCCGAAGCCGCCCTTTTGAATTGACGCTCAGGCAGGCATAGGGCGAGAGAACGCTTTTTTCCGCGAGCTCTGTATATTCCCGAGGGCAGAGATCTTCAATTTCCGGCACAGCCGCATACCTCCCCGATAACATATTGATTCTTTATCATGGCTTTATACAATAATAATGAGAAAACTCCTCTTATTTATTTTTGACAAGAGAAGTTTTTTGTATGCTTGCACAAAATAATTTTAACATAAATGTTGAATATGACAAATCAGGCGAAGTCGGCGAAATAGGGCTCCGAGCTTTTGATCTCGATTTTTCCGTTTGAAATGTCGGTCAGCTTTTCGGCAAAGCTGCCGCAGAGTTCATTCCGGCAAAGTAGCGTCAGCCTGACCTTGTCGGCGAAGTCCTGCGAAAGCGTTTTGATTTCAAATTCCGGCAGCAGCCGCAGCACACGGTCATAGAGAGTGTAGTCAAGAGTCAGGCAGAGATCTCTGGCCTCGCACATCAGCCTGATCTGCGCTGCTGCGACAGCCTTTGACGCCGCCGAGGAATAGGCGCGGGTCAGGCCGCCCTTTCCGAGAAGTATTCCCCCGAAATAGCGGGTTACGATGACGCAGACGTCGACAAGGCCGTTCTTTTGGATAACGTCGAGAATCGGGGAGCCTGCGGTGCCTTGTGGCTCGCCGTCGTCAGAAAAGCGGGTTTCGAAGCCGTCGCGCAGAGTATAGGCGTAGCAGTTGTGGCGCGCGCGGCGGTGCTCGGCTCTGACCGAGTCGATAAACTCCGCGGCCTCCTCTGACGAAGTGACCGGCGCTATCTTCGCGATAAACTCGCTCTTTTCGATCACAATGCTGTCCTGAGCGGGGGCTCTGACTGTCTTATAGGGCATTTAAAACTCTCCTTAAAACATAAAATCCGGAAATCAATTCCGGATTTTACACTCAAATCAGTCCTTCTTATCGAGGCCGTAGCGCCTGTTGAAGCGGTCAACACGTCCGCCGGTGTCAACCAGCTTCTGTTTACCGGTAAAGAACGGGTGGCACTTTGAGCAGATTTCAACCTTAATGTTCTTCTTGGTGGATCTGGTCTCGATGACATTGCCGCAAGCACAGGTGATTGTAGTGGGTTCGTACTTGGGGTGGATACCTTCCTTAGGCATTAAAAGCTCTCCTTTCTGAATCGGATTTATTTTACCAATAGCAGCCCATCATCCGATTCAGACAGTAGTGCTATGTGGATTCAATAATCATCGCCGAAACCGGCAACGATTAGTATAACATATTCGTCAAAAAAATGCAAGTCTTTTTTTGATTATTCTATCGAAAGATTGAGAAAATCGAGATTGACCCCCTCGAGGTCGGTTCTCTCGACGGCGGTGAGCATCAGATAACAGGCTTTTGGCGGCTCCCCGGGCGGGGGCTGGTCGGCGTCGACGGTCATATAAATTTCGAGATTGTTGACAAACAGCTCCGAAACGGTCGGCTCCTTTTCGGAGGCGCAGGGAATCACCATCGCGATGATTATATATCTTTCACAGATCTCCCAGTTATAAAGGGTACCGATATAGCTGCCGAAGCTGCTTTCGAGGTCATAGGAATTCTTATTGAGGTCATAGAAATAGACGAGCTCGTTATAGCCGTCGATTATGTCGACAACGACGCCCGGGTTGTCGGTCAGCGGTTCGGCGTCATAGGTAAAATTGCTGCCGCTGACAAATTCGGGGTAATAAAGCAGGAAGTTTTCGGCGTCGTAGGCTGAGGTCTTTTCGCCGTCGGTAACCTCGGTTATCTCAACGCTCAGCGGCTTGCCGTCGACGGTCGAAAAGCTGCCCTTGGGTGCGGTGAAGATCAGGTGATAGAGAGTCTGGTGCTGCGGGGCGTTTTCGGGGATATGCCGTTCCAGCCTGACGGTTACGCCGCCGTCGGTGATCTCGATCGGCTCGGCGGTGTGGCTAATATATGAGCTGGGCTCGTCGATCGCGAGAACCAGAACGTCGGTCGAAGCGAGAAATTCGTCGGTGAAGGAGTTCATCGCGAGAGTGAACCTCCGCCCGTAGAAAAACAGGTTCGAGGTCGAGTCGTAATAGTCCGCGACCTCGCGATAGGAATTAAACACCCGAACATAGGGCAGCCCGAGGACCTCGGAGGGGGTGTGAGAAAAGTTCATTGTCAGATAGCTGCCGTAAAGCTCGCCGGCATAAAGGGTCTGCCCCGGCTCCGGCACGACCGTTTCAACCGTGTCGCCCGAGCTGAGCGGCGAATCGGAGATCTCGGACATACAGCCCGAGAGCGCAAACACGAGCGCCATGACCAAAGCCAGGGCGATAATACGCAATTTTTTCATTCACGGCGCTCCTTTCGGTGATATTATTTGCAGCTTCCGCCCGGCTTATAACCGCCGCCCGAAATCGCAATACACAGTTATTTTATCACACTTCATCGGAAAAAGCAATATGCAGATGTGTCCGAGATGTGGCCGAAGCGGCCACATCAATAAGATAGAAGTTAGAAATCAGATGTTAGAGTTTCAAAGTGTAGCCATCTAAATGCTGCAAATAATGCATAAGAAACAGTCATCAGGTTATCAATTCACCCCACTTTAAACTTCACCCCAAAAACTGCGGGGAACCCTTTTGGGTTCCCCGCAGTTTTTTTAAACCAGTATCCAGCTCGTTCCCTTAAAACGGTCGGAGCCGGTGAGAGGCTTCAGAGCGCTGCGCTCGACCAGCTCTTCCATAACGATGTCGCCGAAGCGGTCGGTCATCTTTGCAGTCAGCTCTATCTGGTCGGCGATTATCGGCGAGTTGTCCTCGCGAAGTATCCCGACGAGTTCCTTCTGCACACTCCTGCGAAGCTCCGAAAGCTCCTCAAAGGCGGGGTGAGACGCTAATATGTCCAAACAGACCTGCGGCGTATATTTTGAACTCATCGCGCCCTCGAATACGAGTATGTCCGGAGTAACGCTGCCGTCGGGCTCGGTGTGGGCATAAACTCCCTCGACGCTTTCCCAAAGCAGTTTTTCGCTCTCCGAGAGATCCGAAACCTTTCTGCCGTTTTTGATTACATCGGCGAGAAGGGTTATCGAACCCATTGAAAACTTTATTTCGGGGTTGTCGCTGTCTCCGCCGAAGCCGCAGACTGTCTGCCGCGCAAACGACATTTTGTCTGTCGCGGCGCTTTGGTTATCAAGACCTCCGTAGGCGGGGCGGTCGTATTCCTCAAAGCCGACAAACTGCCATTTTTCGCCGTCTTCGCGGACAGCAGGCGCGGGCGAGGGCTGCTCGGTGCCTCTGAGAATCGCGTCGGAGATATACCAAAGAAGCTCGTTGTCGGTTATCTTCCCGTTTCTGACGCAGCCGAGCGCCTTGATCTTCGGCAGTGCATATTCCGAAATGATTTTTACAAGGTCGGCTCCCTCGTTGGAGTGGCTGAACTGAACGCCGTAGAGCTTTTTCTGGATATCGCGGGAGAGAATGGGGATATTTGTGATGTACTTGTTTCCGACCTTTTTAAGGAGAGTCGTGCGGACAAGCCCGTCGATCTCGTCCTCCATATAGGGCAGCGCGACGCCGAGCGCGATCGCGAGCTCCTCGGCGGTCTCGGGGTTGTTTGAAGCTTCGAGGAGAATGTTTTTCGGTATCTTCTTTTTGACCTCGTCAAAGGGGAAGCGGTCTGCGGGGAACCACCCGCTGCCGTTGAAGCTGACTTCCTCGGGCTTATAGCTTTTCGGTCCGAATTCTCTTGCCATATTTATTCCTTCTTTCAGTTTTTTTCTTGCGCGGACAAGTCTTGACTTGACCGTGTTCTCGGGGAGATTCAGCGAGCGAGAGATGTCTTTTAATGAGCGGTCCTCGATGTAAAACGCCGTCAGAATATCGCGGTAGTCTGAGGATATGAACGCCAGCTCACGCCGAAGCAGCTTAAGCTCCTCTTCACGAACCAGTCTGTCCTCAAAGTGCTCCGAGCCGTCCTCAAGCTCATATTCCGAAATGTCTTCTCCTGCCGAGCGCTCGCGGTATTTTCTGCGCCTTTCGGCAAAGTCGGCATGGCGGTTGCGCGCCACCTGCCACACCCACGCGGCAAAGCTTTCGGGCAGAGCGCCCTTTCTGAGCGAGGTTATTACTGCGAGCGAAATGTCTGAACAAAGCTCCTCGGCGGCTTGGGTGTCGCCGGTCTTTCTTAAACAGAAATAGAAGACGTTTTCCATAAAATCGCGGCAGTATTCGCGGATCAGCTCATCTGACGGGCTCGGAACCGTTCTTTCTCTCACGCTTTTCATCTCCTTTCGATAATATAGTCGGCGCTTGAAAGAAAAGGGTGCAAGAAAATTTAAAATTATTTCAAAAAAGCGGGAGGCCGGTCTCGGTCTCCCGCTTGGGCTGTTAATTTCAGAATCCGAGCTTTGATTTGAAGTCCGCCGCGATCTTTTCGCTGAGCGCCTTCGCCTCGGCCTGAGTCGCTGAGATCGTGGTGTAATAAGCCTTGATCTTCGGCTCAGTGCCGGAAGGACGGATAATGATCGAAGCGCCGTTTTCGAGCCTGAACTGAATAACGTCGGACTTCGGCAGGTCGATCGGCTTTTCCTCTCCGGTCAGAAGATCGGTGTCGACCTTCTTTTCGTAATCAGCGAGGCCGACGACTTTATATCCGGCGATCTCCTTAAACGGGTCGGCGTGGAGCGAGGCCATCAGCTTGGCCATTTCGGCCATTCCCGCCGCGCCCTCGCAGACAAAGTTCGCGATGCCGTGGTAGTAGTTGCCGTATTTTTTATACATAGCCTCTCTCGCTTCGAGGAGAGAAATGCCCTTCGAGCGGTAATATGCCGCCATTTCGCAGATCATCATCGAGCCGACGACGGCGTCCTTGTCGCGGACATAGGAGCCGACGAGATAGCCGTAGCTTTCCTCAAAGCCGAAGATATAGCGGTAATCCTCGCCCGCGGCTTCGAGATAGCCGATCTGTTCGCCAATGAACTTAAAGCCGGTCAGAACGTTGCGGAGCTCGACTCCGTATTCCTTGGCGATCGCCGAGGCGATGTCGGTCGAGACGATCGACTTGATCGCGACGGGGCGGTCGGGCATTGTTCCGAGCGCGATGCGCTCCTTGCAGATATATTCGAGAAGAAGCGCGCCGACTTCGTTGCCGCTGAACAGAACATAGTCGCCCTTTCCGTCCGGAACGGCGATTCCGACGCGGTCGCAGTCGGGGTCGGTCGCGAGAAGAAGGTCGGGCTTGACGGTTTTGCAGAGCTCTAAGCCGAGGGCGAGAGCCTCTTTGATCTCGGGATTCGGGAAGGGGCAGGTCGGGAATCGGCCGTCGGGGTTTTCCTGCTCGGGGACTACGGTGACGTTCTCGATTCCGATTCTTTTAAGTATCGCGCGGACAGGCTTGTTGCCGGTGCCGTTGAGAGGGGTATAGACGACCTTCAGACCGGCGGTGCGGGTGAGCTCGGGGTGGACCTGCTGCTTTGCGACTTCGTCGAGATAGCGGTCGATAACGTCCTGACCGATAAATTCGATCATTCCGTTCGCGAGGCCCTCATCAAATCCGACAAGCTTTGCTCCGCCGAACATCGGCACCTTTTCGATCGCGTTGAGAACTCTGTCCGCCGCTTCGATAGTCATCTGGCAGCCGTCGGCGCCGTAGGCTTTATAGCCGTTGTATTTAGAGGGGTTGTGCGAAGCGGTGCAGACTATTCCCGCCTTGCAGCCGAGATATCTGACCGCCCAGGAAAGCATCGGGGTCGGCATCAGCTCGGGATAGATATAGGCCTTAATGCCGTTTCCTGCGAGAACGCGCGCGGCTTCGCGGGCGAAGACGTCGGACTTGATCCGCGAATCATAGGCGATCGCGACGGCGGAGTCTTTAAACGCGCTGTTGACATAGTCGGCAAGGCCCTGGGTCGCTCTGCGGATAGTGTAGATATTGAGGCGGTAGGAGCCCGCGCCGATAACTCCGCGCAAGCCGCCGGTGCCGAATTCAAGGTCGCGGTAGAAGCGGTCTTTGATCGCCTCTTCGTCGCCCTCGATCGATCTCAGCTCCTCGACAAGGTCGGGGTCCTCGGTCGCGTTTTCAAGCCAAAGCTTATAAAGTTCCAATTCTCTCATTATTTTTTAACTCCTTTCGGTATGATATAGCGCTGAACTGATTATACATCATTTCTCACAGAATTTCAATAGCCGGAGCCGATTTTTTGAAAGAATTGCCCGATTTGCTTGACCGGTTTAAAGAGATGTGGTAAAATAGCAGTATATTTTAAGGAGGCGGAGATATGGTCAGTCTCAAAGAAGTCGATATTTATAACTTCGACGGCATCGTCAACCTTCAAAGAGAAAGCGTTCAGTATGTCGGCGGATCGGAATATGTCCTCGCGGAAGCATATATCTACCGCAGCGACAGCACCGCCTTCGGAATTTACAGCGGCGACACCCCTGTCGGGCTGGTGATAATCCGCGACCGCCCCGAGGAAGGCTACCCCTATTCCTTCACCGGCCTTTTTATCGCCGACAACTTTCAGCGAAAGGGCTTAGGGCAGGAAGCAGTTGAGGCGATAATGCAAAAGCTCCGCGCCGAGCGGCTAAGGGACTCGGTCGAGATTCAGGTCAACGAGAGCAACATTCCCGCGAGAAAGATCTATCAGCGGTGCGGCTTTAAGGAGATTCGGCGCGCAAACTGGAACCCCGATTTTATAGTGCTGAGAGCTGAGCTTTAAAGGAGTGATAAATTTGAAAAGCGTAAAGCGGGGCAGAGGCCCGTCGTTTATTCAGGGAGTCATGTCGGTGATAATGGCCGTATTCGGCGCTGCGTGGACAGCTTTTGCAATCTATCTCGGAGCCGGAGCCTTTGCGCTGTTCGGGCTGGTGTTTATCGCGATAGCAGTTGCGCAGGCGGTCTATAACTTTCACAACGCCTCCTCGAAAAACCGCTTTTCCGAGTTTGACATAACCGACAGCGGCGAGGAGCCCGACCCGCTGAACAAAATTTCGGGCGAAAATGAGCAGCCCGCCCTGCCAGACGGCGGCTACTGCCCCTATTGCGGCGCGAAGGCCGAGAGCGGATATTCGTTCTGTCGGCGCTGCGGACGAAAGCTTTGAACGGGAGGCGACGTTATGTTTTGCAAGGTCAACGGAATGGGTCTGAACGGCCTCAACGCTTATCCGGTCGATGTTGAGATCGACCTCAGCCGGGGTATCGAGCGGTTCGACATCGTCGGAATGGCGGACACCGCGGTCAAGGAATCCCGCGAGAGAATACGCGCCGCGCTAAAAACCGCGGGGCTGAAATTCCCGGCCGCCTCGGTCGTTATCAACCTCGCTCCGGCAGACGTCAAAAAGACCGGTTCGCTCCACGATCTCGCGATCGCTGTCGCGATAATGGAGGCGATGAGCGAGGTTCTGGAGCCGATCGACGACTCCGCCTTTATCGGCGAGCTCTCGCTCGGCGGCGAGGTCAGGCCGGTAAACGGCGTTCTGCCGATGACGATAACCGCTCAAAAGAGCGGCATAAAGCGAATCTTTGTCCCCGCCGACAACGCCTATGAGGCGTCGGTGGTCGCGGGAATCGAGGTCTACGGCGTTTCGTCTTTGGGCGAGCTTAAAGACCACTTGAACGGCGGCTCTCGGATTGTGAGAATGCCGCAGTATGTCCCGAAGCCGGAGGAATACTTCGGCGGGCTCGATTTTGCCGACGTCAAGGGTCAGGCCTTCGCGAAAAGGGCGCTCGAGGTCGCAGCCTGCGGCGGACACAACGTAATCATGATCGGCGCGCCCGGCTCGGGAAAGAGTATGCTCGCGAAGCGAATGCCCTCTATTCTTCCGACAATGACCTTTGAGGAGTCTATTGAAACCACAAACGTCTATTCGATCGCGGGAATGATCGACAAAAACTCCCCGCTGATAACCCGGCGGCCTTTCCGCTCGCCCCACCACACCGTCTCGACCGCGGGGCTTACCGGCGGCGGAGGAATTCCGAGGCCGGGCGAGATTTCGCTCGCGCACAACGGTCTGCTGTTTTTGGACGAGCTAGCCGAGTTTCCGAGAATAACGCTCGAACTGCTGCGCCAGCCGGTCGAGGATCAGAAAATAACGATCAGCCGCGCCTCCGGCTCGGTGACCTACCCTTGCAGCGTGATGCTCGTCGCGGCAATGAACCCCTGCCCCTGCGGATATTACGGCCACCCGACCAAAAAGTGCAGCTGCACCCCGAAGCAGGTCCAGCAGTATCTTTCGAGGATCTCGGGGCCGCTCCTCGACCGCTTTGACCTTCACATCGAGATCGCGCCGGTCGAATATGACAGCCTCGCCTCGGAGGCAAAGGAGGAGGGCAGCGCAGCGATACGCGAAAGAGTTCAGAAAGCGCGGGAGATTCAGAACCGCCGATTTAAAGGCACCGGAATAACCTGCAACGCGCGCATCACGCCTGACATTCTGCGCGAGGTCTGCCCGCTGACCGACCAGGCAAACCGGCTTCTGAAAGATGTCTTCGACCGCCTCGGGCTGTCGGCAAGGGCCTACGACAAAATTCTGAAGGTAGCGAGAACCGTCGCAGACATGGACGGCAGCGAGCCGATCGACAGGGTGCATATTTCCCAGGCGGTCAGATATCGCACTCTCGACCGAAAGTTCTGGGCAAACGAATAAGATTACAAAATGCGGATGCCCGATGAAATGCTCGGACTGATAAAGCGGGCCGGATTTGAATAACTATATTATATCAGGAGGACATAAAGATGACAAAACAGGAGATTATGAAAATTTTTGAAGACACGGCTTACACAAGAACCGGCGGAAGCGACGCCGAGCTCAGATGCGCGGAATATCTTCGGGCGAAGTGCCTGGAGTTCGGCGGAAAGGCCGAGATCTGGCCGTTTAAGGTCGATATGGCCGAAATGAAGCGCGAGGAGCTTTTTATCGACGGCGAAAAGGTCGAGTGCAAGGGCTATCTTTGCTGCGGCTCGGGCGAGGTCGAGGCGGATATCTACTATATGCCGAACAGCGACAAATTCTCGCTTTCGGGCTGCAAGGGAAAGATCGTCCTGCTGGACGGACATCTTCGCTGCTGGCCCTATCGCGACATGATCGAAAACGGCGCGGTCGGGTTTATCACCTACGACGGCAACGCGAACTATTCCGACAGCGACATCGACCGCAGAGAACTGAGAAGCTATTTCACCGAGGGCAAAAAGATTCTCGGCGCGAATATAAACGCAAAGACCGCGATCGACCTTGTCAGCCGCGGGGCGAAGCGCGCAAAGATCGTGATCGAGCAGAACGAATATGAGGGCGAGAGCCGCGACGTCATTTTAGACCTCCCCGGCGAGACCGACGAGACGATCGTCTTTACCGCCCACTACGACTCGACCTCACTTTCTCAGGGAGCCTATGACAATATGTCGGGCAGCATCGGGATACTCGCCGCGGCGGAATATTTCGCAGCCCGCCCCCACCGCCACAGCCTCCGCTTTATCTGGTGCGGCTCGGAGGAACGCGGGCTTCTCGGCTCGAAGGCATATACCGCCTCGCTCAGTGAGGAGGAGCTCAAAAAGATGGTTCTGAATATCAACCTCGACATGATCGGCTCGATAATGGGCAGATTTATCTGCTGCTGCACCAGCGAGGAAAAGCTGGCGCACTATGTAGAATACATGGCCTCGGAGCGCGGCTTCGGCATCTCCTGCCGCCAGGACGTCTATTCCAGCGACTCGACCCCCTTTGCCGACCACGGCGTTCCGGCGCTGAGCTTTGCGCGTCTTGCACCCGACAACACCGCGACTATCCACAATTCTTATGACACCGTCAAGGTGATGAGCGGCGAGCAGATGCTCAAAGACATCGAATTTATAATCGCATTTTCCGAGAGAATGGCAAACGCTGCGAGATGCCCCGTCGGGCGCGAAATTCCCGAAAACGTCAAGAAAAAGCTTGACTACTACCTGCTCAGAGAGCGAGAAAATAAGTAACCGAGTTGTGCTTAACCGTTTCTGAAAGCGCAGAGATAATTCTGTGAAAGAATTATTCACTGTATTTTCATCATTTGAAGCATTGACTTTTCTTAAACAGGTGGTATAATGATGTTGCAATAAGGATTGCATAAAATTTATGCCGAAGCTGGGCGATGTCAAACGGCGCCACCCGCCTCCGAGGCATCAGCTCAGAGCAAAGACATTTTTTGGAGGAGCAGTATGAAAAAATTGTTATCACTCGCTGTTGTAATTGTCATGGCCGTTTCGATTACGGCCTGCGCCGCAAACAAGGACTATATCGGAGTCGACCGAGCCAAGTCGATCGCCTTCGCGAACGCCGGAGTTGAGGAAAACGAGGTTCAGAATCTCGACGTTGAGCTCGACCGGGACCGCGGCACCGAAGTTTATGACATCAACTTTGACATCGACGGCTATGAATATGAATACGAAGTCGACGCGGTCAGCGGAGAGATATTCCGCTCACACCGCGAGCTCGAAGACGCGGCCCGCCTACCCGAAGCGACCGTCTCGGACGACACTCTGAACGAGGAACCCGTCACCGAAAGCGAACCCGCCGCGACCGAGCCCGCCGTTGAGAATGTTCCCGACGCTGCCCCCGAGCCTGAGGTAACCTCCGCGCCGGAAACCACCGCAGCGCCCGAAACCGCTCCCGCTCCCGCAACTACCCCCGCCCCCGTGACAACGCCCGCGCCCGCTCAGAATCCTGCCCCCGCAGCAGCCCCTGCGCAGAACAATTCCGGCGACTATATCTCGATGGAAGCCGCGAAGAAGGCCGCTTTGGACCATGCCGGCCTTAAAGAGAGCGATGTCTGGGAGGTCAGCGTTGAGCTCGACCGCGAACGCGGAGTTACAGTTTATGACGTCGGATTCGACACCGAGGGCTATGACTACGATTATGAGATCGACGCCTATACCGGCGAGGTCCTCCGCTCCGACAAGGAGCGCGACAACAACGTCCGCCCGGCGAACAAGGTCGACAGCTCCGGCTTCATCTCGGCCGACAGCGCGAGAGACATTGCGCTTCAGCACGCCGGCATCTCGCTCAGCGACGCCCGCGAGGTCGATGTCGAGCTCGACAAGTATCTCGGCACCGACAGCTATGAGGTCAGCTTCAAGTCCGGCGGATATGAATATGACTACGATATCAACGCCTCAACCGGTGAGATCCTCAATAACAAAAAAGAACGCGACGACTGATTTAAGTCAAGTCCCCGCCCCGGCTTTAATGTAAAGCCGGGGCGGGTTTTTAAGTTCATGAATTAGCGGCGAAGTAATGTCAAGCCTATTTACTTTCCTTGATAAGGTACAATATCTTTTATGCGAGAAAAAGTGTTGAAACAGGCACCAATACAGCCTGCCGGCGCCGCGACGGTGTCAGCGGGCTGTATGTAAAAATTCCATCTTACCGAATGCAAGAGGAAAAATCTGTGAGCCTTTTGAAGCAATATGCTAATAACTATTGTTTTTATATCCAAAAGATATAAAAGGAGGAGAACGAAACGATGGATTCGATGCTTCGGAGAATTTTGTTGTTTTTGAATGCGTAAACCGACTTCTCGAAAAAGGTTATCGTCCCGAGCATATTGAGCTGGAGAAAGAATGGCATCTTGGGCATGATGCAAAAGGCGGACGCGCTGATATTTGCGTAACAAATGCGAAAGGCGCTATGCTTTTTATCGTTGAATGCAAGACTTGGGGCAAAGAATTTGATAAGGCGTTAAGTGACACAAAAAATGATGGCGCTCAACTGTTCTCATATTGGCAACAGGAACAATCGTGTAAATGGCTTGTCTTGTATACATCAGATTTTAAGGATGACACAGTTGAATATAAAGCTCCAACCATTGACTGTTCGGATGACGCAAGCATTGCACTTCTTGCAAAGAAAGATAAATCTATAAAACTCTACGGTGATGCACATACCGCACTAGAGAAACATGCAGTGTGGAAGGAAACTTATGCCAGTAAAATTCACGACGATCTGATTTTCTCTGAAGATTCCGTTGCATATAAAATTGGTGTTAAACCGTTGCTAAAAAAGAATCTGCGCGATTTCACACCGGATGATAAGATAGTAAACAAATTTGAAGAAATACTGAGACATAACAATGTCAGTGATAAAGAAAACGCCTTTAACCGTTTGATTGCTCTATTCATATGCAAACTTGTTGATGAAAGCACAAAGGGCGAGGATGATGAGGTTGAATTTCAGTATAAGCAGGGAACGGACACATACGAAACTTTGCAGGATCGTCTCCAGCGTTTACATCGGGACGGTATGGAAAAATTCATGCGTGAAGAGATATACTATGTGTCTGCTGATTACCCGGAGTGCTATTTTCAACCTATACGGGTTCAAAAAGAAAAAAAGCCATAGAGGACTTGCAGAACACGATTCGCATTTTGAAGTTCTATTCCAATAATGATTTTGCCTTTAAAGATGTTCATAATGAGGAACTGTTCTATCAAAACGGGAAAATACTCGTTGAAATGGTACAGCTATTTGAAAAGTACAGAATCGTTTACTCATCAAAGCATCAATTCCTTGGTGATTTATTTGAACAGCTTTTGAATAAAGGCTTTAAGCAGAACGAGGGACAGTTCTTTACTCCGATGCCGATTACCCGTTTCATTTGGGACAGTCTGCCTATTGACCGTATGGTGAAATCCGATAGGGGCACAGTATATCCCAAAGTAATAGATTATGCGTGCGGCGCTGGTCATTTTTTAACTGAGGCTATTGAAGCTATCAATTATTTTGCGCAGTCGGATGGGAATAATGAGTGGGTCAGAGATCACATTTATGGGATTGAAAAAGACTACCGCCTCGCCCGCGTGGCAAAAATATCTCTGTTTATGAACGGCGCCGGCGAAGGAAATATTATTTTTGGCGATGGCTTGGAAAATGCGCCTGACAAGGGGATTGAAAACGGCTCATTTGATATTCTCGTCGCGAATCCGCCATATTCGGTTAAAGACTTCAAACAGCACTTGCAGTTGAAAAATAACAGCTTTACGCTCCTTGATCGCATCGGACTGAACGGCGGCGAGATAGAAACACTGTTTGTAGAACGCATCGGGCAGCTTCTGAAACCACATGGTATTGCCGCCGTTATTTTACCGAGTTCTATACTCTCAAATGACAGCGCCAGCTACACCGGAGCGCGTGAGCAATTATTACAGAATTTCTATATTCGCGCTATTGTTGCCTTTGGCTCTAAAACATTCGGCGCAACCGGAACGAACACCGTGGTTATGTTCCTCGAAAAATTTAACAAACCGCCAAAGCAGATTGATTTGTCTTCCGATTCCGTAGACGCTATCTTCAGCGGAATGGGCGGATTGAAAAATCTGGATATGAAAAGGTATATGGAAATACCTATACCTATTCCCCCTATTACTGTTCAGCATCAGATCATAGACAAATGTGCAAAGATCGAAAATGAATACAATACCACCCGTATGAGCATTGAAAGCTACCGTAGAAAGATAGAAGAGTTGTTCAACGAACTGGATATAATTTCCAGCGGGGGGGTACAGACTGAGTCTCGCTGATTCTGACCGATTTGATGTATCCATTGGAAAGCGTGTCCTCAATAAACAACTTGTGCCTGATGGAACGATTCCGGTATACAGCGCCAACGTTAGGGAAGGAAAAAAGGCTTTTCCCGTTCGTACCGTGCGTCTATTGACAGGGTTCAGGGGATAGTATTTGCCGTTTGTGAAAGAGATGTTCAGGACAAGACAATTACTCAAATTGAGGAAGTTGAGGCAAAAATAAGCGAAGCCGAAACCAAACTCGAATCCTTGATAGGAAAGACTTCAGAAATACTCAATCATTATCTCAACTGAAAAGCTCAGACGAAATACAATTGATGATTTTTAGAGACTTTTTATCTTTTTTGCTGCTGTCCGTCCCCTACCCCACTCTCTTTCCCGACACGATATGGAAAACCGGATTATTTGCGCAGATTTCACCGCCGGAGCACTGATAAACGAGCGCGTATCCGCGCTGAACAATGCCGAACTCAGCATTCAGCATATCTATACACTTCAAAATGCCTTTCAAATATCCTTCGTTATCAGGCTTAACCGGCTCCGCGACAAAATGAAGCTCCCAGTTTGGCTCGGGGTGCTTAAGAACGCTGACCTCACCGTCAGTGTAAAAAGCATCTCCCGCCTGCTCACCTGCCGGATATTCATTAACGATCTTGCGGTCGGTGAACAGGTGAAAATGAACCTGCTGAACTTCCTGCCGCTTTCCGCCGTTTGCGATCAGCACAAAGCCGCCGTCATACTCCGGGTGTGCCGCGCATATCTCATTTGCCGCCTCCCAAATCTTCACAAAATATCCGCTCAGGCTGTCCTGCGACATCTGCTGCAAATTCCCGATTGCCTTTTTAGGCGAGATGATAACGTGGTTTTGATAGGACGGCTTGGGGTGATAAAACGCGATTATCTCCCCGCTGTTATATATTTTTTTGACCGGTATCGCCCAGCTCAGATAATGAAACGCAAAGCCCACCGCCTGGCCCATAGATTTTCCCTTTGCCAGCCTGAACAAAAGCCGTTTAATCATATTTCCAGCCCTCCATTAGATGATATGGCAATAATAGCATATTATTTTGATAAAAGCAACCGCTTTTTCGATTGACAACGCCGTATATATCCTGTATAATGAGCTTATCACCCGTCAATAAAAAATTGCAATAAGTCAGGAGGCATATCATGAGATTTGAAAACGACAACGGCGCGCTGGTCTGCCGAACCGGCGGCGAAACGCTGAGAATCGAGGCGTGGGGAAGGGATTCTCTGCGCGTTCGGAGCACTATGCTCGGCAAATTCACCGGAAACGACTGGGCGCTGACCGAAAAGCCCGGCGAGACCGAAACCGAGGTCAGAACCGGTCGCGGAGAGGCTTCGATCGCAAACGGCAGAATTAAGGCGACAGTCAATTTTGCCGGAGTAATCTCCTTCTATAAGGACGAAAAGCTGATACTTCGCGAATATTTCCGCTCCTACGGCGGAACACTTTCAAAGAGCAGCCGCTGCCTTAAAATCGTCAACCGCGAGTGGAAGGGCATTATCGGCGGCACGGAATATTCCCTCAGCGTCAAATTCGACCCGAACCCGAACGAAAAGATCTTCGGAATGGGCCAATATCAGGACGGCTGCTTTGACCTCAAGGGCTGCGGCTTAGAGCTCGCCCAGCGCAACTCTCAGATCTCGGTGCCGTTCGCGGTTTCCTCTTTGGGCTACGGCTTTCTTTGGAACAACCCTGCCGTCGGGCGGGTGACATTCGGGTATAACTACACAGAATGGGTCGCTCGCGCAACCCGCGAGATGGACTATTACATAACCGTTGCCGACACCCCGAAGGCGATTCTTGAAAACTACACCTCCGCAACCGGCCGCGCAGAGATGTTCCCCGAGGATTTAATGGGTCTCTGGCAGTGCAAGCTTAGATACCGCACTCAGGAGGAAGTTCTCTCGGTCGCGCGGCAATATCAGAAGGAGGGCATAAAGATCGACCAGATCGTAATCGACTTCTTCCACTGGACCGTTCAGGGCGACTGGAAATTCGACAAAAAGTATTGGCCCGACCCGAAAGCGATGGTCGACGAGCTGCACAGCATGGGGATCAAGGTTATCGTCTCGGTCTGGCCGTCGGTAGACCGCAAGAGCGAAAACTTCTACCCGATGACCGAGCGCGGGCTTTTAATCAAGACCGAGCGCGGCGCCGCACAGACTTATGACTATCAGGGCGACTGCGTCGAGATCGACCCGTTCAACCCCGAAACGAGAAAATATGTCTGGGAGGTCTGCAAGAGAAATTACTACGATTTCGGCATCGACGCTTTCTGGCTCGACAACTCCGAGCCGGATTACGGGGTATATGATTTTGAAAATTACAGATATTTCGCCGGCCCCGCTCTCGAGGTCAGCAATATGTACCCGCAGATGTACAGCCGCGTCTTCTACGACGAAATGAAAAAGCTCGGAAAGCCGGTCGTCAACCTGCTCAGATGCGCCTGGGCCGGCTCTCAGAAATACGGCAACGTCGTCTGGTCGGGAGACGTTCCCTCGACCTTTGAAGCCTTCCGCGATCAGCTCAAATGCGGCCTCAACATGGGCCTCGCGGGTATCCCGTGGTGGACTACCGACATCGGCGGGTTTATGACCGACGACGTCAACGACCCCGATTTCAGGCAGCTCCTGATCAGGTGGTATCAGTTCGCGGTTTATTCCGCGGTCCTTAGAATGCACGGAGACAGAGGCCCTTACAACATTCCTCCTCTCGACGACCGCGACTGGGGCGGCGGATATCTCCACACCGGCCAACCCAACGAGCTTTGGAGCTACGGCGAAGAGAACTACAAAATCATGCGGCACTACTACGATATCCGCATCTCGATGCACGACTACATCAAAAAGCTCTATCAGGAGGCACACGAAAACGGCTCTCCGCTTATCCGCGCGATGTTCTATGAGTTCCCGGAGGACGAAAAGTGCTGGGAGCTGACCGACCAATATATGTTCGGCGACAAATATCTCGTCGCGCCGGTGATGAACCTCAACCAGTTTGAGCGCGAGGTTTATCTGCCGGAGGGAGTCTGGAAGCTGACCTCGACCGGCGAGGAATATCAGGGCGGCAGGACCGTCAGAGTTGACGCGCCGATCGAATATATGCCCGTATTCGAGAAAACGGTTTAATTTATAAAGACAGCGGCAGAGGCGAAAACGTCTCTGCCGCTTATTTTATTCAGATCGTGTTCGGGATCCCGAGGCTGTTGAGCTTTTTGCGGTAGACCTCGGCGATTTCGGCAAAGACCTTCAGAAATTCGAGCTCGCGGTCAAATTTCGGGAGCCGCCGCCCCTCGCCGGGGAAGTATTTTTCCATCAGCCCCGGGCCGTCGCAGCTTTCCCAAAGAAGGCGGATATTGTGGCCGAGGCCCATTCTGACCCTTTCGGCGCTCTCTCCTCTGAGCCTGCCGACGTCGGCGCAAAGGCGGCCGAAGTCGGAAAAGGATTCGAGATAGCCGCGGTTTCGGAACGATTCAAGCATCACCGTTCTGATATACAGGCAGTTGGGAGTGACATTCGGGAGCCGAAATTCCGCCATCAGCGCCAGAAAGCACTGACCCTCGCAGCTCAAATCCCTCGCCTCTTCGGGAATCGCCTTGTGAGCAACAACGGTGACCTTCAAATTCATTTCCTCCCCACAACTGAATTATATAGATACAGTCTAATATATTTTTCGGGAATTTGCAAGGGGGTTAGGGACAAAAGGGGCTGATTTCAAAAACTTTTTAAAAAAATTCCCCTTACCCCCTTGACAGAAGATTTACACTGAGGTATAATAAATACACGGCCGTATAAAAAATATACGAATGTATAAATAAAGGAGTGACAGAAATGAAATCAAACGTCAAAAAACTCGGAGAGGCTGAGCTCGAGATCATGCAGGTGATCTGGGACTCCGAGGAAAAGGTCTCCTCGGGATATATCCTCAAGGAGCTTCAGGGCCGCCGAAGCTGGCAGCTCTCGACCCTGATGACCTCTCTCGCGAGGCTCGCCGAAAAGGGCTTTGTCGACTGCGACCGAAGCGGCGGCGGCAACCGCTATTCCGCAAAGATCTCGGAAAACGACTATAAGGCCGGAGCAAGCAAAAACTTCCTCGACCGGCTCTACAACAACTCGCTGCGAAATCTCGTCGCGACCCTTTACAGCAACAGAATGATCGACGACAGCGACGTCAGCGACCTCAGAGACTATCTCGACAGACTGGAGAGTGAACGCAGTGACCGAAATGATCATTGATTTGTTCGGCGTTTCGCTTTCGACAGGCGTTGTCGCGGCGGTGCTTCTCGTTCTGTCGCCGCTCGTCGGGCGGAGATATGCCGCAAAGTGGCGCTATTGGATCTGGGTCGTGATCGCGCTGAGGCTGATTATTCCCGTCAGCTTTTCCGAAATCGCCGAAAAGCTCCCCGATAAGCCCGCTGAGATCGAGGCGGCTCAGCCGGAGCAGATGATTGAACCCGAAAGGCAGTTTCGGCGGATAGTTATAATGCTCCCGTCGCAGATTGCCGAGCCGATCGCCGAGCCTGAGCCGCCCGAACCGGCTCTGCCCGAAAGCGTCTCGGAGCCCGAAGCGCCGAAGGAAAAGGCCGGTATCACCCCGATCGGGATAATCGCGGCGGTATGGGCCGCTGGCGCGGCGATATACCTCGTCATACACGCGGTCAGCTATTTCGGCTTCAGGCATCAGATCGCGTCCCGCGCAAAGGCTCTGACCGACGGCCCCGCGGCGGAGGCTTTCGAGGCCGCGAAGTCGGAAATGGGCGTCGGAAAGCGGATCAGGCTTGTCGAATTTGCAGGAGCGCCCAGCCCGCTGCTTATCGGCTTTCTGAGGCCGGTTCTGGTTCTGCCGGAGGAGAACTTCGACGGCGAGCAGCTCTATTTCATCGTCCGCCACGAGCTGACCCATTACAGGCGCCGCGACGTCTGGCTGAAGCTGCTGTTCGTTCTTGCCGGAGCGATACACTGGTTTAATCCCGTTGTCTGGATAATGCAGAGGCAGGCGGCGGTCGACATGGAGCTCGCCTGCGACGACGCGGTTATCGACAGGGAGGATTTTGAAAAGAAGAAGGCTTATTCGGAAACGCTGTTCTCGACGGTCAGCAGGCGTTATAACGTCAAGTGCGTGCTGTCGACGCAGTTCTACGGAGGAAAGAAGATTATGAAGAAGAGGTTTAGCAATATTTTAGGAAAACTCAATAAGAAAAACGGTATCGTGATACTGACCGCTGCGGTGCTGCTTATCGTCGGAATGGGCGCGCTGGTCGGCTGCGCGATAAAAGAGGAACCCTCCGAGCAGCTTGCCGAGAATCAACCGGCAGTTGAGCAGGACCACCAAATCGGTGAACCGGAAGCTGATGACGCGCAAACGCCTGAGAACGCCGGAGCGCCCGAGACCGAGCCCGCCGAAACCGAGCCGGAAGATCTCGACGACGAAGAGCTGAGATATGATGTCACATCTGTTGAACTGATATACGGCGTACTACAACGCAGTAGTGTAATGCTGAAAAATTCCGAAATCAACACTATTCTTGACGCGTTTTCAAAGTTCGATTTTGTTGAAAGCACGGGAGATGACCTTAAAAATTTAGAAGTGCTGTTAGGCCCTCTCCCGATTTTGCGGATAACGGCGGAGGAAGGCGTCAGAGACCTTGAAATATCGTTTAGCGAAAGTGTTCACACCGGTGATAGCTTTGTGCTTATGGTCTATCCGCTGAACGAGCCTCATACTATGGAGGGCAGAATAAACCTCAAGTATTATGACCTTTACGACCAGTTTGAGGCTCTTGACGACGAGACCCGCGAAACGATACTGTCTTATATAGACAGGGCTTATAATTTAATCGATGATCCGGTGAAATACAGTGTACCGGAAAGCAGTCGCAATAATAATACCGACTCGAATGTCGGCGGTCAGCGTGACGATATCGGCCCGCTCACCGCTCTCCCCGAGGACAGCGACGAGATTCTCAAGCGCATAAACACGGGTCTGACCGCGCTCAGAGAGGTTCACAGCCTGATTAACGGCGCTGTCTTTACCGGAGACGTCGGCCACACCGACCTTTCGGTCAAAAAGAGCGGCACAACCTATTATGAAATGACCGATATAAAGTCGATGGCTGAGCTTGAAACTCTTGTCGGCGAGGTTTACAGCTCAAATACGGCGGAAAAGCGCCTTAAAGACTGCAAGTCGATGTTTGTCGAGGAGGACGGAAAGCTCTACCGCGAGGACGGAAAGGTCATGGGAGCGGAGAGCGACCTGATCTATGCGCTTCCGGCATACAGCGCCGAGGAGCATTACAGCGAAGCGGGAAGATATTACACCGTCAACTGCCCCTCCGCGGACGGCAACGGAACCGTTGTTCTTACCCTAACCGATATCGGCAGCGAGCCGAATGACGGCTATTCGGCAATGGGTCTGAGGATCGAAAGCGTCAGGCGGCTTGCTCTCGACCCGCTTTTAGAGCAGACCAACCGGATCATCGACGGGCTGATCGACAATCTCCGGCTTGTCAACAACATCGTCTACACCGGCTTTGCAAAATATGAACCCGACATCTATACCGACGAGGAGGGGCTGGAATATTTCAAGCTGGCCGATGTCTCGAGCATGGCAGAGGTCGAGGAGCTTGTCAGAAGCGTTTACACCGAGGAGATGACCGAGCATATTCTTTCAATATTCAGCTCCCTTTTCCTCGAAAGAGAGGACGGCCTTTACCGTCTCGACGGATATGCGCAGGGCAACGAGTTTGAGACTCCGGCCTATGGCGCGGTGCTTATGAGCAGCGACGAGATAATCGCCTACTGCCGCCATGACATGGTCGATTATGACTATATGCTCGACCTCAAACGTGAAAACGGCGAGTGGAGAGTCGACAAGGCGGAGATGATCGAAAGTCCGTTATTCAGCTTGCAGACGGATTATGACGACATTCCCGATATCCCCGGCGACGGTGTTTCGACCAATCGCGAACTCAATGCAAAGGGCCTTGACGAAGGAATTTTCGATATGTTAGACCTTAACAAGGAGGAAACGGTCTTCGGCTATCTGCTTCTTCGCGGAGTCAGAACCGACAGCGTAAACCACCCCGACATACTCTTTGCCAACGACGCGAAGCTCTGCATCACCGCCGATTACGGCCAGACCTGCAAGGAATATTCGATCGACGGCTTATTCAAGGAAGGCGAGCTCGCCGACGGCTATAAATTCCTGCGCCACTTGGTCGGCGATTACAGCATCCGGTCTTATAATATTGAGAAAGACGGCAGAAGTCTTGACGTTGTCCTGCTGCAATACTACGACAAGATCGGCAATATTTCGGTCGACGAAGATGTCCCAAGCTTCAATGAAAGCTACGATTATCCGACCGGCTCCGAACATGTGGCAACGATTTTCTTCGCTCTGGTTCAGGATTCCTATACGTTCGACTACGACCTTGTGCCTCTCAGCGGCAGAATGACCGGAAGCGGCGTCGTGCTTTATCCCTGTGATGACGAAGACTCGGTATTCGTCGGTTACCCCTCGGATCTCGCCGAATATACCGCCGGCTCGCTCCGGGAATTCGGCTTAGGCGAAGTTTATAACTTCGACTTTGACGCGATACTCGGCGAAGAATAACCCGCGCAAAAAATAAAAACAAGAAGTGATTTTAACCGCGCCCCATCTGACTAGGTGGGGCGCGGGAAGTGTTAGGAGAGGACGAGAGGTCTTATTTGCGGTGAACATCGTAATACAAATCATAACTAGGTCTGCCTGCGGCGTTTTCCATAATAAAGGAGAATTCAAGCAAAAAGTAGTGGAGACGATGCAGAAAGAAAAACTAAGCTATAATTAACAAGCAGCCCCGCCAGTAAAACCAAGTATTTAAAATGAAAACGCAACCCCCGCTTTCATATCTAAAGCGGGGAGTACGCTTATAAAAAGCGTCTTTTAATTCTGGTAGGGGTAAAATGTGGGGTCAAAACTGTTTTTGGATATGAAAAAAGCCCGTAAAACCGCAGTAATACGAGCTTTTTCTTTGGCGGAGAAAGAGGGATTTGAACCCTCGCGCCGGTTACCCGACCTACTCCCTTAGCAGGGGAGCCCCTTCACCACTTGGGTATTTCTCCGCGGTGAACAAAATCTATTCAGAACGTTTCAATTATACGAAAATTTCGGGCGCTTGTCAAGCCTTTTTTGAGATTTTGTTATCAAATTTTTCGCACTTGCGTTTTCTCGCCGGGTGTTGTATAATAGAAAAAAACGGAAGGAGCATTATAATGTCAGATTTGATTGAAAGAATCAGCGTCAACGCGCAGAGCAGCGTCAGAATCGACTGCGGAAATATCCTGCGCTTTGACCCGTTCGTCCTCAAAGACGAGCCCCACGACGCCGACGTCATATTTATCACCCACGCGCACCACGACCACTTCTCCGCCCTCGACCTTAAAAAAGTCTCTAAGCCGGACACTCTCTATGTCGCGCCCTCATCGATGAGAGCCGATCTCGACTCCGCGGGCTTTAAAAACCACATTCTCGTTGAGCCCGGCGAGAGCGGCGAAGCCCTCGGGTTTAAGTTTACCGCCGTTCCGGCCTATAACATCGGCAGACCGTTCCACACAAAGGAGAGCCGCTGGGTCGGATATGTCGTTGAGATCGGCGGCGAAAAGGTCTATGTTTCGGGAGACACCGACGGCCTCGAGGAAAATTCCTCGCTAGGGGTCGACATCGCGATCATTCCGATCGGCGGGAAGTTCACCATGGACGCCGCAGGGGCGGCAGAGTTCATCAACAAACTGGAGCCGAAAATCGCGATTCCGACACACTTCGGCGGTATGCTCGGCAACACTTCGGCCGACCGCGAGTTTATCGCTAAGGTGAAGCCGACGGTCAGGGTCGTAAGAAAGCTGATACTTGAAAATAAATCCGGCGGAATATTCGCAGCAAGCTGTCAAAACAAGGCGGTGTTCAGATGAAATACATAGAAAGAATAGCGAAAATCAATCAGTCAGAAAGAAAGCAAGCAATTGTTGATATACTTAGCGAGTTGGATGTGCAGTTTGAATTGCAGAACGCCAGTGTCGGTCAGCATTGTGTCGAAAATATCCTTGTTTCCTTCAATCCTTCAGATTCAAGACTTGTCATAGGAGCACACTATGACAGCGTTGACAACAGCACCGGTGCGAATGATGACGCAAGCGGGTGCAGCGTTCTTCTTCACCTGATTGAGCGTTTGCGTAACAGCAAACACAGCATTGATTTTGTGTTTTTTGACAGAGAAGAATGTATTGACCACGGCAGTGAAGCTTATCTGAATCTTGTGGGGAAAGAGAATATTTCTGCAATGATTAACCTTGATATGTGCGGACACGGCGATTCAATCGTCGTATCCGACAAAGGCAATATCAATAACAAAGCGTTTTACGGCGTCCTTGACAGGAAAACGATAGAGAAGCATAACGTGACGGCCGTGGGATTTTTGCCGAACGGTGATGATGACCGCTTTGCCGCTTGTGATATACCGAATATTTCCGTTTGCACACTTTACGGCCCCGATATAGAGTTTTTTAAATATGTGAGCAAACAGATAAAAGAGGATAAACCGCTGACGGCGGACGATCAAAAACGCTTTCTTTCACTCGATGTTGTTTCAACGATGCATCTCGGCGAAAATGATAATATATCTTCCTGCAGCCAGCTTTGCATCGACAAGGTAACCGAATGGTTGGCGGACGGATTGATGGGCTGCTCTGCGTTAAATCAGTATTGACAGAGGTACACATATACTTGCCGAACAGATATACCCGCTTCGCGCCTTTTCAATTCTGAGAATTGAATACCGAAAAAGACCGTTGACACACCTAAAATGTCAACGGTCTTTTTGATACTGCTTTATGGAGCAGCGGCTTTTAACTCCGATTTATTTCGGAATTTTTAGGCTTTGCTTATTTCAGGCTCTCGATTACCTTTTCGCGGAGCATTTCGCTGAACTTCGAGACGTCTTCCTTCTCGGGCTTGGCGCCTTCGGAGGTGAATCTCATTTCGCAGACGGTTTCGTCGTTGAACGGTTTCCACTCCGGCATCGGGCTGCCGTCGGCGTCGTTGCCGTTCGGGTCGCCGGTCTTGATGAAGTTGACAAGATAGTTCGCCATCTGCCGCGCGAGGTCATAGTGGCGGCCGACAAACGGTCTCCAGCACTTTGCAAGCGTCTCAAAGAAGAACCAGAGGTCGACAGAATGGAAGGTTCCGGGGTTGTCCCAGCCGGGGATATCCGGCTCGAAGCGGTAGTAATAGCCGTTCATTTCGTTGCCCGACTTCTTTCGCTCCGCGAACATCGCCTTTATTGACTGCTCGATTCCGGCGGTGCGGGCGCTGAAGCCGCTTTCGTCGAATTTTGCCTCGTCGAGGGCGAGGAATTCGTCGGCTCTGTCTCCGAAGATCTCCTTTACCTTAGCGACATATTCCTCGGGAGTCTTCGCCATGATCCCGCTGTGGAACTCGTCGGCGGTGTTTCCCGCCATAACGGGAACGTTGACATATTTGCCCTCGAGGAAGAGCTTGGTCGAGTCGCCGACGAGGAACTTATCGTCCTGAACGCCGAACATTCTGCGGCCGAACTCGTTATACTTCGCGAGGACAGTCTTCGCATCGACCTTTCTCGCCTCGTCGATCGACTTGCAGCCGAGGAACTCGACGAACGCCGCGCCGTTCTTCTCGGCGTTTTCAAGGGTGTTCGGGGTGCCGAAGCCGCCGACCGCGTAAGGGCTTCTGATGATACCGCTCATCACGAGCGCGCGCTGGAACAGCCCGACATTCTGGGGGCTGGCCATCTGGTTCATAACGCTTCCGCCGCCGGCAGACTGTCCGCCGATGGTGATACATTTCGGATCGCCGCCGAAGGCTTCGATGTTGCGGACTACCCACTTGATTCCCGCCTGCTGGTCGAGGTGGCCGAAGTTGGCGGGAGCGTCGGGCTGGTCGCGGGTGATCTCGGGATGAGCCATGAAGCCGAAGACATTGAGGCGGTAGTTGACGGTTACGACGATTATCCCTCTGCGGGCGAGGCGCTCGCCGTCAAACTCCATTTCAGCGGGATATCCCCACTGGAATCCGCCGCCGAAGAACCAGACAAAGACCGGAAGCTTTTCGTCGGCCTTCTTCGCGGGCGTCCAGACATTGAGATAGAGGCAGTCCTCGTCCATCGCGATGTCGGGATCGACGTGCCACTCGCGGCAGTAAATGTCGGTTCCGAGACCGGGAGTGTCCTGAACGGAGATCGGGGCAAAGCGGAAGCAGTCTTTAACTCCCTCCCAGTTTTCGGCGGGCTGAGGAGCGCGCCATCTGTTTTTTCCGACCGGAGGCGCGGCAAACGGGATTCCCTTAAAGGCGGTAATCCTCGGGTCTGCGGCCTCGATTCCTCTGACGAGGCCGTTTTCTGTTTTCACGATTCTTAACATAATGTTCCTCCAAATAAATATATTTTTGTCAATGACAAACTAAAGTAAATGATTTGAGGTGGGCTCCGCCGCCTCTGAAGGTCAGATAAATTGCGTTGACCCCGTCGGGGATCGCGATGGGCTGCTCTGCCTTAAACTCATGCCAGATATTCCAGCTTTCGATCCTGATCTTTCCGAGAACCTCGCCGTCCCAGCTCGTTCTGACCTCGACCCAGCCGTGCATATATCCGCGGGCGGTGATCCTGATATCCTTGACGCCCTTGCAGTCGAAATACTTGAAGCCGACGGTCGTTCCGTCGCCTATTCCGGCGATATATCCGGTTTCCTCGTCGCCGTCGCGGCCGTCCTGAGTGATCTTCGCAGCGCCGCCGAAGCGGTGTCCCTCGTTGACGTTGAAGAGGTTGCAGGCGAGATATGCGGGGATCTCGCCCTCGCCCTTCAGCGGGCCGCCGTTTAGGCCGCAGGAAGTCATCTCGACCTGCGGGATCGAGCCGTCTTCGAGAACTCTGATCTTTTCGGCACAGCCCTGTCTTGAGAACCACGTTCCGTTGGTCTGGCGGTGATAGAAGATATACCACTCGCCGCCGATCTCGACAATGCCGCCGTGGTTATTGCCGGTGTTGCCGACGCTCATCTGCGCGGGCTTATAGATGCCGATGCCGATGTCGCCATTCGAGACGATTACTCCGCCGAACTTGAAATCCTTTCTCGGGGACTTCGAGGTCGCATAGCAGAGCTCGTGCATCACCTCGGAGGAATAGACGAAGTAATATGTATCGCCGATCTTTCTGATCGAAGGGGCCTCAAAGAAGGCGTGGCCCTCAAAGCCGGTCCCCTCGGAATAGCAGGAGCCGGGGGCGATGATTATCGGATCCTCGATCACCGTCAGCATATCAGGGCCGAGAACGGTCGCCTGAGCGCCGTGTCTTGACCTGTCTCCCCTGCCGCAGAAGCCGGTGTAGAGATATGTCCTGTCGCCCTCGGTGATAACTCCGGGGTCAAACTGGGGCTCGTCGCCCGGCCTGTCGCCGAGGCGAGTGCCGTCGGGATAATGGACATAGCCGAGGAACTCGTATTTTCCGGCCGGAGTGTCGCAGACTGCGACCGAAACGACCGAGACCTTGTCGAGGACATAATAGAGGTAATATCTTCCGTCGGGGCCGACAGTCACGTCGGGGGCGTAGAGGCACATTCTCCCGTCGGGGTTGAACGGGTCGGAGGTCTTCGGGTAGATAACTCCCTCATAGCGCCAGTTTCCGAGATCGTTGATCGGAGCCGACCAGCAGACATAGTCGCCCATGCAGAAGACATAGCCGTTGAAAAAGTCGTGCGAGCCGTAAACATAAACCCTGTCGCCGAAGACATAGGGCTCGCCGTCGGGTATATATTCCCATGACGGCAGATAGGGATTATAAGCCTGTTTTTTCATTTCATTTCTCCTTTTTGATTATTTTTGTTCCGTAAATGTTATATCTGCGGCTTTCCTCCTCGGCGCTGAGCTGCCAAGTGGTCTGCCTTTCAGCCGTGATCTTCTGCTCCGATTCGCTCCATCTGAGCTTTGTGACGATATATCTGCCCTGCTCGAAGCCGTAGCCGTCGAACTCGTCCTCATAGAGGTCAAATTCGGCGTCTTTTCCGGAATAAACTTTAAGGGTGATGTTGTTTGAAAGCTCCTCTGTTGACTGTGCAAACTCCGCGGTCGGGATAATCGAGCCCTCTCTGACATATAGCGGCAGAATGCCGATCGGAGCGTCGGCCTCGATCCAGCGGCTGCCTTCGAGATATTCCTCTGTCCAGAAATCATACCACCCGCCGGCGGGAAGATAGACTCTGCGCTTCTTCGGGCGGTCGGTCCTCTTTGAATCCGGCAGATAATACATCGGCTCATAAACCGGGCAGACCATTATCGAGCGGCCGAACATATACTGGTCCGAAATCTGCTTCGCGGTTTCGTCGCCGGGCCAGTCAAACGCGAGGTTTGTGATCATCGAGCCGTCGTCGAGCCAGCAGCTTCCGGCGTTGGAATAGATATAGGGCATCAGCTCATATCTCAGCCGGTTGATTTTAATTATCGAATCATAGAACGGCACGTCTGCGTTCGCGAAGTTCCAGAGCTCGCGGCGGCAGTCGGTGCCGTGGCCGCGGAAGATCGGAAGAAACGCTCCCCACTGATACCACCTGACAAACAGCTCGCGATAGCCGAGGTCGGCGGTGGTGTTCTCGAAGTCGCCGCGCCAATACCACATATTTCCGCGCTTGACAAAGAACCCGCCGATGTCGGTAGTCCAATAGGGCAGGCCGCTCGCGCAGAAGTTCAGCCCCGCAGCGATCTGGCGGCGGAGAGTGTCCCATGTCGCGGCGACATCTCCCGACCAGAGTATAACTCCGCAGCGCTGCTGACCGGTGTAGGCGCAGCGGGTGAGGTTGCAGACACGCTTGCGGTCGGTTTCGCGGCGCTGGCCGTCATATAGTCCGATAGCGTGATAGAGGCAGTAGGCGTTGGTCTGTTCGACCGGTATGCTCGCAGAAAGGGTCTCGACATATTCGGTAAACATCTTCGCGGGCTCGCCCCGCTCGACATGAGCCCATTCCGGCTCCTTCGGCTCGCTGCTGTCGCACCACCAGGCGTCGACGCCGTGGCGGAAAAGCCCTCTGCTCGCCTGAGCCCAATACATCTGCCTGCCCTTTTCGCTCAGGGCGTTATAGATATTTGAATAGGGCAGAATCAGCCCCTCGCGGTCAAATTCCTTGTAGTCGTCGCATTCCGCCGACGGGTTCGCCCAGACCGAGATCATAAAGTGGACGTGTTCGCGGTGGAGCTTATCTATCATCGCGGTCGGGTCGGGATAGCGGGAGAGGTCGAAGGACTTCTGACCCCACTTTCCGTCTTCCCAGGAAGACCAGTCCTGAACAAGGCAGTCGAGGCCGATCCCGCGGGAGCGGTAGCCCGAAAGGGTAGTTTCGATGTCCTCTTGGCTGTCATATTTTTCCTGAGACTGGATATAGCCGAATGCCCAGCGCGGAAGCATCGTCGCCTTGCCGGTTATATAGCGGTACTGCGCGATAACCCCGCGCATATCCCCACCGTAGATAAAGTAGTAATCCATTTCGGGGACGGCCTCGGAATATATGTAGGTGCCGTAAGGGGTGTCGCTGAAAATAACCGGGCTGTAACAGTCGGTGAGTATTCCGTAGCCGAGGCTTGATAGCATCATCGGGACGGCGATCTTGCGATTTGCCTGATGAAGATAGACGGTCTGGCCGCGCATCGAGCCGAAGCCCTCCTCGTTCTGGCCGAGGCCGTAGATCGCCTCGCCGTCCTGAAGCTTAAAGTTCATTCGCGCGTGGTAGCTGAATCCGTCCTCGACCTTCTGAGCCTCGCGGACGACCTCTTTAATTCCGTCTGCGGTCTCGACCTTTTCGGTGTGCGCCGAAACTGTCCTGTATTTCGGAAAGCGCTCCATCGTCTTCGCGTCGCGGTCGGCTTCGCTCAAAAGGAGCTCTCCCGAGGCGCTGTAATAGCTGAATGAGCCGCTTGAACGGTCGACGGTTATATAAAGCTCCGAGGTGCGAAGAATCACCGCTTCGGGGGTCTCTTCAAAGCTCCAACCGTTAAAATCCGGCGTTTCGACAATTCCGGGGCGCGGCATATCGGAAAGTGCGCCTGTGCGGGTCAGTGTTATCCTGACGGTTCGCGGGCTGCGCGGACTGAGGCGGTGCGAGCCGTAAGCCGAGATCAGCCAAAGCCCGTCGTCCCTGCGCTCGACTCGGGTTATCTCCCTAGAAGGAGGTTTAATTGCAAACA
>CANQJB010000004.1 GCA_947624155.1 uncultured Clostridia bacterium
ACTGCATGTAGTATTAGACTACCATTTGAGACGGAATTAGACTAATATTCATTATTGAATGCATTTGGGTTCATCAAAATCCGGGTTGACAGCAGCCCGGATTTTGTGTATACTATAATTCACCCGAAAAGGAGGTCTCTTAAAATGAAGCAACTGGGTAACAGGCTTCGGGCTTTGCGGGAGAGCATCAATATTTCACAGTCTAAGTTGGCAGAGATCCTTGGCTCTACACAGTCCAGTATCAACCGCTATGAGAACGGTCAGGCTACGCCTACGGTTGCACTTTTGCGGAAATATGCGGACTATTTCGATGTTTCCATGGACTACATTTTTGCCCGCTGTGATGCGCCGCAGGGAAAGTTGTATCAGGCAGTACCTCCCGTTTCAGATGACAACCCAGAATTGCAGAAATTTGTCGAGATGTGCTTTGATCCGGGTTCGCCCATGAATGAGCGGTTGAAGAACACTTTGATTCGGATGTTGGAGGGGAGCATACAGGCATGAGTGAAGAATTAACCCCTAAAATGAGTCAATTTGATAAGATCATTTCCATCATCGATCAGGCCCGCAATCGTGCTTTGAAAGCAGTCAACGCTGAGCTTATCCGAATGTATTGGGATGTGGGAGAATATCTCTCCGATCTGTGCGCATCGTCGGGCTTTGGCGACAAGGTGATTGACGAGGTCGCCGCTTACATTGCCGAACATAACCCCGGCGTCAAAGGCTTCAACCGGCGCGGGCTTTATCGGATGAAGCAATTCTATGAGACCTACAAGGACGACGAATTTGTGTCAGCACTGCTGACACAAATCAGCTGGACTAACCACCTCTTGATCATGTCCGGCTCAAAGTCCACCGAGGAGCGGCATTTTTACATGGCGCTCTGCGTAAAGGAGCATTATTCTTCCCGCGAGCTGGAACGCCAGATGGACAGCGCCTACTATGAGCGGTATATGCTGTCCAACCAGAAACCACTTCCGAATCTCGTAACAAAGGACGTGCGAAACAGTATCCTGGATTCCTATGTGCTGGAGTTTCTTGACTTGCCGAAGGATTACTCCGAGCGCAATCTGCGAAAAGCAATTATTGCAAATTTAAAGGACTTTATTTTGGAATTTGGCAGAGATTTCTCCTTTATCGGTGAGGAATACCGCATCCAAGTCGGCGGGCAGGACTTTTATATTGACCTGCTTTTCTACAATCGGGCGCTGAGCTGTCTGGTGCCTGTGGAGTTGAAAATCGGCAAATTCAAGCCGGAGCATATCGGTCAGATCAACTTCTATCTGGAGGCGCTCGACCGGGATGTGAAAAAGCCCAACGAAAATCCCAGCGTAGGAGTGATTCTGTGTGCGGCTAAGGACGATGCAGTTGTTGAGTACGCGCTCAGCCGCAGCACTTCACCCACGCTGGTATCGAGCTATACCGAGCACCTGCCGGATAAGAAGCTGTTGGAGGAAAAGCTCCGTGAATTGACTGACCTTGCGCTGGAGATGGGAGAGGTCGAAGAAACGGATTGAGGCACGTATCTTGGAGCGTTTGGTGCGGATAGAACAACAAAAAGGCACTGGAAGTTTAATTTGGAGATGGGGTATGGAAACAAAAGAGTATATGTCATTGGAAGTAGCGGCCGAAAAATGGCATAGTAAATCTTGGTACGATGTTCAAACGGCTTAATTCCTTGATTGCAACAAAAAATGATAACATATCACAAAGAGAGTAGCCATACCCGGAAACTTTCCGAGTATGGCTGTTCTCCTTGTTGCACCCCTGTTTGGCAGCTACCCAATGTCAGTATTGTTTTGATACTGTCTTATTGGAAGCTACCCGGAAGCGCTCATTTTTATTCAAGCCTGATATGTCCTCCGCTTTCTTAATGTTGACAACTCGTTCATAACATGGTAAAATTATTCCAAGCCGACGAAGCGCCGGCTGAAAGGAACATTATATTTACATAAGGGAGGATGACAATATGTCAAAAACAGCAAGAATAACGGTTCACCCGTCATTCAGAATCGGCGAGATCTCGCCTAGGCTTTACAGCTCGTTTTTAGAGCCGATCGGGAATATGGTCAACGGAACCATGTTCAATCCCAAGCACCCCACCGCCGACGAAAAGGGCTTTCGCCGGGATATAATCGAAGCTCTTAAAAAGACTCCGAACCCCGCGGTCAGGCTTCCGGGAGGAAACTTCGTCTCGGGCTGGGACTGGAAGGACTCAATCGGCCCGATGTCTGAAAGAAAGGCGCATTTAGACCTCGCATGGCACCAGTATATCCCCAACGACGTCGGCCACGACGAATATCTCCAGTGGGCGGAAAAGATCGGCACCGAGCCGCTATATACCCTCAACCTCGGAACCGCCGGAATCAACGACGCCGTCTCCTGCGTCGAATATACCAACCACGAGGGCGGAACATGGTGGTCTGACCTTCGGCGCAAAAACGGCCACGAAGCGCCCTACGGCGTTAAGCTCTGGTATCTCGGCAACGAGATGGACGGTCCCTGGCAGGTCGGCTCCTGGGAGCGCGACCCCCGAGGCTACGGAATCAAGGCAAACGAGATCTCAAAGGCGATAAAATGGGTCGACGGCTCGATCGAGACCGGCGTCTGCGGCTCATCGGCGCCGTTTATGGCGCACTTCCCGGAGTGGGATCTTCAGGTGATGCAGGAGTGCTATGAATCTGTCGACTATCTCTCGATCCACCACTACCACTCCGCCGCGCCCGGCGATTTCGGCGCGCTTCTCGGCGGCGCGCTCTATTATGAGGACTTTATCAATACCGAGGCCGCGATGCTCGACTATGTTCAGGCAAAATGCCGCAGTCCGAAAAAGGTGATGATCTCCTTCGACGAATACGGCGCGATGTCGCGTCCTCCCCGCCCTTACCGCTACGGCGGAGGAATCCACAATCTCTATGCCGACCACTATGTATTCAATCCCGACAGAAAATATGTCCGCCACGACCCCGACAATATGTTCCCCGGCAGACCTCCGATGCGCCGCAGGGGAGACATGATCGGTGCGCTCGGCAACACCTCGGTGCTGCTCGCTTTCCTCAGACACGCCGACAGAGTCAAGGTCGGCTGCATGACCGGCGGCCTCGGAACTCTCGTCTCCTCAGATAAGGAGCACACCTGGCATTCGGCGGGCTACTACCCGTTCACCCAGCTTATGGAATACGGCCAGGGCGTTTCGCTCCGCACCGCCGTCGACTGCGACACCTTCGACATTCCGGCCTATATGGTCGACGACAACTCGCAGTATCCGACAAAGGAAGGCGTTCCGTTTGTCGACACCGCCGCCGCTCTGAACGAGAAGACCGGCGAACTCGCGGTGTTTGCGATCAACCGCTGCTGGGACGGCAGCAGAACGGTTGAGCTCGACGCCTCGGCGTTTGAGGGATACAGCTTTGTCGAGCATATCGAGCTTTATACCGACGATCTCGAAGCCGCGAACACCTGGGAGAACCCCGACGCGATCGTCCCGAAGGTCAACGCAAAGGCGACCTGCGAAAACGGCGTAGTCAAGTCGGAGCTCAAGAGCCTGTCGTGGAATGTTTTCAGGTTTAAAAAGAACTAAGAGAATGGGGAACCCTAAAGGGTTCCCCGAATTTTTTGACAAACGGTATAAATAATGTCTCTTGCTTTAACGGCATATTTCCTCAAAGTATGTGTATCCCTCAACCCCAGATGACAATAAGCCGGTTGACAGCGCCGAGCGGATTGATGTATAATCATTTCAAGGCGGATCGGCCGCCTTGACAGGAACATTATTCAATTCAAATCTGACCAAAAGGAAGACAGCTATGAAAAGAATCATTATAGCATTATTGACGCTTTCTCTTATTTTCGGAGCTTTCGCGATACCCGTTTCGGCCGAAAACCCGATAATTCCGTCGTCGTTTACTCCCGACCCCGCTCCCGTGATCTTCGACGGCGTCCTCTATATCTACACCGGCGAGGACTCGGAGGAGGACAACGGCTTTTACAACATGACCGACTGGCACTGCTTCTCCACCACCGATATGGTCAACTGGACCGACCACGGGGTCATCATGTATCCCGAGGACTTTGAATGGGCCGAGCCGGGAAGCGCATGGGCCTCTCAGTGCATCGAGCGGAACGGCAAATACTACTTTTATGTCACCGTCACCACCGAGGGCGGCAGAGCGATCGCAGTCGCAGTCGGAGATTCGCCGACAGGCCCTTTTAAAGATGCACTCGGCAAGCCTCTCTGCGGCCCGAACTGGGATTATATCGACCCGACGGTGATGATCGACGACGACGGGCAGGCTTATCTCTATTTCGGCAACCCGACATCGTATTACTGCAAGCTCAACGAGGATATGATCTCCTTAGACGGCCCGATTATGCACCACGACATGACCGCCGAGGCGTTCGGCGCGATGCCGGGCGGCGGGGGCTCTAGCTATGTCGAGGGGCCGTGGCTCTATAAGCGCGAGGGGATATATTATCTCGTTTATGCCTCCTGCGGCGTCCCCGAGGGTATCTCCTATTCGACCTCCGACAGCCCGACCGGCCCCTGGAAATTCGGCGGAGTGATTATGGAACCCGGGCCGTCGACGACGATCCACCCCGGAATAATCGAATATAAGGGTCACGACTATTTCTTCTACCACGGCGTGCTTCTGCCGAACGGCGGCTGGAACAAGCGCTCGACCGCGATAGTCGAGTTTGACTATAACGAAGACGGCTCGATACCGCTCTGCAAGCATTCGCCGAAGGGAGTCGAGCAGCTCGAAAGCTTCGACCCGTTCGGAGTCCACGAGGCCGAGACGATGAGCGGCGGCGAGGGGATAAAGTCGGTCACTTCCAAAAAGCGGACATATATCGGCCAGATCTCGAACGGCGACCACATCAAGCTCAGCGGAGTCGACTTTGAGGACGGCGCAAAGAGCTTTTCGGCGAATCTCTTCGCGACCGGAAAGGGAAAGCTCGACATCAGGCTCGACTCGCTCTACGGAAAGAGCATCGGCACGATCGAGATCGGCCCGTCGGTATTCGGCGGCTTCTCCGACCTCGGAACCTCGCTCAGCGAGAACAGCGGCGTCCACGACCTCTATTTCGTCTTCCTCGGCGGCGAGGACACCGAGTTCCGCTTCGACTACTGGGAGTTTTCAAAGGACGGAAAATTCGCCTCCTCATTCCCGACTCTGCCGGTAATTCTGATCGCGGCTGCGGTAATCGTCGCGGCTGCGGTGATAATTACTGTTGTTCTGGTCAGGAAAAAGAAAGCAAAGTAATATAGGACAGTTTAATATAAAAACAAAACTCGGAAGCAGCTTCCGAGTTTTGTTTTTGAGAATTTGGACGCACATTTTTCAAAAGATTCGTGCCAAACAAGGCAAACACACTTTATTATCTATATCTTATGCAGGGTAGGTTCCTGCTCCAGCACCTCAATCCAATACCTCTGCACAACGTTTCCGCCCGCTTCGACCTCGTTTTCGAGCACGCCGCCGTTCTTGATTATAGTCCGCGCGGAGGCGGGGTTGTCCTTATCGCAGACCATCAGCACCCTGTTGATGCCGAGCTTACGGCATTCGTCAAGCGCGAGCCTTATCATCTCGGTCGCGATTCCCTTTCCGCGCTCCGATGGCCTGACGCCGTCGCCGATATGCCCGCCGTCGAGAAGAAGCGATTCGTTGAGCCGATGGCGGATATTCACCGCGCCGACAATTATCCCGCGGTCGGCGTCGAGGCAGAAAAAGGTTGAATCGGGGACAAACCCGCCGCTTTCGTCCTTGACCTCGAGGTTTCGGCAGTAGCTTTCAAAATCTCGGTAGTCGAGCCTGCGTATCGCAAAGGGGATTATCTTTTCGCCGGAGGCATACCACTCCTCTAACATATCGACGATCTGGCTTTTATATTCCGGAGAGGCCTTGACAAGCTTAAGATTCATTAGATTTCACTCCGTTTCGCTTTGTTTTTCGGCGAGCATTCCGCCGTAGTCGCCCCAGAAGTAGTCGCTGATAAAGCCGGAATACTGCTCGGGGTCGACATAGATTTCAAGATCGCTGCGGGCGCCGTCGGTCGCAAGGTATTCCGACATACTGTTCGGCACCGAGATGTCCGCCGCGCCGACGCCGTCGGGCAGTATCAGCGAAGAGATCAGAGAGCCGCGCAAGGCCCCGCCGTCGAGCCTCGAAATGTTCCGCCCGAGATAAAGCGTTTCGATCTTAGTCCCGCTGAAAGCGTCGGCAGCGATCGTTCTGACCGGCTTTCCGCTGACCTCTTCGGGGATAGTCAGCTCCTTGAGCCCGCTTCCCTCGCCGTTGACCCCGACGACTGTCCAGCTTCCGTCGGCGGCCTCAGAGAGTTCGAGATAGAGGTTGTCGGTGGTGATGATCTCGGCGTAAGCGCTTAGCGCGCCGCTCTGAATAAAGCTTTGGTAGTCCCGCCAGTCGACCGAAAGGCTGACCGAACCGCCGAGGTCTTCGGGGCTCGCAGGCAGGCTAAGCTCCTCGGGCTTGATTCCCGCGGGGACGGTTATTTCAAGCCCCGCCGCACCGCTGAAGGCGTATTCCCCGATTTTTACGACATTTTCGCCGAGGGTCAGTTTTTCGAGAAGCTCCGCGCCGTCAAAGGCCCAAGGCGCGATCTCGGTGACGGGAACGTCCTGCCAAAGGCCGGGGATTGTCAGCTCTGAGCGGATTTTTCCGCTGTCGGTGACGCTGACTAAAATCACGTATGAGCCGTCCGGCGAGAGTTCAAATTCAAAGCTTTCGTCTTTAGCGAGAAGCCCGCGGCAGTTCTCGAAAGCCGCGGAGGCGGAATACTGCTCATAAGCCTCCGGCGGGACATAGATTTTAAAATCGGGCGCGCAGCCGCTGCCGAGACCGCTTTTCGGCAGATTAAGCGAGTCGGCGCTCAGCCCTTCGGGTAGAATTATCCCCCGCAGGTTTTTGGCGTTTTCGATCGCGCCGATCTTGATGTCGGCGATACCTCTGCCGAGTGTGCAGATAACCGCGCTGTCGCAGCCGTCAAAAGCGCCGGGGAGAACAGTTGTGACCGCGAAGCCGTTGATCTCGTCGGGCATAACGAGATATTTTTTGCTTCTGCCCGCTTCGGTCAGCCCCGAGATCGCCCACTCGCGGTTTGAAAGCCGCCGAAGCTCAAAGTTCTCGCAGTCGGGGCGCTTTCCCGGCGGCGGAGGCAGCTCTCCGGGCGGCAGGGTGATGTCGTCGCGGCCGAGCTCGCGTTTGATGTCGTCGATCAGCTTTACTGTCCTGACGGTGACGCCGGAGTTGTTGAGATGAAACTCCGAGTCGAAGAAATATCCGCTGTCGAGGATATAGTCGAAGATGTTGCTGATAACCTTGCAGTCGAGCGAGAGGCAGAGGTTTTCGTAAAATTCGCGGATATCCTCGTCGGTGTTATATTCTCTGACCGCGTCGGCGTTCATCGGCGGAAAGCTGAAATAAACCTCCGCTCCGCGTGATCTTATTTCGGCGGTGTATTCGTTCACATATTCGATATATTCCTCGTAGTCGCCCTGAACCCCGTCGGAGAGGTCGGCTCTGAAATCCAGAATTATCGGGTTGCCGCTTCCGGTCAGCTCGTTATATGGCCGGTCAAAGACGTTGTCGCCGTATCCGTTGAAATTCTCCTTGCAATATGCGCCGACATTTTCGGGCAGAGTTCCCGAGCTGAGATAACCGAGCTTCGAGCCCGCAAAGTCCCAGAGCGAGCCGATCAGGCGCTCATATTCCGAGCTGTCGATGTCTTTTATCATTCTTAAAGAGCCGTCGAGAGCCTGCGCGGCGGTCTCGGCGTTGAAATAGAGCGAGAGTGTCTGTGCGTTCATCTCCGGCGCGAGGATAACGATGTCTCCCTCGCCGACGCTGCTGCGCGAGAGGTCCATCATCAGCTTTGTGCCGAGATTGGCGTAGAGCCCGAAGTTGACGGCGTCATATCCGAGCTCATTGGCGATCATCTCGCTGTCGAGCCCGAAAGCAGCGGAGCTGCCCGCGACGACGACTATTTTCTTGCCCTCCGAGGAGTTCAGACGGTCATATTTTTCGGACAGCTCGCCGATAAAGGTGTCGCCATAGACCGAAGGCAGGGCGAGCGCGATTATCAAGATTGCGATAAACGGGATTGCGAAGACCGCGAGCATCGGCCCGAAGACGGAGAGAAATCTCTTTGATTCGCTTTGCTTCATTTTTCCGCCTCCTCAGAACTGGAAATAGATAAACGAGCTCGCGCCGCCCGCGCTCAGAAGCACCAGCCACGCCGCCGCAATTGTCCAGATAAGATTGATATACATTCCCGCGCGGTCGGGCGAGACCGGCCCGAAGCCGGAGAATTCGCCGATTCTGAGCGCAATCTGCTTATCGAGCCTAGCGACCGAGATTATTGAAAGAATCGCAGTCGCCGCCGGCAGAAGCCCGAGTCCGAGCGCCGAGAGCGAGCCCGCGATATCGAGCCCCGCCCAGCCGGCGAAGAGAGCTTTATAGAGCAGCAGCATATCCCCGAGGCTGTTTGAGCGGAACGCCACCCAAGCGATCAGAACGAGGACAAAGGTGTTGAACCGCTTAAGCCAAAGGAGCGGGCGAGAATCCGGCGGGACGTTCAGTCTGTTCCAAAGCGCGGCGCGCGGCTTTTCGGTCAGATATCCGATTATCTGATAGAGCCCGTGCATCAGTCCCCAGATAATATATGTCCAGGCGGCGCCGTGCCAGATTCCTGAGATCAGAAAGACAAAGAAGATGTTTGCATACTGCCTCGCCCTGCCCTTTCGCGAGCCGCCGAGGGGAATATAGATATAGTCGGTGAACCAGGAGGTCAGGGAGATGTGCCATCTGCGCCAGAACGAGCGGATATTTACCGCAGAATAGGGGTCGTTGAAGTTTTGCATCAGCTTTATTCCCATCACCCTCGCGCAGCCGATCGCGATGTCGGTGTAGCCCGAAAAATCGCAGTAGATCTGAACCGCGAAGAGCGCAGTCGCGATCAGAACGGTCAGCCCGTTGACCGTTTCACCGCCCGCGTTGTTATATACCGCGTCGACATAGCGGGAGATCTGGTCGGCGACGGCGATTTTCTTGAAGAACCCGACTGCCATCATCTTTAAGCCTGCGGCGGTGTCTGAGGCGCTGAAAGGGTTGTCGCGCCTGAGCTGGGGAATCAGGTTCCCTGGGCGCTCGATCGGCCCTGCGACAAGTTGAGGGAAATAGGAGACATAAAGGGCGTAATAGCCGAAATGTCGTTCGGCCGGAATATCGCCGCGGTAGACGTCGATTACATAGGAAAGGGTCTGGAATGTGTAGAACGAGATCCCGACCGGAAGCATCAGGTTGAGGGTGAAGCTGCCGACAGGGAGTCTGAAAAGCCTCAGCAGGCCGGTGATATTTTCGGAGAGAAAGTTGAAATACTTAAAGAAGAACAGAACCGAAAGGCTCGCGAAAACCGCTGTCAGAAGAAGTAGCTTTCTGAGCTTCTTTTTTTCGGTCCGCTCGATCCCGAGGGCGCAGAAATAGGAGACCGCAGTCGTGAAGAGGATCAGATAGATAAGATCAGGCTGCCAGCTCATATAGAAGTAATAGCTCAAAATTAGCAGCATTATCCAGCGGAACCTTTTCGGCAGAACGCGGTAGAGAATCAGAACTACCGGGAAGAAGACCAGAAACGCAAAGGAATTAAATATCATCTCCGCCGGCCCCCTTTCTGCGTGAGGTCGTAAAGAGCGCGGCGGTTGTGCTCAAAAGCAGCGCGAAGAAAAGCTCCTCGGGCTTTGCTTTTGAATAGAGCAGCGCGAATATCAGAGCGAGGTGCAAAAGCATATTGACCGCAGAAAGAGCTGTCAGCGCGGCCCTGCTTTTGCGAAAAAGCATACATAAAAGGTGAAGCGCGAGAATTAAAATCATCAGAGCCCAGAACCAAAGAGCTCCGGCAGCGTTATATCCGTCCATTTTCCGCGCCTCCTTAATAAGCCGACGGGTCGGCGAGATATTTCTGAATATCCTCCGCGAGGTTTTGAGTGCGTTCCTTCGCGCCATCCTCGTTTAAATGCCATTCAGAGTCATAGAACTTTTCGTGATCCATAATGTAGTCTCCGACGTCGGAGATCACCGGGTAGTCGAGCTCGTCTGCGCAGTATTCGTTCGCGCGGTCAAAGGCGCTGCGGGTCAGCGACGACTGCGCGATCCTCGATTTGTCGTGAGGCCCGAAGCTCATCACCATCACCCCGCCATTTGCTTTGACCTTTTCGCTGACGGCGTTGAGATAGTCTGAATAGAGGTGTGCGTCGCTGAGATTTACATTTGCGCCGCCGAAGCTGCCGCGGACCGATTTTCTTTTCGTCGCAATATCGCCGTATTTGTTGATGTCGGCGGTGAGCTGATATTCCTTTCCCTCCTGGCGGACGGCCGGGACGATCGAGTTGTCGGCACTGTCGCCGATCTGGAATTTTCTCCAGCAGCTCCAGAAGCCGCTGTAATCCCGAAGATCGACGTCGCGGAAGATGTCGTAGCACTGTTCGTTTCCGCGGAACATCTTTGTGTGAAATTCGTTTGAGCCCATCGGCCCGCCTCGGCCGTATTCCGGCGCGTGAACAACGATGTCTCCCTCGCCGGTGTATTTCGAAATCACGTCGAGGAAGAAGAGCATCGAGTTGGCGGCGTTGGTGCCGTAGTTGACGACCGAATAGCCCGGCATCAGCTCCTCAAAGAGCTCGGAGTTTATTCCGTTGAGCGAAGAAGACCCCGAAACAACGACAATCTTCTTCCCTTCGACGGTTCTGAGGCGGTCGTATTTGACATTGAACGAGCCCTCGATCTGCCCCGAATAGACCGGCAGCCGCTGAGCGTTGAGCACAACCGTCGAAACGGATTCGGGGAAGCTTTCGTCATATACAAGAACCACCGAGTCGAAGAAGACGACCTCGCGGAGCCTGTCGCAGGCAGAAAAGGCGTTCTTTTCGATAAACTTGACGGTTCTCGGGATCACCACCCGTTCGACGTCGCTCGCGAAAGCGCCGGAGGCGACTTTGACTACCGGCTTTCCGCCGATCTCCTCGGGGATCACCGCGAGCTTCGAGCTGCCGATATAGGCGGTTATCTCGACACCCTGCATCTCCCCATAGCTTTCGGGCAGAGTTCCCATTCTGAAGCCGGATTCGCTGACATCGGATATATCAACATCTCGGTAGATAAAATCGGCCTCCTGTGTTTCCTTCGCCCAGACGACATATAGGTTAAGGCTCTCGCCGTCGACCTTGCACACCCCGCCCATATTTGAAAATCCCGGTATCTCGTTGGCGGAATAATAGTCAGAATAATCTGCGGGGACGGTGCTGTAACCGACCGCGGCATATCCGTCGCGGACAAAGGTGCCGTTGGATTCCATTGTGTTCTGCATCGCGAACAGGTCGTTGAACTTGCCCTTGCGGGTATATGTTTCCTCGACGCCGTCGGCGACATGGCCGCCGTTTAGGTTATAGATTATGTCGTATGACGCGAAGCCGGAGAAGTTTGCATAAAGGGTCTTCGAGCCGTCGATGTAAAAGGTGTGGGTCGGCTCGGTGCTAAGAAGTCTGCCGCCGTCCTCGAGATATCCTCCCTCAGACCAACCCGCAAACTGCAAAAACGCGGTGGTGTCGGCGCTGACGGTCAGGTCTCCCGGGCCGGCGAGCTTCGCCTCTTCAAGCGAGAGTATTCCGTCGGGGTCGTTCTTTTCGATTTTAACGTTTATAACTTCGTCTTCCGGCACAACGATCATGTCGACGGTCGCCGGGGCGAATACCCCCGAAAGCCGCAGCCGCCCCGATTCCTCGTCGAAATCCGCGCCGGCAGTGTTGCCGATATAGACATATCCCGGGTTCACCGTCACCTTAAAGGTAACGGTTCTGCCTGATTTTGTGTCAATAATGTTGTCGCCGGTGACGGTGATCCCCTCGGTTTCTCTGAGAATCACCCTGACGTCGTATTCCCGCCTTTTTTCGGCTTTCCCGCCGCAGGAGCTCAGCAGCAGCACCGCGGCGGCGAGAAGCGCGGCCAGCCTTGTTTTTATTTGCATAGTTCAATGCTCCAATCGTAAATGGTCACCTTTAATCCTACCATTAGGCTCAGGAAATGTCAAGCGGAGAGTGAATAATATGCGATATTCGGACATATCATTCCATTCATTATCAATTGACATTTTTGCGAAAAAATGATATTATAACTGTATCTACGCGGAATTTCAGCAAAATGCTTTATAATAAAAAGAAGGGAATCCTATGAAGGTTTACAGAGCCGGAATAGATATCGGGTCGACAACAGTCAAGCTTGCGGTTTTGGACGGCGGCAAAATGGTCTTCGGAATGTATGAGCGGCATTGCGCCCATATTCAGGAGACTTTGGCGGAGCTTTTGTCCGAAGCGAAAAAGGCTCTCGGCGACTGTGTGCTTACCGTCGGGATAACAGGCTCGGGCTCGATCAACCTCGGAAAGGCTCTTAAAATCGGCTTTGTTCAGGAGGTCGCGGCGGTCGCGGCGGCCTTACAGAAAATCGCGCCTCAGACCGACGTCGCGATTGAACTCGGCGGCGAGGACGCGAAGATAATCTACTTCCGCGGCGGGCTCGACGAGAGAATGAACGGCGTCTGCGCCGGCGGAACCGGCTCCTTTATCGACCAGATGGCAGCTCTCTTGCAGACCGACGCCGAGGGCCTAAACGAAGAGGCGAAAAACTACCGCGAAATATATCCAATCGCGGCGAGATGCGGAGTATTTGCAAAGACCGATATCCAGCCGCTGATAAACGAGGGCGCGACAAAGGCCGACCTCGCCGCCTCGATCTTCCAGGCGGTCGTCAACCAGACAATCTCTGGCCTCGCCTGCGGAAAGCCGATTCGCGGCTGCGTCGCGTTTTTGGGAGGCCCGCTCCATTTTCTGACCGAGCTTAAAAACGCTTTTATCCGCACCCTTAAGCTCACCCCCGAAAACGTCGTCGACCCCGACGACAGCCACCTCTTCGCCGCAATGGGCGCGGCTCTAGAAGCGGAGGAAGGCTCCCGGGCAGAGCTAGGCGAGCTGATCGAGCGGCTGACAAAGGGCGTCGAGATGAGCTTTGAGATCAAGCGCCTGCCGCCGCTTTTCGCCTCAGAAGCGGAGTATTCCGCGTTCAGCGCGCGCCACAACTGCGCGGTCGTCGAAAAGGGCGATCTTAAAGATTACCGCGGCGACTGTTTCCTCGGAATCGACGCAGGCTCGACAACGACCAAGCTCGCGCTGATCTCCTCAGACGGCAGGCTTTTATATTCGCACTATGCCAATAACAGGGGCAACCCGGTCGAGGCGGCGAAATTCGCGGTCTATGAGCTGAAAAATATCCTCCCCGAGGGCGCGAGGATCGCCCGCTCCTGCTCGACGGGTTACGGCGAGGCGCTTTTGAAATCGGCGCTCTGCCTCGACGAGTCTGAGGTCGAAACGGTTGCCCACACCACCGCCGCCAGCTTCTTCGACCCCGAGGTCGACTGCGTTCTCGACATCGGCGGGCAGGACATGAAGTGCATCAAGCTCAAAAACGGCTCGGTCGACAACGTTCTGTTAAACGAAGCCTGCTCATCGGGCTGCGGCAGCTTTATCGAAAGCTTTGCGAACTCTCTCGGCTATTCGGCGGAGGAATTTGCGAAGGAGGCCCTTTTCGCGAAGAACCCGGTCGATCTCGGCACCCGCTGCACCGTATTCATGAATTCAAACGTCAAGCAGGCCCAGAAGGAGGGCGCGCCGATCAGCGACATCTCAGCGGGGCTCGCCTATTCGGTAATTAAGAACGCGCTTTATAAAGTTATCAAGCTCGCCGACGCGCGCGACCTCGGCAAGCATATCGTAGTCCAGGGCGGAACCTTCTATAACAAGGCCGTTCTGCGGGCTTTTGAGAGGATCGCCGGAGTCAACGCGACCTGCCCCGACATCGCGGGGATAATGGGCGCGTTCGGGGCAGCGCTTATCGCAAAGGACCGCTATAAGGGTCAGCCGAGCGAGATGCTCCCGCTCGACGAGATAATCGACCTCAAATACAAGAACACCACGGCGCGCTGCGGCAGATGCCCGAATAACTGTATGCTGACCGTTTCGACCTTCTCGGGCGGGCGGCGGCATATCACCGGAAACCGCTGCGAACGCGGGCTCGGCAACACAAAGACCGGCCCGAAGGGCGAAAATCTGATCGAATACAAGAGAAAGAGGATATTCGCCTGCGAGCCGCTCCCCGAAAGCGAGGCAAAGCGCGGAGTTATCGGGATTCCGAGGGTTTTGAACATATATGAAAACTACCCGTTCTGGGCGACCTTCTTTAAAGAGCTCGGCTTCTCGGTAAAGCTTTCGCCTTTTTCGGACCGCAGCATTTATGAGCTCGGAATGGAGTCTATTCCCTCCGAGTCGGAATGCTACCCCGCGAAGCTCTCGCACGGCCATGTCCAGTGGCTGATAAACAACGGCGTCAGGACGATATTCCACCCCTGCGTGTTTTATGAGCACCAGGAGACAAAAAAGGCTCAGAACCACTTCAACTGCCCGATAGTAGTCTCTTACCCCGAGAGTTTAAAGAACAATGTCGAGGCGATCGCCGACGGCGAGGTTCGCTACATACGTCCGTTTATCGCCTTTACCGACGAAAAGACCGCCGCCGATCGGCTTGTCAGGCTCTGCCGCGAGGAGTTGGGAATCCGCGAGAGCGAGGTCAGAAGGGCGGTCAGCGCGGCCTGGCAGGAGCAGCACAACGCCAAAGCCGACATCAGAGCCGAGGGCGCGCGGGTTCTGAAAGAAATGGAAGCCCGCGGCGGCGAGGGAATCGTTCTCGCCGGGCGGCCTTATCACATCGACCCCGAGATCAACCACGGGATCCCCGAGCTGATCGCGGGCTGCGGGCTCGACGTTTTCAGCGAGGACAGCCTGCCGATCGACTTTGAGCCGGGAAGACCGCTTCGGGTCGTTGACCAGTGGGTATATCATTCGAGGCTGTATTCGGCCGCGGAGTTTGTACGCTCGCGCGACGATATGGAGCTGATTCAGCTCAACTCCTTCGGCTGCGGGCTCGACGCCGTCACCACCGACCAGGTCGCCGAGATTCTCGAAGGCTCGAACAAGCTCTATACTGTCCTTAAAATCGACGAGGTCAACAACCTCGGCGCGGTCAGAATCAGGGTCAGAAGCCTGATCGCCGCAATAAAAATGCGCCGCGAGAGAAACATCACCGCGAAGCCGAAGCCGGTAGAATATCACAGCGCGGCATATACAAAGGAGATGTTCGACCAGGAGTGGACAATTCTCGCCCCCCAGATGAGCCCGATACACTTCGAGGTGCTGGAGCCGGTATTCAAGCACTACGGCTTTAATATCGAAGTCCTCTCGAACGACAACCGCAACGCGATCGACACCGGGCTGAAATATGTCAACAACGACGCCTGCTTCCCGTCGATAACCGTCGTCGGCCAGGTGATGGACGCCGTTCTCTCCGGAAAATACGACACCCGCCGCCTTGCGATAATAATGACCCAGACCGGGGGCTGCTGCCGTGCGTCGAATTATGTCGGATTTATCCGCCGCGCGCTCGACAAGGCAAATCTCGGCTATATCCCCGTAATCTCCCTCAACGCGAACGGAATGGAAAAATCAGAGGGGTTCAGACCGACGCCGGAGCTTTTAATTGCCGCCTTTAAGGGGATAGTCTACGGCGATCTGTTCATGCGCTGCCTTTACCGCACAAGGCCCTACGAAAAGGTCAAAGGCTCGGCGGATAAGCTCCACAAAAAGTGGCTTGATATCTGCACCGCCCAGCTCACCGGCCAAAAGAACAGCCCTAGCTACAAAAAGGTCTGCCGCGGTATCGTCGAGGACTTCGACCGGCTCCCGCTGGTCGACGGACTTAAAAAACCGAGGGTCGGCGTCGTCGGGGAGATACTCGTCAAATATATGCCTCTCGCGAACAACAACCTTGTCGGGCTGCTCGAAAGCGAGGGCGCCGAGGCGGTCGTGCCGGATCTGATGGACTTTATGAACTACTGCCTCTATAACAACGAATATAAGCACGAATTTCTCGGCACAAGGCTGCGCACCGCTCTTGTTTCGAGGGCGGGCATCGCCGCGATAGCATATCTCAGGCGGCACGCGGTCGGAGCTCTTAAAAAGAGCGAGCGGTTTGAGGCTCCTCTGCCGATAAAAAAGGTCGCGGAGCTTGCAAAGCAGTTTTTGTCGCTTGGAAATCAATACGGCGAGGGCTGGTTCCTGACCGGCGAGATGGCGGAGCTTCTGACTTCCGGCACACCGAATATCGTCTGCATACAGCCGTTTGCCTGTCTGCCGAACCACGTCGTCGGCAAGGGAATGATCAAGCACCTCAAAAAGACCTATCCCTGGGCGAATATCGCCGCGGTCGATTATGACCCCGGAGCCTCTGAGGTCAACCAGCTCAACCGAATCAAGCTGATGCTTAGCTCTGCGAAAAAGGCTCTCGCAGCGGAGGAAAATAAGGAGAAAGAGCAAGTTAGGGCGGGGAAAGAGTGAAAGCCTCGCCAAAGCTTTCAGATTCATACTTAATATTAAAAATAAAATTCGGGAAGTGAATTCCCGAATTTTATTTTTGGCCAAAACGGCTTACGGGAAACACGTTTGGGGTTTCCCGTAAAAAGCTATATTATATCTTCCTCCGCGCCGGAGGACAGCCGGTCGACAAACTGCCTTGCGGCCCTTGCCGAGCGGCAGCTCTTCGAGAGCGCGAAGCGCTCTGCGGCGGCGCCGAGCTTTTCGGGGTCGTAGCCGATTCCTCTGACGTCGCAAAGCCGCCTGACTATTTCGAGATAGGTCGCCTTGTCGGGGCGGGAGAAGGTGATATGGAGCCCGAACCGCTCCGAAAGCGAGGCGATCTCCTGCATCGCGTCGTTGCGGTGGATTTCGTCGCCCTCGCGGTCGGAATGAAGCTCGCGGACAAGGTGGCGGCGGTTGCCGGTCGCGTAGATAACGACATTGTCCGCCTTCGCCGAAACCGAGCCCTCGAGGACGGCTTTAAGCGCCGAGAAATTGTCGTCGTTTCGGGCAAAGGAGAGGTCGTCGATGAAAATTATGAATCTGAGAGGGTTGCGGTTCAGCTCCGAAAGGATCGAGGGCAGGAGCGCGAGCTGCTCTTTTTTCAGTTCGAGTATTCTGAGACCCTCTCCCCAAAGCGCGTTGACGACCGCTTTGACGGTCGAGGACTTTCCGGTTCCGGCATCGCCGGTCAGAAGGATATTCGCGGCGGGAAGCCCGCTTAAAAGCGCCTTTGTGTTGTCGATTATCAGCTTTTTCTCACGCTCATAGCCGATCAGGTCGCCGAGGGCGATCGGGTCGGGCGAGCGGACCGGGACGATTCGGTTTTCCTCGAAGCAGAACGCGCGGTATTTCGCGTAGACGCCGTAGCCGTGCTTCGAGATATTTTTGCACTGAGCCGAGAAGTCTCCGGCGATGTCAGTCTTCGAAAGCTCCCATTCCGGCAGAGGAAGCTCATAGTCGATATCCTCGCTGAGAGCTTCGGGGCTTAGCGAGGCGAGCGCCGAAAGTATCTCGATCTCGCGCTTTGCGCTCTTTTGCATCGCCGCTGGGACGTGTTTTCCCTCGCCGATAAGCCGAACGATCGGGTTGTCGCAGCAGCGAACCTGCTCGGCGACATATTTTGAGAGATCCGCGCCGTTTCGGTAGAGCTCCGAAACGAATTTGCAGTATTTGTCAACAGGGTCGGCGCCTTCGCCGTCGCTTTCCAAAAATTCAAGGAGCGCCGAGATCACCGGGTCGGTCAGAAGCTCTCTGAAAACGCAGAGCGAGCGGAGCGCCGGCAGCATTTGATCGGGTCTTAACATATCCGCCCTCAATTCAGCACTGCGCCCTTTGCGCCGCTCGAAACGAGCTCGGCATAGCGCTTCAGATAGCCGGAAAGCTCCTTTTTCTTCGGGACGAACGCGGCCATTCTAGCCTCGAATTCTTCGCCGCTGATCCTGAGGTCGATCCGGTTGCCGGGAATGTCGATCGAGATGATGTCACCCTCGCGGACTATTCCGATCGGGCCGCCCGAGGCCGCTTCGGGAGAGATGTGGCCGACGCAGGCGCCGCGGGTCGCGCCGCTGAATCTGCCGTCGGTAATCAGCGCGACGCTTTCGCCGAGACCCATTCCCATTATCGCAGAGGTCGGATTGAGCATTTCGCGCATACCCGGACCGCCCTTCGGGCCTTCATATCTGATTACGACGACGTCGCCGGGCTTGATCTCGCCGGCGTTGATAGCCGCCTGAGCGTCCTCCTCGCACTCAAACACCCTCGCTCTGCCCTCGTATTTAAGCATTTTTGGAGAGACGGCCGAGCGCTTGACGACGCAGCCCTCCGGCGCGAGATTTCCGCGGAGCACGGCGATTCCGCCGGTTTCGCTGAACGGGTTGTCGATCGGGCGGATAACCTCGGGATTGAGGTTTACCGCGTCCCTGATGTTCTCGCCGACGGTTTTGCCGGTGACGGTCATGCAGTCAAGATCGAGGAGATTTTTCTTTGAAAGCTCGTTCATGATCGCCCAGACGCCGCCCGCCTCGTCTAGCTCTTCGACATAGGTTCTCCCCGCAGGGGCGAGGTGGCAGAGGTTCGGGGTCTTAGAGCTTATCGAATTCGCGATGTCGAGGTTGATCTCGATACCGCATTCATGGGCGATCGCGGGAAGGTGGAGCATCGAGTTGGTCGAGCAGCCGAGCGCCATATCGACGGTCAGCGCGTTCATAAACGCCGCTTCGGTCATTATGTCGCGGGGTCTGATATTCTTTTCAAGAAGCTGCATTACCGCCATTCCGGCGCGCTTCGCGAGCTCGATTCTCGCGGAATACACCGCAGGAACGGTGCCGTTTCCTCTTAGTCCCATTCCGAGGGCTTCGGTCAGGCAGTTCATCGAGTTGGCGGTATACATTCCCGAGCAGGAGCCGCAGGTCGGGCAGGTTCTGCACTCGTATTCATGCAGCTTTTCGAGGCTGATCGAGCCGGCGTTATATGCTCCGACGGCCTCAGAGATCGAGGAAAAGCTGGTCTTCATTCCGTCGACATGGCCGGCGAGCATCGGCCCGCCAGAGACAAAGACGGTCGGGATATTGAGCCTCGCCGCGGCCATTAAAAGGCCGGGGACGTTTTTGTCGCAGTTCGGAACCATTACGAGGGCGTCGAAGCCGTGGGCCATCGCCATCGCTTCGGTCGAGTCGGCGATCAGGTCGCGGGTGACTAGGGAATATTTCATTCCGGTGTGTCCCATCGCGATGCCGTCGCAGACGGCTATTGCCGGAAATACGACGGGGTTTCCGCCCGCCATCGCGACACCGATTCTGACTGCGTCGACGATCTTGTCGATATTCATGTGACCCGGGACGATCTCGTTATAGGAGCTGACGATCCCGACCATCGGGCGGTTGATCTCCTCCTCGGTCATTCCGAGAGCGTGATAGAGAGCGCGGTGGGGAGCGTTCTGCGGGCCGAATTTGATTTTATCGCTTTTCATAAATACACCTACTTAAAACCGCACAGAGCCGAGGGGTCGCCTCGGCCGGACTGCGGCAATATAAAACATGGGCGCGCAAAAGGGAGAGGGGCGAAGCCCCGCCGCGCGGAGCGCGGCGTGAGGCGCCGCGAAGCGGCGCCTGTTCGCTTCGCGAACGGGCTTCGCCCTGAACTCCGTCTTAAATTCCCTGCAAAGCAGTTATCTTCGCAAAGTTCCGCGCGCCCGCCTGAATCAGTTGTTGATTAGCTTGTCTTCGCCGTTCCAGCTGTAAAGCTTTCTGATCTCCTCGCCGACTATCTCGGAGGGGTGCTCCGAAGCCAGCTTTCTCATCGCGTTGAAGTGGACCTGTCCGCCCGCTTCTGACATATCGAGCAGGAACTCCTTCGCAAACGAACCGTCCTGAATGTCCTTTAGGATCTTTTTCATCGTCTTCTTGGTCTCGTCGGTGATGATCTTCGGACCGGTGACATAGTCGCCGTATTCTGCGGTGTTTGAAATCGAATATCTCATTCCCTTAAAGCCCGACTGATAAATCAGATCGACGATCAGCTTCATCTCGTGAATGCACTCGAAGTAAGCGTTTCTCGGGTCATACCCCGCCTCGACAAGCGTCTCATAGCCTGCCTGCATCAGAGCGCAGACGCCGCCGCAGAGAACCGCCTGCTCGCCGAAGAGATCGGTCTCGGTCTCGGTGCGGAAGGTCGTTTCAAGAACGCCCGCTCTCGCTCCGCCGATTCCGAGAGCATAAGCAAGTCCGATGTCCCAGGCGTCGCCGGTGGCGTCCTGCTCGACAGCAATCAGGCAGGGAACTCCCTTTCCGGCGAGATATTCGCTTCTGACAGTGTGTCCCGGGCCTTTCGGCGCGATCATAATCACGTTGACGTTCTTCGGCGGCTTGATACAGCCGAAGTGGATATTGAAACCGTGTGCAAAGGCGAGAGTCTTGCCTTCGGTGAGATTCGGCTCGATCGACTCTTTATAGAGCTTTGCCTGCTTCTCGTCGTTGATGAGGATCATGATGATGTCGGCGGCCTTCGCTGCTTCGGCAGAGGTCATTACCTTAAGACCCTGCTTCTCGGCCTTTTCCCAGCTCTTCGAGCCCTCATAAAGCCCGACGACGACGTTTACGCCGCTGTCCTTGAGATTGAGAGCGTGGGCGTGGCCCTGCGAGCCGTAGCCGATGATCGCGACCGTTTTCCCTGCGAGCTTCTGAAGATCGCAGTCCTGCTGATAAAAGATTCTTGCCATAATTAAAACCTCCTGCTTAGATTTCTATTTTGCTTATTGTTGTGCTTCCGCGCTCCAGCGAAACAATGCCGGTGCGGCAGATCTCAAGTATTGTGTAGTCGCGCATCAGGTCGACAAAGGCGTCGATCTCGCGCGAGGTTCCGGTCAGCCGCATCGTCACGCTGTCGCGGGTATAGTCGACCGTTTTTGCCCCGAAAGCCTGAGCCGCGTCGCGTATATCGGCGCGGGTTTCCGGCTCGTTCTTGACCTTTATCAGCATCAGCTCGCAGGTCACCGATTCGATCGGGTCGAGCTCCTTGATCGAGCAGACCACCGGGAGCTTATAGAGCTGGTTGATGAGCTGATTCTTGTCAGATTCGAGACCCGAGGTGCTGACCGTTATTCTCGAAAGCCCGGGCGATTCCGTCTCGCTGACGGTCAGGCTGCTTATATTGAATCTGCGGCGGCGGAACATACTTGTGACGCGGTTCAGAACGCCGGATTCATTTGAGACCAGAACGGCGATTGTGAAGTTACGCTCAGTCATCTTGCACCTCCGAGTCGACCTTTGTGATTATGTCGTCCATCGAGCCGCCCGGCGGCAGCATCGGCAGAACGAACTCGTCCTTATCTATAATACATTCCACCACAAACGGCAGATCAGATTCAAACGCCTTTTTGAGAGCCGCTTCGAGCTGCTCGTGGGTCTCGGCCCGCTCGCCGTCAGCTCCGAAGGCTCTGGCAAGCGCGACGAAATCCGTCCTGCGGTCTAAAACCGTGTTTGAGTAGTGCTTATTGAAGAAAAGCGTCTGCCACTGGCGCACCATTCCGAGAACGCCGTTGTTCATCAGGAGTATCACGAGCGGGACCCGGTAGGTGACTGCGGTCGCGAGCTCATTCAGATCCATTCCGAATCCGCCGTCGCCGGTCACAAGCACCGCCTTTTCGCCGGTCGCCGCCGCTGCGCCGATCGCCGCCCCCATTCCGAAGCCCATTGTTCCGAGTCCGCCCGAGGAGATGAACCTGCGCTTGTTTTTGAAGCAAAGCGACTGCGCCGCCCACATCTGGTGCTGCCCGACATCTGTCGCAACGGGGGTGTTTTCGCCGAGGAAGCGGTTTAATGTCAGCATCGCGCTGCGCGGGGTCAGCCCGCTTTGGCGGTCGAGCGCCTTCTGCTCCTCAAATTTCAGCCCCTCGACCGTCTTCCGCCATTCCGGAAGGTGCTTTTCGCCGAGAAGCGGCAGAAGCTTCTGAAGCGTCAGCTTTAAGTCTCCGCGCATTGAGTGCGCCGCGGCGACCGTCTTGTCGAGCTCGGCGCCGTCGACGTCGATGTGAACGACCTTCGAGTGGGTCGCGAATTTCGCGCGGTTGCCGGTCACTCTGTCGTTAAACCTGACTCCGAGCGCGATAATGCAGTCGGCCCGGTGCATCGCCATCGAGCTGGCGTAGTGGCCGTGCATTCCCTGCATACCGAGAAAACGCGGGTGGTCGGTCGGTATTCCCGAAATTCCCATCAGCGAGCAGCCCATCGGCGCGTCGAGCTTTTCGGCGAGCGCCAAAAGCTCCTCCTGAGCGTCGGAAGTTATCAGCCCTCCGCCGAAATAGATAAACGGCCTCTGCGACTGGTTGATACATTCCGCCGCGGCCTCGATTCTCGAAAGCTTTGCGGCCTGCGGAGGCGCGGGGCTGACAGGCTCGGCGGGGGTGTATTCGCACTCGGCGATCTGAATGTCCTTCGGAACGTCGATCAGAACCGGTCCGGGTCTGCCGGAAATCGCGAGGGTGAATGCCTCGCGAATCGTCGGCGCGAGATCGTTTACGTCGTCGACGACATAGTTATGCTTTGTTATCGGCAGGGTGATGCCGGTGATGTCTATTTCCTGAAAGCTGTCGGTGCCGAGCTGATAGGTCGGCACGTTGCCGGTTATCGCGATCATCGGGACAGAGTCGAGATAAGCTGTCGCGATTCCGGTGACAAGGTTTGTCGCCCCCGGGCCCGAAGTCGCGATCACGACCCCCGGGCGCCCGCTCGCCCGCGCATAGCCGTCGGCGGCATGGGCGGCGCCCTGCTCGTGGGCTGTCAGAATATGCTTTATTTCGTCCTGATATTTATACAGAGAGTCATAAACGTTTATAATTTGACCGCCCGGATAGCCGAAAACGGTCTCGATGCCCTGCTCGATCAGTGTCCTGACGATTATATCCGCGCCGGATAATTTCATTCTATCATTCCTTTTTTAAATTTCAGAGACAGCCTGAGCGATCAGGCTCCCCATTTCTGAGCATTTTACCTTTTTCATTCCGCTCTGCATAATGTCGCCTGTGCGGAAGCCGCCGCTTAAAACCTTTCCGACCGCTTCCTCGATATCGTCCGCCTCGCGGGGCATATCGAAGCTGAACCGAAGCATCATCGCGGCAGAGAGGATAGTTCCGATCGGGTTTGCGGCGTCGGTTCCGGCAATATCGGGCGCAGAGCCGTGAATCGGCTCATAGAGCCCGTTTGAGCCCGCGCCGAGAGACGACGAGGGTATCATTCCGATCGAGCCGGTGATCATCGAGGCTTCGTCAGAAAGAATGTCGCCGAACATATTCTCGGTGACGATTACGTCGAACTGAGCGGGGTTTTTGACGATCTGCATCGCGCAGTTGTCGACCAGCATATCAGAAAGCTCAACGTCGGGATATTCCTCGGCGAGGCGGTGGATAACCGATTTCCAGAGCCGCGAGGTGTCGAGGACATTTGACTTTTCGACCGAGCAGAGCTTTTTGCGGCGCTTTCTCGCGGTCTCGAATCCGATTCTTCCGATCCTTTCGATCTCGCTCTCGGAATAGCGCATAACGTCCTCCGAGACCCTTTCGCCGTCTTCAAAGGTTCTGTGCTCGCCGAAGTAGATTCCGCCGATCAGCTCGCGGACGATGATGAAATCAATTCCCTTTTCGACGATCTCGGGCTTCAGCGGCGAGGCGTCGGCGAGCTGGGGCCAGATCTTCGCGGGGCGGTTATTTGAATAGACACCCATTCCCGCGCGGATCCTCAGAAGTCCCTTTTCGGGGCGCATATTGCCGGGGACCGAGTCCCACTTCGGGCCGCCGACCGCTCCGAGAAGAACGCTGTCGGCATTAAGGCACTTGTCGAGCTCATGCTGCGGCAGCGGGTCGCCGTATTTGTCGATCGCGCAGCCGCCCATGTCGGCGTCGGTATATTCAAAGGTGTGTCCGTATTTTTTCGCGACGGCGTCGAGGACTTTGATCGCCTCGTTGACTATTTCGGGGCCGATTCCGTCGCCGCGGATAACGGCAATGTTCTTTTTCATTTCGCGCCTTCTTTCAGCGACTTTAAAAGTCCTCCGGCCCTGATTATATTCTGGATAAATTCCGGGAAGGGCTTTGCCTGATAGCTCTTGCCGGTGGTGACGTCGGTGATTACGCCGGTGTCGAAATCGACCTCGACCTTGTCTCCCGAGGAGATTCCGTCCGCCGCCTCGGGACATTCGAGAATCGGCAGGCCGATATTGATCGCGTTGCGGTAGAAGATTCTTGCAAAGCTCTTCGCAATCACACAGCCGGTGCCGCAGGTCTTGATGACGAGCGGAGCGTGCTCTCGTGAGGAGCCGCAGCCGAAGTTCCAGCCCGCGGCGATTATATCTCCGCGCTCGACCTTTTTGACGAACTCCGCGTCGATGTCCTCCATGCAGTGCTTCGAGAGCTCAGAAGCGTCGGAGGTGTTTAAATATCTTGCGGGGATAATAACGTCGGTATCGACGTTATCTGGATATCTGAACGCTTTTCCTTTTGTATTCATTGCTTTTCCCCCTTAGGTGCTGTAATAAAGCCGGTCAGCGCGCTTGAAGCCGCAGTCGCCGGGCTTGCGAGATAAACCTCGCTTTTAACATGTCCCATTCTTCCGACAAAGTTGCGGTTTGTTGTCGCGACGCATCTTTCGCCCTCAGCGAGAATACCCATATATCCTCCGAGACAGGGTCCGCAGGTCGGGGTCGAAACGACCGCTCCGACGTCGATAAAGGCGGTGACATATCCGCGCTCGACGCATTCGCGGTAGATCGCCATCGTCGCGGGGATAATGATGCACCTGACGCCGTCGGCGACCTTTTTCCCGTTCAGAATATTATAGGCGGTCTCCATATCCTCCATTCGGCCGTTGGTGCAGCTTCCGATCACGACCTGATCTATCTTTATATCCGAAAGCTCGCTCGCCGGCCTTGTGTTTTCGGGGAGATGAGGGCAGCTCACGGTCGGGACAATCTCCGAGAGGTCGATCTCGACAGTCTTTTCATATTCGGCGTCGGGGTCGGCGGAATATTCGACCGGCTCGCGCTCGCTTCTTCCTTTTAAATAGGCCCGGGTGATATCGTCTACCGGGAAGATCCCGTTTTTGGCGCCCGCCTCGATCGCCATGTTGCAGATGCAGAGGCGGTCATCCATCGTCAGCGAGGCGACTCCCTCGCCGCAGAACTCCATGCTCTTATAGAGCGCGCCGTCGACTCCGATCATTCCGATTATCGTTAAAATAACGTCTTTTCCCGAGCATTCGGGGCGGAGTTTGCCCGAAAGCTCGAATCTGATCCCCGACGGGACCTTAAACCAAGCCGTTCCGGTCGCCATTCCGGCGGCCATATCGGTCGAGCCGACGCCGGTTGAAAAGGCTCCGAGAGCGCCGTAGGTGCAGGTGTGGCTGTCTGCGCCGATAATGCAGTCTCCGGCGGTGACCACTCCCTGCTCGGGCAGAAGAGCGTGCTCGATTCCCATTTTTCCGACGTCATAGAAGTGGCTGACGCAGTGGGCGCAGGCGAATTCGCGGCACTGCTTCGACTGCTCCGCGGCCTTGATGTCTTTATTCGGGACAAAGTGGTCGAGAACGATCGCGATTCTGTCCTTGTCGAAGACATCGCTGAATCCGGCCTTATTAAATTCGTTCACCGCGACCGGGGTGGTGATGTCGTTGCCGAGCACGATGTCAAGCTTTGCGCTGACAAGCTGCCCTGCCTCGACTGCGTCGAGACCCGCGTGTGCCGCGAGAATCTTCTGGGTCATTGTCATTCCCATAATAGTCTGCCTCCCTTTACTTTTTCGAGTTGTTATAAGCGCTCAGAAGAGCGTATGCTCCCGCGCGGAGAATGTCGGTGTGGTGGCCTGCGCCCCAGCTCATTCCCGACGGCGTCTTTATTCCGATATAGGCGATCGCCTCGGATTTCGAGGTCTCGTTCTGCAAGCTGTGCTCGGTATATACCTTCAGCTCGTAGTCGTCGCCGGTAAGCTCTTTAAGGGCGTTTGAAACCGCGTCGATCGAGCCGTTGCCGGTAGTCCTGAGAGTCTTCTGAACTCCGTTCATCTCAAAGGTGATCTCGAGCTCGACCTCGTTTTCATGCTGCAGGAATTTCATTCCCTTTTCGCAGACGGGAGTTGTGTTGTGGAAATATGTCGAGCGGAATATCTCATAAATTTCGGCGGGCTTCAGCTCGCGGTGCTCGCGGTCCGAAATACCCTTGCAGAGATAGCTGAAATGCTCCCGCATCTTCGGGGGAAGAGTGTAACCGTAGGTGTGCTCCAAAAGGTAACCGATTCCGCCCTTGCCGCTCTGTGAGTTGACTCTGATAACGTCGGCGTCATAGGTGCGGTTGATGTCGGTCGGGTCGATCGGGATATAGGGAACCGTCCACTGTTCGAGCTTCTTTTCCTCACGCCACTTCATTCCCTTCGCGATGGCGTCCTGATGGCTTCCCGAAAACGCCGCGAAGACTAGCGCTCCGGCGTATGGCTGGCGCTCGTGAATCTTCATTCCGGTGCAGTTTTCGTAAACCTCCGCGATCGCCGGCATATCAGAGAAATCGAGCCCGGGGTCGACTCCGTGGGAATACATATTCATCGCGAGGGTGATTATGTCGACGTTGCCGGTTCTCTCGCCATTTCCGAAGAGGGTACCCTCGACTCTGTCCGCCCCTGCGAGCAAAGCGAGCTCGGCGTCGGCAACTCCGGTCCCGCGGTCGTTGTGAGGGTGAATGCTGAGGGTAACGTTGTCGCGGTATTTGAGGTTGCGGCTCATATATTCGATCTGACAGGCGTAGATATGGGGCAGGCTCATCTCGACCGTCACCGGCAGATTGATAATCACATTGTTTTCGGGCGAGGGCTCCAAAATGTCGAGAACGGCGTTGCAGACCTCGAGCGCATATTCCGGCTCGGCGCCGGTAAAGCTCTCGGGGGAATATTCAAAGCGGAAGTTTCCGTCATATTCCTTTGCGAGCCGCTTGACCAGCTCGGCGGAGTCGGTCGCGATCTTTTTGATCTCTTCCTTCGACTTTCTGAAGACCTGTTCGCGCTGTGCAACGCTGACCGAGTTATAAAAATGTATCACCGCGCTCGGCGCGCCCTTTACCGCCTCAAAGGTCTTTCTGATAATATGCTCGCGGCACTGGGTCAAGACCTGAACCGTCACGTCCTCGGGGATCAGGTTTCGGTCGATAAGCGCGCGCAGAAATTCATATTCGGTGTCGGAGGCGGCGGGGAAGCCGACCTCGATCTCCTTGAATCCGACCTTGACGAGCATTTTATAGAATTCGAGCTTCTGCTCAAAGCTCATCGGGATCACAAGGCTCTGGTTGCCGTCGCGAAGGTCGACCGAGCACCATTTCGGCGCCTTTTCGATCCGTTCCCTTCTGACCCAGTCGTAGCTGATTACAGGCGGCAGATAATAGCCGGGGGCGTACTTTTTAAAGTTCATCATAATCAAGTGTTCCTCCTGTTATATCCGGGCGGTCTGAATATCAAAAACCCGCCCCAAAGCTGACTTTGAGACGGGTGCTGACTTTGCACTCGCGGTACCACTCAAATTGCGGAAAGACCCGCCACTCTTGGAATCAAGCAATTCCTATGCATTAACGCAGCAATCACGGGAAGATCTACCGGCGGGTTAGGCTTTGGAATCTTCCGGCTCGGAAGCGAGGGGCTGCGGGGGCATTGTCACCGGTCTTTCACCAAACGCCGGCTCTCTTTGTCGATGTGTCCTTTGCCTTCTTCGTCATCGCCTTTGAATTGATTACTACGATTATAAAGAATCATTCCGATTTTGTCAATCGCCTTTTTGCACGAGATTTTTAGGCCGCAAAGCCGTTTTTTCCGTTTAATGCACAAAATGTGGGGCAGAAGGGTCAAACTGTGTTTTGTTATCGTGTGTCAGAAGGACTGAGGCTGCACCTTGAAGCTCTGCCCTCCGACAATCTGACTTCTGTTTTCTGAGATGTGTCCTTTTCGGCCACATCTTTGGTTGCAATCCGCAAAAAAATGTGTTATAATACTCGAAAATGGCCGCTGTTTGACAAAATTTACAGGAAGTGAGCGATATGATAGAGCTGAGATCCCCCGATGACATCGTCGGGCTTGCCTGCGAATGGGGCTTTCTGCCCTTCTTTAAAAATTCCGTCCCCGGCTTTTCGATCGAGGAGCACACCCCGCGCGAGCTGTGGTTCGGCAGCAGCGACGGTCCGTGGGAATGGAAAGGCCCCTGCATCCGCACCGGTAAGGTCCTTTACGGCAAATTTTTCTGCGGAAAGGCGGGCTATATCAGCCTCGACTGGTTCCCCGACTTCGCCAACTACCGCCGCGACGGATATGACTTCGACTCGCGATATGAATCAGGCCTCGCGAGCCATAAAGACCTCAATATCTACGACACCGTTTCACGCTACGGAGATCTTCTTTCAAAAAAGCTTAAAAGCCTCTGCGGCTATTCCCGGGGAGGTGAGCGAGGCTTCGACGGCGTGATCACCCGCCTTCAGATGCAGACCTATCTTTGCATCTCGGACTTTGAATATATGCGCGACAAATACGGCAGAGTCTACGGCTGGGGAGTCGCGCGGTATTCGACCCCCGAAACGCTTTTCGGCTATGACCTGATTACCTCGGCCTATTCCCGCGAGCCGATTGAATCCCGCGGGAGAATACTCGGGCAGCTTTCAAAGGCTCTGAACCGGCCGGAGGAGGATTTTCTCAGACTGATCAAATAGGAGAGATAAAATGACAACAAGACTTGCGCAGATTTTTGAACACTGTCTGAACGGACGGGAGATAGTGGTCTGGGGCGAGCCGAACCGCCTGCTCAGGCGGCAGCTCGAGCCCTACGGCTTCGCATTTACCGAAAACGTCGACCCCGCGAGGCACTATGTCGTCGCGGTGACCGAGGACGATCTGACTGACTTTCTTATCGACCGCGCGGGCGGGGGATTTGAGAAGGTCAGGGACTATATCGTCTATTCCGACATCGGGCAGGAGCTTCCCTTTGACTGGGAGCTTTTCGGCGCGAAGATCGGCCGCCAGACCTATTTCGGCGACGGAATAGTTGATGCCTGCCGAAACGGCTATATCGAGTCGATCGGGCGATACACGTCGATAAACTCGACCGCTGTGATTCACTGCGATCACCACTCGAATATGGCGTTTGTCACCGACGAGCTCTCGGATTTCTTCACACCCGAGAACAAGGCAAAATTTGAGAAGCTCTGCGCCCTCGACCCTAAGCACCCATACGCCTTCGGGAAGCCGAGGGTGACGATCGGGAGCGACGTCTGGATAGGAGCCCACACATTTATAAACTGCTCAAAGGTAATTACCATAGGCGACGGCGCGGTTATCGGCGCGGGCGCGGTTGTGACCAGGGACGTTCCGCCGTATTCTGTGGTTGTAGGGGTGCCGGCTAATGTAATAAAATACCGCTACCCGCCGGAAATGGTGCGCACGCTTCTGCGAACGAAGTGGTGGGAGTGGACGCCGGAGGAGATAAACAAAAACGCCGACGCGCTGATGTGGCCGGACGTATTTATGGAAAGGTTCGGAAAGTGACGCGGCGAAGGACGTCAATTTATAGAGTTAAAAATAATAAGGAGGAAACGGATATGAAATCAAAGGTTTACTTCACAAGAGAAATTTCGCCCGAAAAGGTGCTTGAGATGTATAAGCTTATCGGGGCGGAGCTCGGGGAAAGGGTCGCCGTAAAGGAGCATTCCGGCGAGGTCGGGAATCAGAACTTTTTTGCGGCCGCCGTTCTGGAAGCCGATAGTCGACTATGTCGGCGGAACGGTCGTCGAGTGCAACACCGCTTATGACGGCGAGCGCGACACCACCGAAAAACATCTGAAGGCGATCAGAAAACACGGCTGGAACGATTATTTCGACTTCGACCTGATGGACGCCGAGGGGCCGGACCTCGTTCTCGAAATTCCGAACGGCAAGGTGATAAAAAAGAACTTTGTCGGCAAGAATCTCAAAAACTACAATTCGATGCTGGTTCTGTCCCACTTCAAGGGCCACCCGATGGGCGGATACGGCGGAGTTCTCAAACAGCTTTCGATCGGCGTTGCTTCGAGCTTCGGAAAGGCTTATATCCACGGCTCCGGCGACACCGAGCACAATATCTGGGCCGCGCCTCACAACTCGTTCTTGGAGTCGATGGCCGACGCCGCCTCGTCGGTAATAAACTTCTTCGGCGGCAGGGTCGCATATATAAACGTAATGAAAAATCTTTCGGTCGACTGCGACTGCTGCGACATCGCCGAAGATCCCTGCATGAGGGATATAGGCATTCTCGCCTCGCTCGATCCCGTCGCGATAGATCAGGCCTGCCTTGACCTTGTCTACGCCGCAAAGGACGACCCCGGTCAAAAGCATTTCCTTGAAAGGGTCGAAAGCCGCAACGGCGTCCACACGATCGAAGCTGCCGCCGCTCTCGGCCTCGGCTCCCGTGAGTATGAGCTGACGGAGGTTTAGGGCAAATAATCTGTTTAATCTGAGCAATCATTGAACCACTCACATAAAACCCCCGGCCTGCCTCTCGGCAGGCCGGTTTTTAATCAGTCTCTCCACTTGTTATAAAGCTCTCTGATCTGCGAAGTTAGCTTCGAGTTGTCCTTGTTGGTTCTGCCGCGGCGGGTCTTAACCATCGCGAGAAGCTTTTCAGCCTCTGCGACTAGGTCTTTATAGATCATATCCGCTCTGGTCGTCCCCTTGAATACCTTTTCGCGGTCGATTGACACTCCCTCGGTGTAAACTGTCATCTTGCCGGTCGCGAGGTCATATTCCGTCCCGCTGTAAGGCGCGGTCGCGTTATATCCCTTTTCCTCGATGAGCCTTCTGAAATCCTCGCAGGAGGCGTCGTCGCCGTGGTTCACAAAGACCGTGTCCGGCCCGTTTTCAAAGCCCGACAGCCAGTCTAAAAGCCCGGCCTGGTCGGCGTGTCCGCTGGTGCCGTGGAGCGAACAGATCTCGGCGTTGACCGAAATTTCCTCTCCGAAGAGGGTGACGCACTTTTCGCCGCTTAAAAGTCTGCGACCCAAAGAGCCCTCCGCCTGATATCCGACAAAGAGGATAATGCAGTTTTCACGCCAGAGGTTGTGCTTTAAATGGTGGCGAATCCGCCCGGCCTCGCACATTCCGCTCGCTGAGATTATCACCTTCGGCTCGGGGTCGAGGTTGATCTGCTTTGACTCCTCCGAGGTCAGCGACATTCTGATGTCGTCGAACCAGATCGGGTTGACGCCGCTTTTTATCAGCGCGAGGGTCTCGTCGTCGAAGCAGACAGGGCTGCACTGCATGAATATCGAGGTAGCCTCGGCGGCGAGCGGGCTGTCTACATAAACCGGGAAGCCGTCGTGGCCCTTGACGAGGCCGTTCTGCTTGATCTCGCGGACAGCATAGAGTATCTCCTGAGTCCGCCCGACGGCGAAGGAGGGGATCACGACGTTTCCGCCACGATCCAGTGCTCTTTGAATTATTCCGGCGAGCTCAGCCTCAACGTCGGCGCGGATCTTTTGGTGCAGCCTGTTGCCGTAGGTCGATTCGATTATGAGATAGTCGGTATCCCTGACCTTTTGCGGGTCGCGGATTATCCTCTGATTTGTGTTCCCGACGTCTCCGCTGAATACGATTTTTCTGCGGGTCTCGCCCTCGGTCAGCCACAGCTCGATGCAGGCCGAGCCGAGAAGGTGGCCGATGTCGGTGAATCTGAGCTCTATTCCCTCTGCGGGATAGATAATCTCGCCGTATCTGCATCTGCGGAACTGCGAGATCGCGCCGAGGGCGTCGTTTATTCCGTAGACCGGCTCGACCGGCGGCAGACCGGCGCGCTCCGCCTTTCTGGAGCGCCATTTTGCCTCCGATTCCTGAATGTGTGCCGAGTCTCTGAGCATTATATTGCAGAGGTCGCAGGTCACGTCGGTCGCGTAGATGCTGCCATCAAAGCCGTCCTTATAAAGCCTCGGCAGCATTCCAGAGTGGTCGATGTGGGCATGAGTCAGAAAGACCGCTTCGATTCGGCTCACGGGAACCGGCAGGGGAATGTTCTGAAAGACGTCCCGTCCCTGCTCCATTCCGCAGTCGACGAGGTAATATTTGCGGTTGACCTCGAGAAGGGTGCAGCTTCCGGTGACCTCGTGGGTCGCGCCGATAAATTGAATTCTCATTTTCAACACCTCCGAGGGCTATTATAACATATTTTACCGTTCGGTGTCAAACGGGAGAACAATTTAGTTACTTCTCATTATGCTGAAAAGCTGTAAGAGTTGGCGCTCACTTGATTTAAAAACATTTCCCGCTTTCCTGTTGCGCTTTTGAAAAAAGTGTGATATAATACGCGGAGTAAAGCGGCCGCCCGATTCGGGGCGGGTAAATCATAATTCAGTCTGGAGGATACATAAACATGAAAGCAGTAATATCCGTCATCGGCAAGGACGCCGTCGGGATCCTCGCGAAGGTTTCGGCGATCTGCGCGGAATACAACGCAAATGTAACGGAGGTCACTCAGTCGGTTTTGCAGGACGTCTTCGCAATGGTTATGATCGTCGACATCACCAAGCTCAGTATCCCCCTCGCTCAGCTCTCAGACAAGATGAGCGATCTCGGGAAGTCGCTCGGGCTCTCGATCTATGTTATGCACGAGGACATCTTCAACACAATGCACCACATTTGACATCGCGGAGGAGCTATGATAAATCTCAGTGACATTTTAGAGACGATAAGAATGATTCAGGACGAATGTCTCGACATTCGCACAATAACAATGGGCATCTCTCTCCTCGACTGCATCGACAGCGACATCGACAAAGCCTGCGAAAAGGTTTATGAAAAAATCACCCGCTGCGCAAAGAACCTCGTCAGGGTCGGCGAGGAGATCGAAAAGGAATACGGAATACCTATTATCAACAAGAGAATTTCGGTCACTCCGATCTCGATAATCTCCGCCGCCTGCCGCGAAAGTCCGGTAAAATTCGCGATAACGATGGACAAAGCCGCCGAAGCCGTCGGGGTCAACCTGATCGGCGGATATTCAGCGCTGGTCCAAAAGGGCTTTTCGGCGGGAGACCGCGAGCTGATCGAGTCGATTCCCGAGGCGCTCTCGAAGACCTCGCGGGTCTGCTCGTCGGTCAATATCGGCTCGACAAAGACCGGCATCAACCTCGACGCCTGCAAGCTGATGGGCAGAATAGTCCGCGAAACCGCCGAGGCGACCGTCGATTCCGACTGCTTCGGCGCGGCAAAGCTGGTCGTCTTCTGCAACTCGGTCGACGACAACCCGTTCATGGCGGGAGCATATCACGGCGTCGGCGAGCCGGACTGCATTATCAACGTCGGCGTTTCGGGGCCGGGTGTCGTTCGCTCGGCGCTCTCAAAGCACCCCGACGCGGACATCAACGAGGTCTGCAACATCATCAAAACTACTGCATATAAGATCACGCGGGTCGGACAGCTTGTCGGGGTAATCGCCTCGGAGCGGCTCGGGGTTCCGTTCGGAATAGTCGACCTCTCTCTCGCGCCGACGCCCGCGGTCGGCGACAGCGTCGCCCATATTCTTGAAGAGATCGGGCTCGAGCAGTGCGGCGCACCGGGAACTACCGCCTGCCTCGCGCTTTTGAACGACGCCGTCAAAAAGGGCGGAGTAATGGCATGCTCCTCGGTCGGAGGGCTTTCGGGCGCGTTTATCCCCGTTTCGGAGGATGCCGGAATGATTGCCGACGCAAAGAGCGGTTCTCTGACGATTGAAAAGCTCGAAGCGATGACTGCGGTCTGCTCGGTCGGGCTTGACATGATCGCGATCCCCGGCGACACCACCGCCGACGCCATCGCCGGAATAATCGCCGACGAAGCCGCGATCGGAATGATAAATTCAAAGACCACTGCGGTGAGAGTGATCCCCGCGATCGGAAAGGCCGACGGCGAGGAACTCGACTGGGGCGGCCTCTTCGGCCACGCTCCTGTGATGAAGATAAACAAAATGTCGCAGAGCAAGTTCATCAACCGCGGCGGGCAGATTCCCGCCCCGCTCCACAGTCTTAAGAACTGAGTAAAAACCGTGCGCCGGCTGCTGTCGGCGCACGGGTTTTAATAGGCAATTAAGGGCAGCCTCCCCCATTCACTCCCCAATCCTCACTGCGTTTTCCTGAGCCTTTAAGCACAGCTCCGCTGCCTTGAAGGCGTGGGCTTGGGTCATTGCGGTTTCGGTTCGGTTTAGGCAGTCGAGTATCAGCCTGCCGAAGAACGGGAAACCTGTCGTACCGGCGGCGTTGAAATAGCGCTCGCCGCTTTTATTTGTCAAAAAGACGTGATCCCCGCCGGGCTCCGGGGCCGCGAGATTTATGTATTTGCGGATCTCGATAAAGCCGTCTGTGCCGAGGATAAAGGTTCTGCCGTCGCCCCAGGTCCTGAGACCGTCGGGGGTGAACCAGTCGACGCGGAAATAATTCGTCGTCCCGTTCTTGCCGGTGATCGAGCAGTCGCCGAAATCCTCAAGTTCGGGATATTCGGGGTGGGCGTAGTTCGCGATACGCGAAAAATTGACCTCGGCGTCCTCCTCGCCGGCGAAATAGAGATACTGCTCGATCTGGTGGCTGCCGATGTCGCAGAGGATTCCGCCGTATTTTTCCCTCTCAAAGAACCACTTCGGCCGCCCCGAAGCGCCGAGGCGGTGAGGCCCGAAGCCGGTGACGCTTAAAACCCTGCCGATCTCTCCGCGCTCGATCATATATCCCGCCAGAACTGCTCCCTCGACGTGGAGCCGCTCGGAATAATAGACCATGTATTTTCTGCCGGTGTTTCTGACCGCTTCCTTTGCGCTGTTGAGCTGCGCCGTCGTTGTGAACGGCGCTTTGTCGGTGAAGTAGTCCTTTCCGGCGTTCATTGCCCGAAGGCCGAGCGCACATCTCTCGCTTGTGATCGCCGCGCCTGCGATAAGATTAGTTTCGGAGTCTTCGAGAGCCTCTTCCTCACACCTCGCGGCTTTGGCCTGCGGATAGCGCTTGATAAAGGCGTCGACCTTTTTAGGGTCGGGGTCATAGACATATTTTAGCGTTCCTCCGGCTTCAAGGAGACCGTTTGTCATTCCGTAGATATGGCCGTGATCCAGCCTGACCGCCGAGAAAACAAACTCTCCCGGCTTAACTACCGGCTTCGGCCTGCCCTCGGGGGCATAATTCATTCCGTCAGATTTATCCATAATGACCTCCGTTCAATAGTTTCCGCCGACGGTTATCTCGCCGTTGAGCTCGGTGACCGACGCGGTTTTTTCATAGAAGTGCGGCGCGTTTTTCATTATCCCCTCGACGGTGTAGAACGGGCTGCCCTTTTTGAGGGGCAGATCGACCGTTTTTTGAGTCGAGCCGGAGAAATAGATCGCGGTGATAAGCTCGATCGTTCTTCTGCCGTCTTCTGCGCCGATCGCGGGCTTTGAGCCTGTCTCGATAGATGTCAGAACGTTTTCGAGCTGGCCGGTGTGTCCCTCATATTCAAGAGGCGGCAGGGCTTTGACGTAATCCGAAATCTCCCTTTCGAGCTCTTCGTTTTTCTTCGGGAATCCGTTAGACATCGCGATTGACGCCTTGCAGTCAAACGGCGCAGAAATCTTCGCCTTTTCGCACTGGAAAACGAGCTTCTGCTCCTCGCCGTGGTGGACGACCGAGGCGGTTATCTGCGCAAGGGAGTGAGGGTATCTGAGAATCGAGACCGAGAGGTCTTCAACCTCGGCGTTGTCGTGGGCGGTGTTGGCGAGAACGCTCGTCACCTGCTCCGGCAGGCCCATCATCCAACAGAGCATATCAATGTGATGAACGGCGTGGTTGAGGGTGCAGCCGCCGCCCTCCTTTTCCCAGGTGCCGCGCCACCAGAGGTCGTAATAGCAATGGCCTCTCCACCAGAACGAATCGATCTCGGCGTGGCGGACAGGCCCGGCGAGGCCGCTGTCCAAAAGCGCCTTGAGGTCTCTGATCCCTCTGCGGAATCGGTTCTGAGCGATTATCGAGAGGAGCTTTCCGCTCTCGTCCCTCGCTCTGATCATTTCGTCGCACTCCTCGAGCGACGCTGCCATCGGCTTTTCGCAGACGACATTCTTGCCTGATCTCAGGCAGTTGATGCTGATCTCTGCGTGGACATAGGGCGGGGTGCAGACGTCGACGAGGTCGATGTCGGTTCTTCCGAGAATATCCTCGTGGTTTTCATAGGTGTCGCAGTCGAGGCCGAATTCCTCCATGAACCTCTTTGCCTTTCCGGGAATGATGTCGACCAGAGCAGCGATCTCACAGCGCCCCGCGAGCGCAAGATATGCCCGAGCGTGGGTGTGGGCGATGCTGCCTGTCCCGACAATTGCTATTCTTAACATTAGCTCTCCTCCTTTTCGGTTTTTATCAATTATACATTACCCGCGCCGCCGATTCAATATATAAACTCAGGTTTTATTTGTAAAAAGACAGATTTTAGAGGAAAATCACAGCTTGAATTCATGGAAATAGAGAGCTTTTCTCTCATTCCTCCCCCATCCCCTTAATCATCTCCGCAAGGCTCTTCCCGACCAGCTCGCCGCTGTAAAGCGCTTCGTCGAGCGAGTTGGCGTTTGAACCCATTTCGATCAGAAACGAGCCGTGGGTCATCTCCTGATTGTAATTTCGCTCGTCGAAGAGTATCGGCCGCGTCAGCCCCGGCCAGTCGCTCTCCATCTGCGACTGAAGCCGCGCGGCGGTCCTTAGATTATATCGGTATTGCGGGACATTCGTGCAGCCGCAGATAATCATCACCTGAGCGGCGCTCCTGCCGTTTATCTCGACCGCGGGGGCATATCTGACCGAGTCCTCTTCAATTGCGTCGCGGTGGACATCTATTACAATTTTAATAGACGGATATTTTTCGAGATATTCCGCGACGGTGACCGCGCTTCGGTCATAAGCACCGGTATATTGCGGATAGTCGTGAACCGTCTCGTCGTGGATAACTCCTATTCCTGCGGCTTCGAGCTGCTCGGCGATCTTTTCGCCGACCGCCGCGACGCTCTTTGAAAGCTCGGTAGTTCTCGAAGAAAAGCTCGCGTCGTAATAGTCGCGCTGATACGGCTCGAAGCTCTCGGTGGTGTGGGTGTGCATGATAAGCACCAGCGGTCCGCCGTCCGGCCTGAACTCATAGTCCGGCTTTTTTGCGCACTGTTCAAGCAGATACTCCGGATCGATGTCGGTGCAGTTTCTGAGAAGCCCGCCCCCGGGAAGCTCTAAATATGTTGTCGACGGGCGGTAGGAATATGTCCTGCGGACTATCTCGCCGTCGCGGTGTTCGATTTCGGGAGGATAGAGCAGCTCGCTCTCCTCAGCGTCCGAGTCGTCCTCCGGCACCTCCAGCTCCTCCGGCGCGGCCTCGATATCCCAGCCGCCGAAGCCCGAAAGCCTTATCAGCTCTCCGGCGAGCTTCGGGCTGAGAGAAGGCGACTCCGGCTCGGCCTCGGGCGGGCTTTTCGGTTCCGGCTCCGGCTCCGAGTATATCCCCGCGGAATTGAGCCTTGCGGAGATGACCGCAAGACCCCTTGCGCATTTTGAACCCGGTTCGCTGAAGATCAGCCCGCCGAGCAGGCTGAGCCCCGCAAAGAACGCCAATGCTGTCAGCCCGCCGGCGGTGAAGTCGGCGAGGCGGCGTGTGTTTTTCATGATAATCACTCCAACTTATATTTCTTAATGAAAATTTAATCAGTTTGTAACCGAATGTAACCTTTATGTTATTGAAAAATCGAAAAAGATGTGTTAAAATAATACTGACGGAAGAATTTTTCTGAGAGATTCTAACGGCCGGAAAATTATAATACACTGAATAGGACGTGAATGAAATGAAATTCAGATATAAATGCGCGGCGGCAGCTCTCGCTCTGCTGATGCTCTGCGGCTGCGCAGGGGCAGAAAAGACCCCGATCAATACCGGCGATATTCCGCCGGCTTCTCTGCCCGAGACAACGACCGCCGCGCCTGCCGACACCATTTCCGAAAGCGATCCGGCGGTCACAACGCCGGTTCCGACCGAGCCTGCGGAGACGACTGCCGCCCCGACGCTTTCCCCCGAGGACCTTTCGGGGATAACCACCAACCCGCTCGACTTCGACTTTGAGCCGTTTGTGGCCGAGATGTTCGCGACCGATACCCTCAATATCCGCGAATATCCCTCGACCGAGGCGAAGGTCGTCGGCCAGCTCAACCCCGGCGAAAAGGCCGACGTCATCGGCAGAACCACCGAGGGAAGCTGGTATGTGCTCAACTTCAACGGCGGAGTTGCCTGCGCTTTCGGCGAATATCTCTCGCCCGAAAAGCCGGTAATAGAGGAGGAAAGACCGACCTTGCCGGAAAACTACTATTTCTCTTCCGCAAGCGACTACTTCTTTGTCGTAAATAAAGAGACCTTCCTGCCGGAGGATTATTCGATCGAGACCGACTTCGTTCAGGGGAGCTATGAGCTCGAGGTGACCGCCGCCTATTGGTGCAAAAAGATGATCGCGGCCGCCGCCGAGGACGGAATCGACCTCAAGGTTCTTTCGGCATACCGCACTATCGACTACCAGAAAAAGCTCTTTGAGCGCAACGTCAACTCCAGAATGGAGGACGACGGAATGAGCTATGACGAGGCTTATCAGGACACCTCGATCAATATCGCGCCTCCCGGCGGAAGCGAACACAACGCCGGTCTCGCTGTCGACATCATCGACCGCAATCACTGGGACACATACACCGCCTTTGAAGACACAGAGGAATTTGAGTGGCTGATTAACCACTGCACCGACTACGGCTTTATCCTCAGATATCCCGAGGGAAAGGAGAGCATCACCGGCTATATCTATGAGCCGTGGCACTATCGCTATGTAGGCGTCAGCTATGCGAAAGCGGTGATGGATTCCGGCCTCTGCCTTGAGGAATACATGAACCAGAATGGTTAAGGAGAACACCGATGAATATAGCATACTTTCTCATTCCAAAGAGCGAAACCGCTTATCTTTTCGACGATTACACTCTTCGTCAGGCGCTTGAAAAAATGCGCGCCCACGGCTATACCCGAATACCGGTCATCTCACGCAGCGGCGCTTTTTTGGACGTCGTCGGCGAGGGCGATTTTCTCTGGTATATGCTTGACCACTCGAACGGCGACGGCGTTTCGATGTACGGAGCCGAGAATCTAAAGCTCCGCGACGTTCTCGCGACTCTCGGAAACCGCCGGATCTATCTTCCGGTCAGGATCACCGCGACCCGCGAGGAGCTGATCGGCCTCGCGATGAAACAGAACTTCGTTCCGGTCACCGACGACGACGGCTCATATATCGGGATCGTCACCAGAAGAAACATAATCAGGTTCTTCGCCTCGGAACATGCGCCGAAGCCTCAGTAAAATCCTAGCACGCCGAAATTGAAAACGCTGTCGTATCGGGGCGGCAATTTGGATATATCTGGAATTAAAAATCGGCCGACAAGCAGAAATCGACAGTTTAAAGTTGGAAAAACTCACAAATCCGGCAGTTAAAACTGTGCATTTATCACAATGTTGTAGACTTTATTTCAATAATTTATTGACAAGTTTTTTCGTTGGGTTTATAATAATCTTGCGATTAGCAAAATCGACTATTATTTCTATCGGGGGATAATTTATTATGAAAAGAATCATCTCACTCGCATTAGTCCTTGTCATGGCAATGGCTGTTCTTACCGCTTGCGGCGTTGAGCTTCAGGCTCCTTCCGGCGTTTACGCCAGTGAATCCGGCACCTACAAGCTCGAGGTCAAGGATTACAACGCCGACGAGAACACCGGCACTATGGCAATCACCTTCACCATCGTTGATACTCCTACCGTCGTATCCGGCACCTTCTCGATGGCTGTCAACGATCCCGACGCCGGCACCTTCTTCATCGACTTCACTCCCGACGGCGGCGAGCTGATCGAAGGTCTCGCTATCTATGATCCCGCTCAGAACGTTATCGGCCAGATCGTTGATATCGAAGGCATCGGCGGCAACCAGATTGCTTACTATCCTTACACCGGTGAGGAAGCAGCCGAGTAATCAGTAAAACCGAAATGAAAATCCCCGCTTTAAGCGGGGATTTTTCTTGTCTGCTTTCTTGAAACGCAGACGAAAGTAGCTTTCACGGAACCCCGCCCGGGGTTCCCCGTCAAAGGCTGCCGACAGGCAGGCTCATTTATTTCAGCTTTGAATTATCCTTCGCTCTCTGGACATTTGAGAGCGTCTTTTTGCGCAGGCGGATATTCTTCGGCGTCACCTCGACCAGTTCGTCGTCAGCGATGAATTCGAGGCTGTCCTCGAGGCTGAATATTCTCGGCGGAATGAGCCTGAGCGCGTCGTCCGAGCCGCTCGCGCGGGTGTTGGTCAGATGCTTGCGCTTGCAGACGTTGACGACGAGATCGCCCGGCTTCGGCGAAACTCCGACGATCATTCCCTCATAGACCGGCACTCCCGCGCCGATAAACAGAGCGCCGCGCTCCTGAGCGTTATAAAGGCCGTAGGTGACCGCCTCGCCCGCCTCAAAGGCGACAAGCGAGCCTGAGGTACGCCTCGGAATATCGCCCTTATACTGCTCATAGCCGTGGAATACCGAGCTCATGACTCCTTCGCCCTTGGTGTCGGTGAGAAATTCGTTGCGATATCCGAATAGGCCGCGGGCCGGAACATGGAACACGACCCTGATTCTCGAACCCATCGGCGTCATCGAGACCATTTCGCCCTTTCGGGTACCCATTTTTTCCATTACAGCGCCGAGAGATGTCTCGGGAACGTCGACGACAAGCTCCTCGATCGGTTCGCAGAGCTTTCCGTCGATCTCTTTATAGAGAACTCTCGGGGTCGAAACGCCCATTTCATATCCCTCGCGGCGCATATTTTCGATCAGGATCGAGAGGTGCATCTCTCCTCTGCCGGCGACCTTGAAAGAATCGGTCGAATCTGTTTCGGTGACGCGCAGCGAAACGTCTTTCAGAAGCTCTCTGAAAAGTCTTTCGCGCAGATGGCGGGAGGTGACGTATTTGCCCTCTTTACCTGCGAACGGCGAGTCGTTGACCGAGAAGGTCATCTCGACTGTCGGTTCGCTGATCTTGACGAACGGCAGCGGCTCGAAATTCTGCCAGTCGCAGACTGTGTCGCCGATGGTGATGTTTTCGATTCCGCTGATGCAGACGATGTCGCCGACGGTAGCGGTTTCGGCTGGTGTGCGCTCAAGGCCGTTTATCTGATAGAGGGTGACGACCTTTCCGCGGTACTCCTTTTTGGTGTGGTGATAGTCGCCGATCATTACCTCCTGATTGACCCTGACAGAGCCGCGGCTGATCTTTCCAATCGCGATTCTGCCGACATAGTCGTTATAGTCGATCGAGCTGACAAGCATTTGGAAGGGCTGGTCGGGGTCTCCCTCGGGGCAGGGAATATATTCGAGGATTTTGTCGAAAAGGGGTGTGAGGTCGGTTCCGGCGACGTGCTCGTCGGCCGAGCAGGTTCCGTCTCTTCCCGAGCAGAAGAGGATCGGGCTGTCGAGCTGCTCGTCCGAGGCGTTGAGGTCCATCAGAAGCTCGTAGCACTCGTCGATCACCTCGTCGATACGCGCGTCGGGGCGGTCGATCTTGTTGATGACGATTATGACCCGATGGCCGAGCTCCAAAGCGTGCTGAAGGACAAAGCGGGTCTGCGGCATCGGCCCCTCGGCAGCGTCGACGAGAAGGATAACTCCGTCGACCATTTTCAGAATTCTCTCGACCTCGCCGCCGAAATCGGCGTGGCCGGGGGTATCGACTATATTGATTTTTACGCCGTTATAGACGACCGAGGTGTTCTTCGCGAGGATAGTTATTCCGCGCTCGCGCTCGATGTCGTTCGAGTCCATTACGCGCTCGCTGACTACCTGGTTCTGGCGGAATGTTCCGCTCTGGCGCAGCATACCGTCGACAAGGGTTGTCTTTCCGTGGTCAACGTGCGCGATTATCGCGACGTTCCGCAAATCGTTTCTTATCAAGTAAATGCCTCATTTCTAAGCTTATTTTTTTCCAAAATGATAGTATATCATTCATCAGACGCTAAATCAAGTGTGAATTTTAACAGAAGTGTCTTAAAACGTCACGCTGAAGATTGGTGAAATAATGCAAAAAACTACGGGGAACCCCAAACGGGTTCCCCGTCATTGACCTGCCTCATTGTTCTCTTATTGCCTTTAAAATCGCCTCGACAAGTCTGACCTGCTCGTCGGAGAGGTCTGAGACGTCGAGAGTTTTCCGCCGCTCGATTCCGAGAAGGCAGTCGGTGCTGACATGAAAAACCTCCGACAGCCTGATAAGAACATTTGGCGAGGGCGAACGCTCCTGCTGCTCATAAAACGAGATCACCGACTTTGTGACCCCGACTCTTTCGCCGAGCTGCGCTTGGGTCAGACCTGCTTTCTTCCTTAATTCCTTTAATCTTCTGCCAAAATCCACAGTGTTCACACTCCGTTCCACATATATTATTGAGTATACGCGAGCGAAGTCAGAATTTTGGTGGAATTGCAGACTAAAATAGTTGACTTTGTCAAATCAATGTGATATAATGTTTCCGAAAAGGATTTCGGTCCTTTTCCCACTCTCATTTTCCCCCTCTGAACGGGAGCGAAGTAACCGCGCTCCCGTTCAGAACCCTTTTATACGGCATATTTTGAGTCAAAATTCAGTGGAATTTTAATCTGAAATTATTGACTTTATTAAACCGGCGTGATATACTTAGTGAGGAAAGACAAAGTTCTTTCCTCACTCTCATTTCCTCTCTGAGCGGGAGTGCCTGAATCTGCGCTCCCGTTCAGGGGCCATATAAAAAAATAAAACTCCTGCAAATAAGCTTTGCAGGAGTTTGCTGTTTTAAATTCAGATCGCTTTTGAGTGCGACCTCTTTGCGGTGTCAATAATACCGACGATCGCGGTGCTGAGGCTGAGGTTGACGGCGAGCTCGACAAGCGAGTTGAGGCCGGTCATTCCGAAGATCAGGTAGAGGATAGTGTTGTTGAAACCGGCGTTCTGAGCCCATTCCTGAACCGTCGGATAGAAGAATATTCCGCAGCCGAGAAGGAAGATCACCTTGTTCACGGCTTGGCAGGCGATCGCCGCCAGAACCGTCCCGAGCCACAGATTTTTCTTTTCCAGAGCTTTATAGACAATCGCCGCGCAGAAGCCCGCCAGAGTTCCCTTCAGCATTACCGTGATAACGGTTCCCGCCGGGTTGACCGCCATGAACAGCGCGGTATCGGTGAACATAACGACAACGCTGAATACAAAGCCGAGCCAGGTGCCGGCCTTCCAGCCGTAAAGAGCCGCGCCGACGACTATCGGAATGAAGACCAGCGCAATGCTGAACATTCCGAGCTTAATTACCGACGCCACCGACTGCAGGACGACGACTATCGCTGTCAAAAGTCCCATCATTGCGAGCATCCGCGTTTTTTCCCTTGAATTTGCCATAAAAAATTTCCTCCTGTCAGGTGAGTGTTAAGCGTTGAGCTTATATATATCGTATAGCCCGTCGAGCAGAAGCCTGTCGTCGTGGATTATACCCTTTGTTTTGCAGTGCGGAACTACCGTCCCCGCGAGGCCGCCTGTCGCGATCACCTTCGCGTCGCCGAGGGTTTCGCGGAACAGCCCGATCATTCCGTCCATCATGCAGGCGGTGCCGAGAATCGAGCCGGAGCGCATACATTCGGCGGTGTCGAGGCTTATCGGCGAGATCTGCCGGCTTTCCGCCGCAATGTCCTGCAAAAGCGCCGCCGAGGAGCTGAGCGCCCGAAGTGAGATCATCACACCCGGGATTATCGAGCCGCCGATGAAAACTCCGTCGCCGTCGATTGCTGAGACAGTCGTCGCGGTGCCGAAATCGAAGATTATTAGCGGCGCGCCGTATTTGTTTATCGCTCCGACCGCCCCGCAGACGAGATCCGCGCCGATCTGATCGGGGCTGAGCCCTTTGACCTTTAAGCCGCAGTTTATCCCTCTGCCGACAACCATCGCCTCCGAGCCGAAGAGAAGCCTTATCGCCGCCGAGAGCGAGGCGACGAGCGCCGGAACGACAGTCGAGACTATCGAGCCGGTAATATCTTCCCGCCGGACGCTGAATAAATTCAGAATGTTCTGAATATCGGCGGCATACTGATCCGAGGTTTTGAGCGGGTCGGTCGCTATTCTCGCGGTGAATGCGAGACTGCCCGAGCCGTCAAAAGCGCCTAAGACAATGTTCGTGTTGCCCGCGTCGATTGCAAAAACCATTCTTTTCCGCCCCTTTGCCGTTTTGCTTTAGTGTATTATAATACTCCTTTTTCGGTTTCGCAAGGGGTCAGAACCAATTTCGTAGCCCTACACAATTTTTGCACAAACCGCCCCGATCTTTGTGTACTTTTTAGAGGGTAATATACATTTTCATGTATAAAATTTCTCCAAATATACATATATGTAGCCCGGGACCGATCTGCCCCGGGCCTACCCGTATAGTTTATTCATTCAGCTGTCGACTCTGACAGCCGGCAGCTGCAACTATCTGGAATTGCCGTTTGTCGAACCGTTCGCGGCGCCGTCGTTCTGGCCGTTCATTCCGTCGGGCTGCATACCCTCGCCGTTAGCTCCGGCGTCGGGGTCGGCTTCGGAACCGTCGGTCATGTCGTCCATTCCCTGCTCAAGGTCGTCGATGCCCTGTTCGAGATCGTTCATTCCCCGGTCTATTCCGTCCTCGACGTCGTCGATTCCGTCTTCGAGGATACCGTTATCATCGGTGGTGAGGCTGACCTCGCCGTCGCGGTCGGCGTTGTAGCTTCCGTTGTCGTCGCCGAGTTCGGGCGCGGTGCTGCCGATTGTTGTTCCGTTGCCGGGCATACGGTAGGTTTCATCGTCGCCGCAGGCCGCAAAGAGACAGCAGCAGATTGCGAGAGCGGCAAATAAAGCAATAAATTTTTTCATAGCAAATCCTTTCACTTTCCGTTTATCAAGCTCGAGCTTCTTGCTCGGGGTTATTATTGCCGTTCAGAGCGGGGATATACGCCGATTGGAAAATCTTTCGGATTTCTAAATGATGGAAAATAAAAGCGGGAGACCGCACCGTCTCCCGCTGAAATGTGTTTCAGGGCTTTTTTTCTTCGACCAGATTGTTCACCCAAATTCGCTTTTTGACGAGGATAAATCCGAGAATACACCGCAGGCTCGCCGACATCTGCTCGATCAGCATTATCATTTCGACCGGAACCGACGGCGCGAAGTGGGTCAGTATAAAGACAATCGGGTAGTTGATCGCCCAGATAGCTCCGCTGTCGAAGATAAAGGTGATAAAGGTCTTTCCGCCCGAGCGCAGTGTGAAATAGCAGGCGTTGAGGAATGACTGGAGCGGCATACCCGCGGCGACCGCTAGAATAAGCTTCGCGGCGAGAGCCTTGATCTCCGGCTCGGTGTTGTAAAATTCCGGGAATACCGGCGCGACCGCGGCCATGACAAGGCCGGTTATTACGCTTGAGATAACCGAGACGACCAGCAGCTTTCGGTCGATGTCGACAGCCTCCTCGGTCTTCCCTGCGCCGAGATACTGACCGACGATTATCGCGATCGCGTTTCCGAGCGAGAGGAACACGACGTTGAACAGGTTCATGACCGTGGTGCTGATGTTGTTTGCGCTGACGACCTCGAGCCCGCGGACCGAGTAGCACTGAGCGACAGCGGCGATTCCGAAGCTCCAGAGAGTTTCGTTGAGAAGAAGAGGGGTGCCTTTTCTGATGATCTCGCCGACGACCTTCACTGGGATTCTGAAGCTTTTATAAAGCCCCTTTGCGAACGGATTTCGGCCGGTGTGTGAATGCGTCCAGATCACGACTATAAGCATTTCGACATATCTCGAAACGACGGTCGCAATCGCCGCGCCTGCCGCGCCGAGTGCGGGAGCGCCGAGCTTTCCGAAGATAAGCACCCAGTTCAGCGCAAGGTTGACAAGCACCGCCGCTATTCCTGCGATCATCGGTACGACCGTCTCGCCGGTCTCGCGCAGAGTTCCGGCGTAGGACTGAGTTATCGCGAACGGCAGAAGGCCGATCATTATTATCGCGATATATTCCGAGCCGAAGCCGAGAGTTGCGGCAGGGTCTCCGACAGCGGCGCTGTCAGAGATATAGAGCGAGATAAGCGGCTCGCGGAAGAACCCGAAGACAAAAAGCCCGATCAGTGTTATCGCGGTGCAGACGATCAGCTTGAAACGGGTCGTGTGGCGTACTCCTGCGTGGTCGCCCGAGCCGTGATACTGCGAGGTGAAGATTCCCGCGCCGGAGATCGCGCCGAATACGAGAATGTTGAAAACGAAGACTAGCTGATTCGCGATCGAAACGCCGGTCATCGGGTCGGTGCCGATTTTTCCGACCATGATGTTGTCAAGCATATTGACAAAGGTGGTGATCGCGTTCTGAACGATTATCGGCAGAGCGACGCCGGCGAGCATCTTATAAAACTGCCTGTCGCCCATATATTTTCGGACAAAGGCCGAGAATGACACTTTTCTGACTTCCTTTCCTTGACATAACTTATTGATTATAGCCGATATCTCCGAAAAATGCAAGAACTTTTTTGACGGAATTTATTTGTTGTAATAAGTGAACAAAAATTGCGTGAAATTTTCATAAATTTGTGTAAAAAAGCAATTGACAAAATTGAAAAGTTGTTGTAGTATTAACACACTAAAAGTTAATCGGCTAATTTTGAATGCCTTAATGAAAGAAAGGAAGCTTAACCATGAAAAAAAACACTAAAAGAAGCCAGAGCATCAGCTGCCTCGTCCATTCGTTCCTTCATGTGAACAGGCTCCGCAGAGCCATGTCCGAGGAGCAGATCAGCAAGCTCGGAGTACACAGCAGCCAGCACCATATGCTCGCGATCATCGCCGGCAGCAAGAATATCTGCCAAAAGGAAATCGCCCAGAAGCTCGAGATCTCCTCGGCCGCCGTCGCCGTTACTCTCAACAAGCTCGAAGCCTCCGGCCTTATCGAGCGCAACCAGTCCTTTGACGATGCGAGAATGAACCACATCACCATCACCGACAAGGGCAAGGACATTCTCAAGTCCTCAAAGTCGATGTTTGACGCGATGGATGAGAAATGCTTCGAGGGAATCACCGACGAAGAAATCGCCCTGATGACCGGCCTTCTCGACAAGATGACAGAAAACCTCAGAGCACTCCGCCAGGAGACAAGCGGCCGCCCCTCCAAGGATTAAGGAGGCGCCCCTGATTGAAGCACAACTGGTTTAAGTACATAAGGCCTTACCTTCCTTATTTTATCATCGGCCCCCTCTGCATGATAATTGAGGTTATAGGCGAGGTCGTAATGCCGAGGCTTCAGGCATATATTATCAACACTGCTATTGCCGACGGTTTAACCGTCGGCAGAAGCTTGCTTGCCATGCTCGGAATGATCGGAATGGCTGTTCTGATGATGGCGGGCGGGGTTGGCGGCTCCTATTTCGGCGCAAAAGCCGCAGTCAACTTCGCGGGGGATTTAAGGCGCGACATTTTCAGAAAGGTCCAGTCCTTCTCCTTCGCGAACATAGATAAATTCTCGACCGGTTCACTTGTCACAAGAATGACAAACGACGTCACCCAGCTTCAGAACTTTGTCAACATGATGCTGAGAATGGCGATCCGCGCTCCCGGAATGCTTATCGCCGGTCTTGTTATGGCGATAACTCTCCAGCCGAGCCTTTCGGCGATCTTCGCAGTGTCGGTTCCGGTTCTGGTCTGCGCGATTTCGTTTATCATCTTTTCGAGCTTTTCAAAGTTCTCCGCCGTCCAGAAAAAGGTCGACGCTCTGAACTCTACCGTTCAGGAAAACGTAACAAATGTCCGAGTAGTCAAGTCCTTCACCCGTGAGGACTTTGAAATAGAAAAATTCGGCAAAGCAAACCTCGATCTTCGCAACACCTCGATGGGCGCGATGAAGATCGTCATTTTCATGTCACCGGTTATGACGCTGGTCATGAATGTGACCGTTCTCTGCATCATCTTCTTCGGAAGCAGAATCGTCCTTAATCCGGTTCTCGGAATGAAGCCGGGCGATCTTTCGGCGTTCATCACCTACGCGACCCAGATCCTTTCGTCGCTGATGTCGGTCTCGATGCTGTTTATGGTCACCTCACGCGCGCTCGCTTCGGCTAAGCGTATCGGCGAGGTCCTCGACGAGGTTCCCGACATAACCGACGACGGAGCTCAGCGCTATGTTCTCGGCGCCGACGGCAAGCCGCTCGTCGGCGAAGACGGCAAGCCTGTTGAGCTGACGGTTCAGCGCGGCGAGATCGAATTCAAGAACGTCACATTCCGCTATTATAAAAACTCCGCAGATCCTGTTCTCAGCGACATCAGCCTGAAAATTCCCGCGAAATCGGTCGTCGGAATCGTCGGCTCGACCGGCTGCGGAAAGACCACCCTTGTTTCTCTGATTGCCCGACTTTATGACGCCGACAGCGGCGAGGTTTTGGTCGACGGCGTAAATGTCAGAGACTACTCGATCTATAACCTCCGCGAGGGGATAGGAATGGTGCTTCAGAACAACACGCTGTTCAGCGGCACTGTTGCCGAAAACCTGCGCTGGGGCGATGAAAACGCCTCCGACGAAGAGGTTATCGCCGCCGCCGAGAGCGCCCAGGCAGATAAGTTCGTCAGCTCCTTTAAAGACGGCTATGAGACGATGATCGACCAGGGCGGAACAAACGTCTCGGGCGGCCAGAAGCAGCGCCTCTGCATTGCGAGAGCGCTCCTTAAAAAGCCGAAGGTTCTGATCCTCGACGACTCGACCAGCGCGGTCGACACCGCGACCGAGGCTCAGATCCGCACCGCCTTCCGCAACGAGCTCGCCGATTCCACCAAGATAATAATCGCCCAGCGAATCTCCTCGGTCAAGGACGCCGACATGATAATCGTCATGAACGAGGGCAAGATCGCCGGAATAGGCACCCACGACGAGCTTTTGGCCGAAAATGAGCCGTATCAGGAGATCTATTATTCCCAGAACGACTCCGAGAGAAAGGAGGCGGGGAAATAATGGCAAGAAGTCTTGAACAGCTCCAGAAGCAATATAACAAAGCCGCGACCGTTCAGCGCCGCAGAGGCCCCGGAAGAGGCCCCGGCCCGAGGATTCAGGGCGGCGGAAAGATGAAGAACTCGAAGGCGACCATCGCCCGTATGCTCAGCTATCTGAAGCCATACAGATTCCGCCTCGTCGGAGTTCTGCTATGTATGCTCTGCTCGACGGTTACCTCGCTCTTCGGCTCCTATATGCTCGCGCCGGTAATAAATAAGCTCACCGTGTTCGTCAAAGGAACCGAGCCGGAGGGACTCTCCTCGATGGAGCGCCTCGCCGAAAAAATTATCGGAGTATTCGCCGGCCCCGCCGGTTCCGAAAGCGCCGACAGCATAATGAAGTATATCGTCACGGTCATTTCGATCCTAGCGTTTATCTACGGAGTGGGAATTATTTCAAACTATCTCCAGGCGAGACTGATGCTTTCGATCTCTCAGGGGTCGATAATGAATATCCGAAACGACCTGTTCACAAAGCTCCAGCACCTTCCGGTCAGATATTTCGACTCCACCCCGACCGGCGAAGTAATGTCGAGATTCACAAACGACGTCGACAACGTCGAGGTGATGATAAATAACTCTCTGACCTCCGTCTTTTCCGGAACGGTAACTTTAATCGGCACCTTTGTCTTTATGATCACCACCAACTGGATTCTGACCCTTATCACCATTGTGTTCATTCCCGTGTTCGCGATGGGCGGGCGTGCAATCGCAAAGATTTCCTCGCGCTATTACAGCGGCCAGCAGGCTGCGCTCGGCGCGGTAAACGGATATACCGAGGAGACCGCGACCGGCCAGAAGGTAATAAAGGTCTTTAACCACGAGCAGACCTGTATCGAGGAATTTGACGAGCTTAACGACGATATGCGCGACAAGCAGTTCAAAGCCCAGTTCTGGGGCGGCGTAATGGGTCCGATAATGGGCAACACCTCCCAGATAAGCTATGCCGCGACAATCGGCATCGGCGGCGTTCTGATGGTATTCGGAATGCTCAGCCCCGGCGCTCTGACGATCTTCGCGGGCTATTCCCGCCAGTTCTCGATGCCGATAAACATGATCTCCCAGCAGATGACGACGCTGTTTGCGGCGCTCGCCGGAGCGGAGAGAGTCTTCGAGGTAATGGACACCGCGCCGGAAGCCCCCGATTCTCCCGAGGCCGAGGAGGTACCGATCAAGGGCGACATCGTCCTCGAAAACGTCACATTCGGCTATAATCCCGACAAAACCGTCCTCAAAAACATCAGCCTTTATGCTCACCCAGGCCAGAAGATCGCCTTCGTCGGCTCGACAGGCGCGGGAAAGACGACCGTCACCAATCTTCTTAACCGCTTCTATGACATCGAGCAGGGCAGCATTACGATCGACGGCAGAGACATCAAGGAATATAAGCGCGAATTTTTGCGCGAGAATATCGCGATGGTTTTGCAGGACACCCACCTGTTCACCGGAACCGTCAAGGAGAATATCCGCTACGGGCGGCTCGACGCCACCGACGACGAAATAGTCGCCGCCGCGAAGACCGCTTCGGCGCACAGCTTTATCATGCGCCTTGAGCACGGATATGACACCGTTCTCGAGGGCGACGGCGCAAACCTCTCTCAGGGACAGCGCCAGCTTCTCAACATCGCCCGCGCCGCGATCTCAAACGCTCCGATACTCGTTCTCGACGAGGCGACCTCTTCGGTCGATACCAGAACCGAGCGCCATATCGAGCACGGCATGGACAGACTGATGAAGAACCGCACAACATTTGTCATCGCTCACCGCCTCTCGACCGTCCGCAACTCGAACGCCATAATGGTTCTCGAGCAGGGCGAGATAATCGAGCGCGGCGACCACGACCAGCTTCTCACGATGAAGGGCCGCTATTACGAGCTCTACACCGGAGTCAAGGAGTTGGATTGATAAAGCATCAAAAAAGCCGGAGAAGAAATTCTCCGGCTTTGCTTTTTGGAGAGGCGGTTGGAGAGGAAAACGGCAGATCCCCGCTCCTCCCCCTATGGTGGCAATACTTTCTTGCGTTCCTAAGCTTTAGTTATTCAATCCGCCCCCTCCCTGCGGGAGGGGGCGGCGCTTCGATATAGCTTCCAACAACTTCCGACGGGGGTGGGGCTGAAAATAGCATGAGCGGAGCGAATACCTTTTAGCCTCCGGAGCGGCTCTTTTCGGCGCGAATGCGCATCGGCGCGCCGTTTCCCTCTGCTTGACGACGCGACAAAAGCCCTCTAGAAGGCGCGCCTACCGTCAGCGTTTCAAGGAGAGAGTCCAGAGAAGGGGTTCCCCACACTTAAAGACCCTTAACCCATTCCCACGCTTACAAAATACAACACAAAAGCCGCGAACGATTGTCACGGCTTTTGGTTCATCATTATAAATTTACGCTTTTGAAAAAACGACCTCCACCCTTGTCCCTTTTCCGACCTCGCTCTCGACCCCGATCCTCGCCCCATGAATCATAGCCGCGTGCTTGACTATCGACAGCCCGAGCCCCGTACCGCCAAGCTCTTTTGACCGGCTTTTGTCAACGCGGTAGAACCGCTCAAAAATGCGCTCCTGATGTTCTTTCGGAATGCCGATGCCCGTGTCCTCGACCACCAAAATCGCCTTGTTATCGGTATTTTTCACGCTTACGGCAACCTGCCCGCCCTTGCAATTATACTTAATAGCATTATCAACCAGATTATAGATTATACTGTTCAAAAGCTGTGGGATTCCGTTAATCTCGGTCGGCTCGCCGCTGACTTCGAGGGTGATTTTTGCCGCTTCGGCTTCGGGCAGGAGCTGCTTCGCCGTTTCCTTGGCAAGCTCAAACAAATCCACCCGCTCGCGCTGCATGTCCTGTGCGCCCTCGTCGAGGTGCGAAAGGCGGATTATATCTTCAACTAAGCTAATCATTCTCTGCGATTCGCCGTGGATTCGCGCGTAAAATTCCTGTCTGTCAGGCTCTTTGACAACGCCGCTTTCGAGCAGCTCCGCCGCACCCGAAATCGTTTGCAGCGGGGTTTTCAGCTCATGCGAAACGTTCGCGGTGAACTCCCGCCGAAGCTGCTCGGCGCGTTCTTTTTCGGTCACGTCGATAATCAGCAGCACCCCGCCCGACGCCTTCTCACCGTCCGAAACGGGGCTGATGTCGAGTTGAAATTTTCTGCCATTTAAATTGATAAATTTCTCGGCATGGTCGCCCTTCTCCATTGCCGAAAGAAGCTCGGAAACTTCAACGCTGCGGTTCAGGGTCAGCATGTGCTGCCCAACAACATCTCCCGAAGCGTCAAAAAGCTTTGCCGCGGCAGGATTTATACTCAAAACCTCGCCCGATGTGCCGAGAACGACTATTCCCTCCGCCATATTTTCGGTGACGGCGGAAAACTCCTCCTGACGCTTCCGCAGCTCGTCAGCCTGCTTTTTTATCTGCCGCTGCTGGCTGTCGATGCGGTGCAAAAGAGGCGCGAGCTCGTCGTATTGCGCGTTTGAAAGCGGGTCGTCGAGGTTGAGACTGTTAAGTGGCTTGACGATTTGCTTTGACAGGCGGTACGCCAAAAACATCGACAGCGCGACCGCAATCAGGATTATCGCGGCCAGCGGTTGGGACATTCCGAAAAGCAGCGTCAGCAGCGTGTTTTGGCTGACCGACATTCTGAGAACCGAGCCGTCTGGGAGCTTTTCGGCGCAATATAACGCCCGCTCCATCAGCGTGACCGAATACCTCGAACTCTCGCCGAAGCCGTTTTCTAGAGCTTCGCGTATCTCCTCGCGCTCTAAATGATTCTCCATTTCGCCGGTGTCCGAGCGGCTGTCAAAAATCACCTTGCCGTCAGGCGCGATTAGGGTGATACGGTATTCGCGCGGGTCCAAATCGTCAAAATATGAGACCCCCTCGGCGGCGACGGCTTTGGCGGCAAGTTCGGTCTGAACCCGAAGCTGCTCCTGCCGAACTTCCGAAAAATAGTTATAGAGCATAATCGAAAACAGCAGCACCGAAGCCGCAAAAACCGCCATCGCGACGAGAAAAATCGAGCGGAAAATTCGCTTTGTCATCTTTTTTCCTCCATTTTATAGCCGACCCCGCGTACCGTTTCGATCATGCCGCCGCAGTCGCCTAACTTGGCACGCAGGGTGTTAATATGAACATCAACCGTGCGGGTCTCGCCGTAAAAATCGCTGCCCCAGACAGCCGAAAGAAGCTGCTCTCGGGTGAAGACTTTGCCGATATTTTCCATAAACAGCTTTAGCAAATCATACTCTTTAAGGGTCAGTATAACCCGCCCGCCGTCAGCGGTCACGGTATGTTCGGCGGTGTTCAGGACAATGCCTCCGAGCCGAAGTATCGCGGGTTGCTCCTTTTTGCCCGAACGCCGAAGCACCGCGCGCACGCGGGAAACCATCTCCATCATGCCGAAAGGCTTCGCGAGGTAGTCGTCCGCGCCGAGGTCAAGCCCGATTACTTTGTCGTACTCGGTGCCTTTCGCGGTCGCCATGATTACCGGAATTTCGGCGGTTTTAGGGCTTTCACGCAGCTTTTTGAGTATCTCGATCCCGTCCTCGTCGGGGAGCATTATGTCGAGCATGATAAGCTCGGGAAGCGCGGTTTTTAGGACCTCGAACAGCTCCGAGCCGCGTTCAAACCCCTTCGCCTCGAACCCCGCCGAGGTCAGAGCGTATATCATCAGATCGCGGATCCCGCCGTCATCTTCAACGCAGTAAATCATTTTTTCCACCTACCTATGACCAAACAGCCATGACAAGGGTCCCCAGAACCATAAGAATCAACCCCGCCAGTGCCTTTTTAGTCAGTTTTTCTTTGAATACAATATATGAAAACGCAATCGTAATCACGATGCTCAGTTTATCAATCGGCACCACAACGCTGACGACGCCGTTTTGAATCGCATAATAGTAGCATAGCCAAGAAGCGCCCGTCGCTATTCCCGAAAGACCGATAAAAACGAGTTCTTTTTTGTTGATGTTTTTAAGCTTACTTTGTTTTCCTTTTGCGAGCACTATCGCCCATGCCATGACAAGAACTACGCCTGTTCTTATAGCCGTGCCGAGGTTTGATTCCACTCCGGTGATGCCGATTTTTGCAAGAACCGAAGTGAGCGCGGCAAATATTGCGGACAAAACAGCGCAAATAAGCCAATTTCCGCTTTTTTGAGCCGTTTTTGCGTCTTTCTTTTCGATCATCATAAATATGCCGACGGTGAGCATAACAACCCCGATAAGCTTGATCGCAAGATGTTCGGTTTCATTGAACAAAACGATTGCGAGCAGGACAGTCAGAATTGTGCTTGATTTGTCAATGGGGACCACTTTGTTGACGTCTCCCACGGAAAGCGCCTTGAAATAGCATATCCATGAAGCTCCTGTCGCTGCTCCCGAAAGAACCAAAAACAAAAGCGATTTTGGCGCAATATCGGTAATTGTATCAGCTGAACCAACCACAAACACCATCGCCCACGCAAACAGAAGCACTACGACGGTCCTTATAGCCGTGGCCAAATCGGAATCCGTCTTTTTAATGCCGCACTTTGCTAAAATCGCCGTCAGTCCCGCAAAAAGAGCGGATAAACACGCCATGATAAGCCACATATGTATATCACCTCAAGCATATTATACCGCACTCCGCCGCGATTATCAAGTATCGGTTTTCCTGCCCGTCAGCGCGTAGATCACCCACCTCGCGATATTCGCCGCGTGGTCCGCCATGCGCTCGAAATATTTAGCTATCATAAGTAAATCAAGCGCGTATTCTCCGTCCGCGCGAACGCCCTGCAAAGCGGCTATCAGCGCGTTTTTTATGCGATTGAAGTGACCGTCAACCACGTCGTCATAGGCGATAATCGACCGCGCCAAGGCTTCGTCGCCCTTGACGAAAGCGTCGATAGAATCCGTAACCATCTTAACCGTTGCGCGCGCCATGCTGTCGATGTCGAGTTTGTCGTGCGCGGGAGTGATGTGCCCGAGCGACACGATCTCCGCGATGTCGCCCGAGTTGTCGCCGATTCGCTCCATGTCCGTAACCATTTTCAGCGCGGACGAAATTACCCGCAAATCCCGCGCCACGGGCTGTTGTTGCAGCAAAAGCTTCATGCACATTCCCTCGATGTCCCGCTCCTTTTCGTCAATCTGCGTGGTAAGGGCAATTACATTTTCGGGGCTTTCGCCGCCGTTAATTGCCTTTGCCGAGAGCGCGATAGCGTTTTCACACATCGCTCCCATTGCGGTAAGCTCGCGGTGCAAATCTTTAAGTTGATTATCAAAATTTGTCCTCATCAACCAAACCTCCCCGTGATGTAATCCTCGGTTCGCTTGTCCGTAGGATTTGAGAAAATTTTCTCGGTATCGCCGAACTCGACAAGCTCGCCGAGCAGGAAAAACGCCGTTTTATCGGATATTCGCACCGCCTGCTGCATATTGTGCGTGACCGTGATTATCGTGTATTTTTCTTTAAGCTGCATACATAATTCCTCGATTTTCGATGTCGAAATGGGGTCAAGCGCCGAGGTTGGCTCATCCATCAAAAGCACCTGCGGCTCGACTGCAAGCGCGCGGGCAATACATAGCCTCTGCTGCTGTCCGCCCGAAAGCCCGAGCGCATTTTTTCTCAATCTGTCCTTGACCTCGTCCCAAATCGCCGCGTCACGAAGCGACCGCTCGACAATATCGTCAAGCTTTGCACGACTCTTTATCCCATGTGTGCGCGGGCCGTAGGCGATGTTGTCATAGACCGACATCGGGAACGGGTTCGGCTTCTGAAACACCATGCCGATCTCCTTACGAAGCGTGTTTACGTCGACGTCGCGGGCAAAAATGTCTCGCCCCTTGTAGCAAACTTCGCCGGTGATCTTCACACCCTGAATCAGGTCGTTCATTCGATCCAGCGTTTTCAAAAAAGTAGATTTCCCGCAGCCGGACGGCCCAATCAGCGCGGTGATTGTCTTTTCCGGGATATTCAAATTGACGTGATGGAGCGCCTGTACGCTGCCATACCAAAGATTTAAGTCCCGGACAGTTATTATATCATTCATCATTCTGTCTCCTTTTGAACCGGTGTCCGACGAACGCGGCAAGAAGATTTACCAAAAGGGTGAGCACCATCAGAATCGCCGCAATCGCAAATCCCACGCCGAACTCGCCCTCCTCCTTGACGTACATATAAAGGGAAACGGTAAGGGTAGAGCCTGAGCTCCGCAGACCGGCAAAAAAGCCGTTGAGCGCGTGTGCCGTTCCTGCCGTAAACAGAAGCGCCGCCGATTCTCCCAAAATTCGCCCGACCGAAAGAATACAGCCCGTGATAACGCCGTCGATACAGCCGGGCAGAACAACCGTGCGTATCACCCGCCATTTACCGGCTCCGAGCCCGAACGCGCCCTCGCGGTAAGACTGCGGCACCGTTTTCAAACTTTCTTGCGTGGTGCGCATAACGGTCGGCAGGTTCATAATCACAAGCGTTAATGCTCCTGCCAAAAGAGAGGTCTGCATATCGAGAAACTCGCAGAAGAACAGCATACCGACAAGCCCGTAAATGATAGAAGGTATGCCCGAGAGCGTCTCAGCGGCGTATTCGATCACGGCAACGAGCCGCTTGTTTTTTGCGTATTCGGAAAGGTAAACGGCAGAACCTACACCCAGCGGCAGCACAAAAACAAGCGTTGCGACAATGATGTAAACCGTGTTCAGAATGTCGGGCAGAATACCTATTTTACCGGTCAGGTAGCTTCGTTTTGTGGACAGCAGCTCCCAAGAGATGTTCGGAACGCCCTTTGCGAATATGTAGACGAGAAGAAACAGCACGAGCGCGCAGGTGAATGCCGCGCTGATTATGCACAATGCCCGCAGAAGCGCGATATTTATTTTTCGTTTCATCGCCGTCACTCCTTACTGCGCTTCAAAAAGAAATTCAGTGCCGCGTTTATTAGCATGATAAACAAAAACAGGACGAGGGCGATTGAGAACAGCGCCTGCCTTTGTAATCCGCTTGAATAGGACATTTCGCTTGCAACAGCCGTCGTCAGGAAGCGCACGCTGCCGAAAAGCTCGGGCATATTCGGCGCGTTGCCCGACACCATCATTACCGCCATCGCTTCACCGATCGCGCGCCCGACCCCGAGCACGACTGCCGCTGCAATTCCGCTTTTCGCAGCGGGAACAGACACCCTGAAATATGTTTCAACAGGGGTTGCACCGAGGGCGAGGGAAGCATCTTCATATTCGCGCGGTACAGCCTCCGAAGCTGTAATCGACACATTGATAATAGAGGGCAGGATCATAATTGCCAACACAATGATTGCCGCTAAAAGGCTTGCTCCGTCGGGAATGTGAAACAGTTTGCGTATACCCGGGACAAGCACCATCATTCCCACAAGTCCGTAAACCACCGACGGAATTCCCGCCAAAAGACTGACCGCGCCCGATACGACCGTCCGAATTTTTGCGGGGGCTAATTTTGCAAGATATACCGAGGTCATAAACCCGACAGGCACGCCCAGAATTATTGCCCCGGCAGTGCCGTAAACGCTCGTCAGAATGAACGGCAGAATGCCGTAGGACGGCTCGCTCGCGGTTGACGCCCACTTCGTATTGAACAGGAAATCCAAAATGCCGATTTCGCGGATTGCGGGGATTCCCGCGATAATCAGATAAAGCGTAATCAGTAGAACAAATCCGACGGTTATCAGCCCCAAAATCAGGAAAATTCCGTGGACAAAATTCTCAAACGCCCTTTGCTTTTTCATGCCGCACTCCTCAATTTACAGGCACCGCGCCCGCCTGCGAGATGTACTGAGCCGCGTCCGCAGATGTCACAAAGTCGAAGAATTTTTGAGCCGCATCGGAAAGCTCGGTATCGTCTTTTGTCACCAGCACGAACGGGCGCTGAATGACGTAGCTGCCGTCCTTGACGGTGTCCTCGCTCGGCAAAACGCCGCCCACCGAAAGAGCCTTGACACCGTCGCCGACAGCCGCGAGGGAGGCGTAGCCGATAGCGTCGGGATTCTGCGAAACGGTGGTAATCACGTCGCCCGTCGAGGTCAGCTCCTGGCGGTATTTGCAGCCGTCCTCCGTGCCGGTGATTGATTCAAAACCGTCCCGCGTGCCGCTGCCCGCTTCGCGCCCGATGACGACGATTTCGGCGTCGCTCCCGCCGATCTGCGACCAATTTGTAATCTCGCCCTTGTAAATTTTCGCGATCGTTTCCACGTCGAGGTCGCTGACCGAGTTCTGCGGATTGACGATGACCGCGATTCCGTCGTTCGCAATAACGGTTTCCGAGAGCCCGTCAGCCTTTTCCTCGGCTTTGAGATTGCGGCTTGAAAGCCCGATGTCGCACCGACCTTCCTTGACCGCTTGGATCCCCGAGCCGGAGCCGGTGGGGTTGTAGGTGAATGAAATGCCGTACTTTTCCTCAAACGCCTCGCCCAAAATGCCGATGACCTCCTCCATCGAGGTGGAGCCGTCGGTGGAAACCGTCCCGCCCTTTTGCGACGCCTGGCATCCTGCAAGCGCCGATACCGCCAGTGTAGCAGCAAGGGCTAATGTCAAAAATTTCTTCATCTTAAAATTCTCCTTTGCGTTTATTCCCTTTTTGGGTACAGCTATATGATAGCCTCGCAAAATCAAATCCGTTACCACGCTTGTGTAAAATGAATGTAAAATCAGATGCATCGCTTATAAGCATAGGAAATAGCTTTTAAGAGCAAGATTTTACCGCGGGACCAAATTTGGCTATGCACGCGGGGTTTTGTCTGCAAGCACGAGCGGTCGGGCGTTTATGACCGCGAAGTGCGAGCAGCAACAAAACCGACTTGCATTATGCTCAAATTTGGCGGCGCGGGAATCTTGTTGGAGTTTACTTTCAAAAAAGAAACTAAAATCTGCACCCATGTTAATTGCAGAAATAAGCCTTTCAGAAAACGCTGAAAGGCTTATTTTATGGGATTTTATGCATTATAGATACTTAACTTTTCCGCTCAATGCAGCACGCCGCACATGAGCGGTTTTTTGCTTAGATTGTTATGCTTATGCTTGACACTATCTGCTCGCCGTCTGCCACAGTCCGTATCAACAGCACTGACATTCCAAAAGCAGCGGTTAGGGAGCGATTCTTGCAGCTTGACAGCGAGCATAATGAAAGTTGGTTTTGTTGCCGTTCACACTTCGCAATCGTAAACGATTGATTGCTCGTGTTCACGGACAAAACCCCGCGTTCATACGAGTACGTCCTGTTCGCTATGGAGCGTTCAAAGCCTGAAATTAGGAATATTAGGGCATATTTACTGACTGCGTTATATAACGCTCCGGCAACAATGGACAGCTATTATTCTGCACTCGTCAGCGAGATCTGAATTTGTAGTCAAGAGCCGAAGAAAACGCATTTTTTGGCTCGATTTAATCTTTACAATAACTCATCAAATGAGGGTATGCGGCGGGAAAATCGTAATTTTTATCAATTCAAGAGCCGAGAAAAATCGCCGAAAAACGCCCCCTTTTTGAAAATCAAGATAAATTTAAACAGGAGGTCAATTCTATGAAAACAGGACTTACAAAATCCAAAAGACAACCGAGATTTGGTTCAACGAAAAAGAGCCGACGATTCACGTTCGCCTCACAATACCGACTTAAAAAAGCGGCTTGCCGCTTATGCCGAAAAGTTCCCGACCGAGTGCAAGCTGCTCGACGACGATCACGAGCTTGGCTGCATGGAGTTTGAAATCAAAAAAGGTCGGTTGTCGTTCAGACTGACGGAGCCGTACAGCAATGAGCGCAGGCGAATGGTGAGCGAGTATGCGAAGAAAAACGGACTGAAAGGGAGATGATTTGCTGTCGCGATATGTGTCGCAAATCGGGAAAATCTGCGCTGTGAGGCGTTCTGCGGGTATAGGCAGGGTAGTGTCGCACCGCTGAAAGTTTGTGAAAGGCTCCGCAGACACTTTAAACAAAGCTGCAAATCTTGTCGCTGTTCTTAACTTCCCTTTATGTACGTTTTCTCTAAAAAAGGAAACGTACTTTCTTTTGTGAAAAAATATCCCTAAAAAATTTTTCTCATATCCCAACCTTTTCGTCGAAATATTGTCTTATAATTGAAAGCTTTCGCGAAAGGATACATTACGGCAATGTTGCTCGGCATTTTAACAGTGCAAAAAGATACAATCTATCTTTCGCGGTATTATGCGACCGCTTCGAGAGCGGAACATCAGGAATAGCAGCAAAGGAGGAGCTATGAAAGAAAGCATCAAAATCCTTATCAAATCATTCAAACATAGTTTGAGCATAACATGCAGCGTTGGCAAAGTTTTGACCATTTTCTACATAGTTTTACAAATTATAAATTCCACTTTGCCGCTCTTTATCACATTTGTTTTCAGCGGTTTTTTAGACGCGCTCGCCTATAACAAGAGTGAAAAAGAGACAACACTTTATTTGGCGTTCTTCTTCAGTGCTGCCGTGCTTTCATTATTTACCGGTAACTTATCACGGTATGTTGCCTCAACGCTTGCCGACAAGACCGGACGAGAATATGACAGGCGAATACTAAGAAAGCTGAATGAGCTGCCGCTGTCTGTTATAGATACCTCAAAAGGCAGGGACTTAATAGACAATGTTCAAAATTTTAAAGGACTTGCGACTTCTGTCTTTTCTGACGCTTTGGGGATCTTCTCATCAATCTATTCGTTCATTATAGCATTTGCGGCAATATTTGTATATAATCCTTTGTTCGCAATAATATTTGTTGTACTGACTATACCCGGCATCATCGTTGACAGCTACTTTTATAAGAAAAACACGGATCTTGCCATGAATGGCGTAATGGATACGCGTAAGTTTAACTACTACAAGTGGATGCTTGTAGACTTGTGGCCGGGGCGTGACGTCAGAATGTATGACCTCACCGAGCCAATACTTAAGCGGCATATTGAAGAGATGGACAAATACATAAATAAGCGTAAAAAGCTTGCTGATGCAGGCCTCAGAAGCGGATTGGGCTCAGAATTTATAAAGAGGAGCGGCGAAGTAGTATTTACGGTTTTCGTAATCGTTCAAGCGTTTCAAGGCGTTATCACCATAGGCGAGGTAGCTTTGTATATCGGATTTGCCCTCGGTATTTGTGAATCGTTCGCCGCAGCAGCAAGAGCAGTTGCCGATATGTTTATTGTTACCGCGCCGCATATGTCTTGGCTGTTTGAGTTCTTTGATATTCCCGGCGTTAATATAACAGACAAATCGAGTGATGTCAAATCATTTGAATCTATTGAGTTCAAAGATGTTTATTTTAAGTATCCTTTGCAGGAAAACTATGTTCTGAAAGGTGTGTCATTCAAATTAAATAAAGGTGAGCGCATGTCTATCGTGGGAATCAATGGCGTGGGCAAGTCCACTATCATAAAACTGATTCTCGGTCTTTATGAGATAGAATCGGGGGAAATACTGCTGAACGGACGCCCTATCGGAGAATATAATACGAAAGACCTGCACGCACTTTTCTCGGTTATGTTCCAGCAGTATGTGCAGTATCCGCTATCACTTCGTGAGAATGTTGCTCTATCGGCAGTAGAGAGCTTAAACGACGATGAGCGCATACTTGCAGCACTCAAACAAAGTTCCGCGCCGGAATTTCTCTTTAGCGACATAGATGTAAACATGACGCGCCAATTTGATGATAAGGGAGTGGAGCTTTCAAAGGGACAGTGGCAGTCAGTAGCACTTTCAAGAGTATTCTTCAAAGATGCACCCGTACTTATATTCGATGAACCTGCTGCGTCTTTAGACGCCGAGGCTGAGGACTATATCCTTGATAACTATATGAAACTGTCTTCGCAAAAAACAGGGATCATGATTTCGCACCGCATTTACGGAGCAAGGTTCTCAACAAAAATTATTGTTTTGCAAGACGGAAAAATTACTGAGTGCGGCACTCATGACGAACTTGTTGAAAAAAACGGTTTCTATTGTGAACTTTACAATCTGCAAAAGAGCAAATACATGAATGGAGAGGAGACAACGGCATGAGCGAAAAGAAATCGTTTTTGAATATTCTTTCAAATATCGCGCTCGGAATAAAGGTTGCATATGAATCGTCGCACCTGTACTTTATCCTGAAATGTCTGATACTGCTGTTTAACTCTGTCATTCCGATAATCTCGATTTATCTGTGGAGGGTAATTATAAACGAAGTCGCGGGAAACAGAAATGCACGCTTGATAATCACCTTGCTTTCAATCTATCTGATAATAAAAGTAATGACCTATTTCAGTTATAGTCTAAATAATTATGTGATAGACAGATATTGGGATTTCAGAACCAAGCATATGAACAAAATTATGCTCAGCAAGGTATCTCGCGTAAGTATCGCAGACCTCGAATCCTCGACCTTTTCTAATAAGCTTAATAATGTCCGATACAATTTCGGCGCTCTGCACGATGCGGCTTGGATACCGTTTGATATTCTGACCGATTTGGTCAATGTTATAAGCAGCTTTGTCATTTTGGCAGGTTTTAATGTGTGGTTGTCGCTGTTGACGGTTATCCTTTTGATACCTCACCTTGTCTACGGACAGCATTACGCAAAGAAGATGTATAATCTTCAAAACGAACAGGCAAAAGACAGGCGTATAATGGATTACTGCGACGGGGTTTTCTTTGATAACGCCGTGCAGTTTGAAATAAAGCTCAATCACATCGGCAGATATTTTATCGACAAGGGCGAAGGAATATTCCAAAAGCTTTACAAAGTCAGTCAGTCAAATCGCCGTAAGAATATGGTTATTGACAGTCTGCTTTCTGTGCTAAGTCATTTAGGAAAGCTTGTCGTTATATTGGTGTCGATGAACGGATATGTTGTAGGACGGCTTGCAATAGGCGACCTGCAGTATAACATCAGTATAGCAGATAGGCTGCATTCAAATGTGGTGACGCTCATACGTGATATTAACAGCTTTGCCGTCAACAACAAGCAGATCGACAACCTTCGCGAGTTTATGGCCATCAAAACCGAGGAGCAATCGAATGGCAGTATAATAGCACCCTCCTGCCCAAAAATCGAGTTTCGTAACGTTGCATTCAAATATCCAAATACAGATCATTATGTTTTAAAAGACTGTTCATTTACCATTGAGCCACACGAAAAACTTGGACTTATCGGTCTGAATGGTGCGGGTAAATCTACGGTAATAAAGCTGCTGTTTCGCTTTTATGACCCCGATGAAGGGGAAATCCTGCTCGATGATATTAACATCAAAGAGTACAATATTCACTCGGTCAGAAAGGTCTTTGGAGTGCTGTTTCAAGATTATGTAACCTACTGTCTGCCGCTTCGTGAGATTATTGCTCTGCCGGACTTTGACGAGCGATATAATGAAGAAAAATTAAAACGAGCTTGTGACATCAGCGGTGTCAGCTCAGTAATCAAGGATTGGGAAGATGGTTTTGACAGTGTTCTTGGCAGATATTACGCAGATAACGGCAAGGACCTTTCGGGAGGGCAGTGGCAGCTGGTAGGACTTGCACGTGCCTATTTTAGGGACTGCGAAATAATGATTCTTGATGAACCTTCGGCAGCACTTGATCCAATAGCCGAGGATAGGATTTTTGAACAGTTGTATCACCTGAGCGATGGAAAAGGCGCGGTAACTATCTCCCATAGGCTCTCAAACACAACTCTCGCCGATAAAATTATCGTTTTGAAAGATGGGCATATCATCGAGCAAGGTTCGCACAATGAGCTGCTCAATACCGGCGGGGAATACGCAAGACTTTTTGAACTTCAGGCGAGTAAATATGAATAAGTGAAAGGAGCGGTATTACTGACGATATCAAATTTGAGATTGAGCTTATCAAGCAGTTGGAAATCATTATCGACTATATCCTGATGCCGGTTGATAAATACCACGGCTGTAAAAGCAATAGAATATTTTGTCAGGCAAAAATGTCACAAGCGACCGACCTTAAAAAGTTGGTCGCTGTTTTTTACCTATTTTTTGAAGGAGATGAGCTAATGTCAAACGAAAAACTTGAAAAAATAGCAAAAGAGGAATATGTCTTGGAGAAGAAGCTGACCGCCGCCCAGCACAGGGAAAAGCGATTGAGGAACGAGTTGAAACTGCTGACCCGAAACGAGAGGACGCACCGTCTTTGCACCCGAGCAGGTATGTTGGAAACATTTTTGAGAGAGCCGACGCTTCTCACCGACGATGATGTCATGGAGCTTCTGACGTTTATTTTCAGCAAGGAAAGCGTTCAGAACAAGCTGAACGCGATGATTAAAATGCGGCAGGAAGAATGGGCGGCAGAAGCCGCTGAAAACACTTGACGTAAGACAAGTGCGCAATTATACACCGCACGTCGTCGCAAGCTCCATATCTCTCGCCCCTCCGCAAGCGTTGGGGTTCGCTCATTACGCTGCTCCTCCTCTTCCCCAAAAATGCACGCATTTTTGGGGACCCCGTCGTGGTGTATTGCGTCCTGCCGGAAGCCCCTTGCAGGGGGCCGATGATTTTATGCAAAAGGGTTTGCTACAATCATCCAAGGAAAGCTGCACTTCCCTTGCGCCGGTTTTCGCCGGCTATCCCTTTTTAAAATAAATCTATATTTACAGTAGAGCAGATAGTCATCAGATTATCTGCTCTTTTTATTTATCCACAACCAGAAAGGAGCTTTTGAAAATGCCTAATCCTCACTTCAACGTATCAATAACCCAGCGCAGCCGCGGGCAGTCGGCAGTTGCAGGTGCTGCCTACCAAAGCGGCGACAAACTGTTTTCAGAGTACGACCAAAAATACAAAGACAACTCGCGAAAGCAGGGCATAGTCTACACTGAAATAATGCTACCGTCAAACGCCCCTCCCGAATTTGCCGACCGAGAAACTCTTTGGAACGCCGCCGAGGAAATCGAAAAACAGTGGAACTCACAGATTGCTCGTCGGCTTGTTCTCGCACTTCCGAGGGAAGTCTCTGCCGACCAATATCCGCAGATGGTCAGAGATTACTGCAATGAGCATTTCGTTTCCAAAGGAATGTGCTGTGACTTCGCCATCCACGACCCCGACCCGCCGGGGTATAATCCACACTGTCACATTATGCTGACTATGCGTGCTTTGGACGAAAACGGAAAGTGGCTGTCAAAGAGTAGAAAAGTTTATGACCTTGACGAGAACGGCGAGCGGATACGGCTGCCGTCAGGAAACTGGAAATGCCATAAGGAAAGCACTGCCGACTGGAACGAGCAGACCTACTGCGAGCAGTGGCGGCAAGGCTGGCAGGATATGCAGAACCGCTATCTTGAACTTACCGGAAGTCCCGAAAAGGTTGATTTGCGGTCATACGAAAGACAAGGACTTGATATTGTTCCCACTGTTCATATGGGACCTGCCGTTACGCAAATGGAACGTCGGGGAATTGCCACTAACATCGGTAATCTGAACCGTGATATAAAAGCTGTGAGCAATCTTTTGAGAAATGTACGCAAAACAATCCGCGACCTGCTTGACTGGATTGCAGAGGCTCGCAAGTCAACTAAATCGGCAGAATTATCGTCACCGTTTCTTAGCGATTTGCTCAATAAATATCTATCTTTACGGACAAATGAGCGCGGAAATTGGTCGAGCTATGGCAAGCAGAAAGGCGCAACCGACGACCTGAAAACCGTTTCCCAAGCGATTATTTACTTAAATTCCAAGGAACTTGTCACGCTTGACGATTTGGATAACGCTTTGCATGGCTTGAATGAAAAAGCGATACCGATCAGTGCGGAGATGAAGAGAGTAGAACGGCGTATGCAGACGATTACCGGCATACAGAAAGCTGTTGCCGACTGCAACAAGACTAAGGCAACTCACGACAAGTATCTTAAAATAGGCTGGAAAACCAAACAAGCGGCATTTGCGGAATCTCACAAGGACGAGTTGGACAAATTTAATAAAGCATACCGTTTTCTGAAGAAACAAGGCGTGGATTTGAATGTAAATATTGACGCTTTGCAAGCGGAATATGACGGCTTGAAAGCCTCCCACGCCGAGCTTTCACGTCAGCTTGCCGCCGTCAATGAGGAGCTAAAGCCGATGAAAGATATACACCGTCGGGTGGGCAAAGGCCTTTCGCCGGAACAGTCGAAGAATGAGAACAAACCGGAACAGAAGCTATCTATCACGGAAAAGATGAGGTATTATAAGGGAAAAGAGGAAAGGCAAGGGAAAGCAAAAGTTGTGGAAAAGGAGGTTTTGAATTAAGCGGCAATAGAATTTATTCCGTTCTCAGCGCAACCACCGGGTCTTTCTTTGCCGCGCTCCTCGACGGTATGATCCCCGCAATCAGCGTCAGCACCATGCTTATCGCAATCAGAATCAGCGCGGCGGGGATAGGCAGGAACGCGCTCAGAGTTTTGATACCCGTCAGGTGGTGCAGAATCAGGTTGATCGGTATGCAGAGCAGATACGTCATCAGCACACCCAGCAGTCCCGAAGCGAAGCCGATTATAACCGTTTCGGCGTTGAACATTCCCGAAACATTGCGCTTTGATGCGCCAATCGCGCGCAGGATTCCGATCTCTTTCGTCCGCTCCTGAACAGAAATCAGCGTGATTACGCCGATCATTATCGACGAAACAACCAGCGAGATCGCGACGAACGCAATCAGCACATAAGTAATTGCGTTGATTATCGTGTTGACTGACGCCATCATAATCCCGACGTAGTCGGTGTAATGTATCTGCGAAAGCTCCTCGACGGTGTCGTTGTAGGCCGTGATCGCGTCCTCGATGACCTCTTTGTTTTCAAAGGTCGAAGCAAAAATGTTTATGCTCGCGGGGCTGTCGATGTCAACACATCCGAGCGCCGAGAGGTTTTCGTCGTAGGTCGAATCGGAAAACTCGGTTATCTCGTCGTAGTAGACCGCGCACTGCTCGGCGGTGTAGGTTTGCATCGCCATATCAAGAGCCGCTGCAAGCTGCGAATCCTCCATTCCCGACATCTGTTCACTTACCTGCGCGGCGTACTGCGCTTTGACCTGCTCTGCCGCCATCTGAGAGAACAGCTCGGTCATTTCCTCGTCGCTCATATTGCTGACATATTCGGTGATCCGCGCCTCGTCCATTCCCATCTGCTCAACAAGTCCCGTAATCATCGCGGTTTCCATATCTTCGCGGGTCATCGTTGACATTGTCTGCGAAACGGTTTGTTCAAGCTGCTCGTCGCTCGGAATGCTCATAATGTCAATATATGCTTCGGCTTTTTCGGATTCATTGAGCCCCGTGATATACTCTCTAAAAGCCGCCTCTTTTTCTTCATCTAAGAGGCTACCGGTGTTTTCATTGAAGGGCAGCCCGGTGAAAATATCGGTCTCGGGATCGGCCTGCTGAGCCTTAATAGCAGCGGATTCTTTTGAATGCTCGATAACATATTCCGTCAGCTTGCTTGTGTAGCCGATAGAACCCGAAAGCATGGTCGAAACCGCGTTTTCCTTCGGGCGGATAATTCCCGAAACCTTGAGCGGAATAGCGTTGTCATAGAGATACTGAAGTCCCGCGTCGGTCGTGCGCAGGTCTCTGTATGTCCCTGTCGCGCTGTCGAGGGTGTAGCAGTCGGAGTTGAGGATAGTGCGGTATTCCATGCTGCAGATTTCCTCGTAGGTCCATTTTCTCTCGGTCGGGGGAAGCTCCGTCTTATTTATTGCCGCATTCATAGCTTTGTCAACGTTCTCTTTCGGCGAAAGACCCAAGGCGTAGAGCGACAGATCGTTAAGCTCGTTATTTTCATCAAGCACCAAAACTATCTCGTTATATTCGGTAGGCCATGAGCCATAAACTACGTCGTACTGCTTCTCCAAAAGCGGGCTGATGAGTTTTCCGTTGTCGCCGGGGAGCATTTCCTGCCAAAGCTGCGACGACATTCCTCCCGGCATCATCATCGTCTGCGCGGGCGAATCTGTTATTCCGTACTGCTCGCCGAGGGACAAAAGCGAGGTGATGTCGGTGTTCAGATACTCCACCAAAAAGTCCTTCATCAGCTCCTCCATGTCGGAGCGGATAATGTCGCCGTCGATGTTTTTAGTGTAGACCAAAAGGTCGAGGTCGTAGGTGTACTGAATGCCGTTGATAGCTTCACCGAGCGTTGGGTCATCGACCCGCTTTTGTTCGAGATATTTCTTGAACGCGGCAAGGTCATTTTCGTTCGCCTCCATTTCGCTAAGTGAGTTTACCATATCGTAGATCATGCCCTTGGCGTAGACCGCGTCCTTTTCGTGGGTATTGGTTGAACGCGCTGCGCCGATAAAGGTCTCCATCAGGGCTGAGATGTCCATATTCTGGGCTTCAAGGGTCAGCGGGTAGGACGATAGAGTGTCCTCCTCCACCGTGTTAATATATGTCGTCATTCCCTGCGAGACAGCGAAAATTAGAGCTATGCCGATGATTCCGATGCTTCCCGCAAACGAGGTCAGCGCAGTTCTGCCCTTTTTCGTGAACAGGTTTTTCAGCGACAGTCCGAAAGAGGTCGCGAACGACATCGACGGCAGCTTTTTGCTGACTTTTTTCGCCTTGTCCTTTTCACGCTCGCTTTCGATTTCCCCGTCGCTCAAAGGCGCGGAATCGTCGGTGATTTCGCCGTCGAGCATACGGATAATCCGTGTTGAATATTTCTCCGCAAGATCGGGGTTGTGTGTCACCATCACGACAAGCCGGTCTTTGGCGATTTCCTTTAAGATGTCCATTACCTGAATGCTCGTTTCGGTGTCAAGCGCGCCGGTCGGCTCGTCGGCGAGGATTATATCCGGGTTGTTGACGATAGCGCGGGCAATCGCGACCCGCTGCATCTGCCCGCCCGACATCTCGGCGGGGCGCTTGTTGAGCTGCGTACCGAGTCCTACGCGCTCCAAAGCCTCCTTTGCTCGCTTTCTGCGCTCGGATTTTGATACCCCCGAGAGGGTAAGCGCGAGCTCGACGTTTCTAAGAACCGACTGGTGCGGTATAAGGTTGTAGCTCTGGAACACAAAGCCGATAGAGTGGTTGCGGTAGGCGTCCCAGTCGCGGTCTTTGAAGTCCTTAGTGGAACGCCCGTTGATGATAAGGTCGCCCTCGGTGTACTGGTCGAGGCCGCCGATGATATTGAGCATCGTGGTTTTCCCGCAGCCGGAAGGACCGAGAATGGACACAAAATCGTTGTCCCGAAACTTAAGGGAGATACCCTTTAAGGCGTGAACAACGCCGTCGCCCGCGGGGTAGTCCTTTTTGATGTTTTTTAATTCAAGCATAGTAAGCACTCCTTTAATATGACAAATCAAATTATTTAGTTAATTTTTCGACAGCTTCGTCATAAAACACATTGAGCGTCCCGAAATAATTTTCCTTCCAAGGCTTATTCCTCCCGCAGTAGTGAATCACGACAGAATGCGAGCGCACCCAGTCGAGGTCAAGCCCCTTTTCAAATGCGCTGTGCATGATAAACAGCCGCTCGGTCATATTGTACCGAAACGGGTCAAGCGCGTAAATCCGGCTGCCGTAAAGGCTGCTGATTATGTCCTGATCGGGCAGCATTAAAAGCGACTTGTGCTTCTCGATAAATTTAACGACTTCGGCGCAGTCCTGCTCTTTTCGCAGCAGTTCAAGATTCATTAAAAGCACGCCCGAGTTGATATACGGGCTGTCGTCGCCCATGTCGAGCCGCAGCTCGTTAAACTTATGAATCAATCCCGGGTTGCCGATATGCGACGCCGCCGCATAGAAATAATCCTCCATCGGCAGGTTATAAAGCGGCAGGATCGAGCCGTTTATAACAAGATCCGGGTCGAGATACAGCACTCTATTGACCGTTTCGGGCAGATATTTCGCCGCGAAAATGCGGTAGTAAATTTCTTTCGGATAGCGCGAAGTCGTCGGAGCGTCGGCAAGCGGCATATCGCTTGCATCAATAGGTATCAGCCGCCCGCGACTGCCGAGCGGGTTTTCGGTAGATATCAAAGCCTCTTTTCTTATAGATGTATGCAAAAGATACACGTCAAAATCGCAGTCGGGATTGAAGCGCAGGAGCGTTGACAGCATGACATTCAACTGCAGGATATAGTTTTCGTCGAGGGTGACTAAAATGTTGACCTGATTTTTCTGCTCGCTCATGATTTAAACTCCTTTTTCTTTTTTAACACATAGAAAATTATCACCGAGAAAACGGTCAGGCATATCTCGCATATCAGCGAAAGCCAAAACGCGGGCGAGGAAACGTCGTTTATGCTCATTCCCATCACCGAAAAATTGATTATCGACGGCAAAAGCCCCGCAACAGTGCCGATTATGTAGCGGGCATAGTCAAGCCCGCTTGCGCCGAGATACATACTGACTAAATCGGCGGGCAGCACGCCTACCAGTCTGACGAGGAACGAGATCAGCAGGTCGTTTTGCTTCGGGAACGAGCGCAAAAGCTCAAGCTTCGGATTCTTTTGAACTAATCGGTCGAGCAGCTTTGCGCCCAGATGTTTACCGATCAAAAACGGCAGAGTCGTCATAATAACACTGCCCGCAGTATTCACGGCTATGGCGGTCGGCAGAGGGAAGATAATTCCGCTTGCGGCATACAGAATCCCGCCGTAGATAGGCATTGATATGCCTTTTAAGGCATACAGAAAAAGCATTATCATAATCGCCAAGGCGGGATTTTTCGGGGTGAAATTAACGATTTTTTCGACGGTTAGCTCGTCTCGGTGCGTGAGCAGGCAAAGGACCGCACCCAACCATATTAAAACGGCAGCAATCTTTAATATAACATTTGCGCGGGATTTTTCCGCGCTCGGCTCGGAGTTGTAGCATTTCATAGGCACTGCGGCACTCTGTACGGCTTATCCGTTACAGATTCTCCTTTCC